>JAGWBN010000097.1:0-10651 GCA_021295875.1 Pseudomonadales bacterium
GGGCCTACTTGACGCCTGGAATCGACGGTGGGTGTCCCTAGACGCGCCTCGGCGCCTGGAATCGACGGTGGGTGTCCCTATAGGGGGTACTTGACGCCTCGAATCGACGGTGGGTGTCCCTATAGGGGGGTGCCTATAGGGTGGACGCTGAACGGAGGGGCTCCCACGGTGGGTGTCCCTATGGGAGGGTACTATGGGAGGGTACGACGGTGGGTGTCCCTATGGGATGGACGGTGGGTGTCCCTATGGGATGGGGTACGTCGCTAGAAGTGGGATACGCCGCCGTCGATGGCGATGGTGTCGCCGGTGTGGTAGCTGCTTTCGTCGCTCGCGAAGTACACGGCGATCGCCTTGAAGTCTTCTGGCTGGCCCCAGCGTCGCTGGGGAATCCGCTTGATGACCCGGGTCTGGAACGCCTCGGTTCGGAACGCCCGTTCGGTCATGGCGGTTTCGATCCAGCCGGGAATGACGGCGTTGGCGCGGATGCCGTATCGCGCCTGGCCGACGGCCAGGGACTGGATGAGCGCGATGACGCCGGCCTTGGTGGCCGAGTAGTGTTCGCTCCCCGCCGCTCCGAAACGCGCCGTGCCGCTGCTGGTGACCACCAGCGAACCGCCGCGGCCGCTCTCGCGCATGTGTTTGACCGCCTCGCGGAACGTGAACATGACGCCGTCCATGTTGACCTTGAACACCCGGTGCCACTCCGCCTCGGTCATGGCGTCGAACTGCGCCCCGCCGCCGCCCACGCCCGCGTTGGCGAAACAGGCGTCGACGTGGCCGAAGACGGCGAGGGTCTCGGCGAACGCGTCCACCACCTCCCCCTCGACGCCGACGTCGCACTGGAGCGCCGCAACCCGGCCACCGTGGCGTTCGAGGGCCTCCTTGGCCGCAGCGTTCTTGTCCTTGTTGGTGCCCCAGATGCACACCCCCGCGCCGTGTTCCGCCAAGCCTTCGGCGAAGCCCAGACCGATGCCGCCGTTGCCGCCCGTTATCAGTGCGACCTTTCCCGTCAGATCGAACATACCGCCTCCATCGATTGCGCGCGCAAAGAATACCCGACACCCGCCGTGGGATGTGCCCAATGACCACCCTGTCCGCAAGCACGAAAAGCGAGCCCGGACAACCATTCGTAGTGGTGGCAGTGGTGGCCACGACCCGATTTGGACCGGGCGGAACAACCCTTTTGGTGGTAGAGTGCGCGACTGCCAAACCGGCCTGGTTGAGTTAGGGGACGCGATGGCTAGCAGACAACCCCGAACCTGCGGCAAGCTCTTGACGATGCGATGGATCGTGCCCGCCGCCGTCGCGTTCGCGGCATTTGCGTTGTCCACATCGACCTTCGGCGCCGAGCCCGAGTCGGCCGCGCCGAGCCTCCCCGACCTGCCGCCCAAGCTTCGCGACAACTACCAGATCGACCGCCTGAAACGGGAGATCGAGTTAAAGCAGCTGCAGATCCAACTGGAACAGCTCGAAGGTCCGCAGGACTCCGACCTGGAACGCCGAATCAAGCAGGCGGCGGATCTCGAAGAGCTGCTGGTGGCCAAGAAGCGGATCCACGAACTGCTCATCGATGCGCCGGAATACGCTCCCCTGGTCGAGCAGATTCTGGGCGTCGATCCGACACCGCCGACCTGCGCCTGCCTCGACGAGGTGTGGGTCCACTGGATCGGGGCCGAGAGCGATCCGGGGAGGGCCGAGCTGTCCTTCCGCGGCACCCGCCACACCGAGGTCGGCGTTGGGGCAAGCATCGGCGGCACGGCGTGCCAACTCCAGGCGGTCACTGCCGACAAGGCCACGGTTGCCTGTCAAGGTCGCGAGCTCATCCTGGGACTCACCAGTCAGTTGGACTCGGGAGCGCGCTAGCGTGCCGCTGCCGATGTCGCGCTAGTTCGGAATCGGAACCCTGGCACTCCAGTCGTCGCCATGAGCGAGACCGCCCAGCCACCAAGGCCGCTGACCGCCACCCAGCCGATCGCCGGTCGTCGTAGATCGCGCGGCCTCGGCGCGCTGCTCGGTCGGTTGTCCCCAACCCGGTCCACGGCTCCCGCCGAAGTCGATGGCGCATCGGCCAGCCCGGCGGAGCCGTCGGTCACCGAGGACGGCGCCGCGGCGACACCCACCGAGACCGAGCAAAAAGCCCGTATCCGCCGCCTGGCTGAGTTGTGGAAGACGCATCCAATCCTGGAAGAGGCGGATCTGATGTATCAGGATCTGAAGCCGATCACCCAGCCGGCGGTGCGCGACTGGGTCAAGCGCACCTGCGGGGACCATGCCGCCGTCCGCGTTCGCCAGGGCTCGGACGGAATCGATGCCTGCTGGATCATCACCGACGACCCCAACAGTGCCGAAGTCGAGGCCACCGCCTCGCTGCTGGCGCTCAAGGGCTGGACGGTGGAAGTCCATCCGGCGTTGTCTACGCTGGTGGCGAAGGCCCGCAACCCCGATCAGACGCTGACCGAGACCGAGGTGCAGTCGAAGCTGGACGAACTGCTGAAGAAGGCCTTGAAACGCGAAGCCTCCGACATCCACTTAGAGATGCGCGAGCCGGACACCGCCATCGTCCGCTTCCGGGTGGACGGCGAAATGCGGGAGATCACCGATGATGGACCGCCGCTGGTCACGGTTCCGATCATCAAGCAGCTCGGCAACTACATGTTCACGCGGCTCGCGAAGCGCGGCTCGCGTCAGTTCACGACCACCGAACCGCTCAACGCCTCGGCGCAGATGCCGGTGACGACCGACAAGGGCCGTCAGACGATCGCACTTCGGTTTGCGACCGCACCGGAGATTCGCGGCGTCGACATCTACATCCGCGTCTGGAAGCCGGATGAGACGCCCCTGCAACTGGATGAGTTGGGCTATCGACCCGAACACCTCCGGTCCCTTCGCGAGGCCATCCGCAAGCCCTATGGGGTGATCGTCTTCTCGGGGCCAACGGGATCCGGCAAGAGTTCGTCGCTGACCGCCCTGCTGGACGGGTTCACGCAGGACGAGAAGGATAGACTCAAGATCATTTCCCTGGAGGAGCCCGTCGAACGGGAACTCGGGCACGTCACCCACGTCTCGGTCAGCGGTCTCGTCGAACACGCCGGCTGGAAGGCACTGCTGGGCGGCCTCAACCGGTGGGACTCGAACATCAACGTACTCGGCGAGATCAAGGACGGAGAGACGGCCAAAGCCATCCAGGATCTCGCCACGGCTGGCAAGCTGACCCTGACGACGGTGCACGCCGCCAACGTGCTGTCGATCCCCACGCGCTTGGAGGATCTCGGCGTCGAGCACCGGATGCTCTACGATCCCAACTTCCTCGTGCTGATGGTCAACCAGCGCCTGGTGCCGAAGCTGTGCCCCAAGTGCAAACGGCCTCTGGCCGAGATTCAAAAGGAAACGCCTCAGGGTACGGCCGACGTCCAGAAGCCGGACGCCAAGCCAGGGGGTGTCGGCGAGGACGAATCCTCGACCATCGCGCGACTCTCCGAGAGGTCAGCCTGCGTGGCCGGGGTTGCGCCGGCTGCGAGGGTACGGGCATCAAAGGGCGGCAACTGGTCGCCGAGGTGGTGGACGTCGACGACCAGGCCCGCGAGTTCATCCGGGACAGGCGCTGGGACGAATGGCGCCAGGCACTGCGCGAGGACGAATGGCTGTCCATCCGCGAACATGCGATGAAACACATCTGCGAAGGGCTGGTCGATCCCCGCGACGTGGAGAAGCTCGTCTGTCCCCTCCGCGGGGAACAATACGCCCACTCCTACGCAGGCGATGCCGAGCCGGTCGTCGACCCCGAAGAGGAGGACGGGGCGTGATCCTCAGTCATCCGGTCCAGTCGCTGGCGGGCGCCGAGGAAGCGTTCCTGCGCTGGCAGTTCCGCCTGTCCGTCGCCAGACAGGTCGACTTCCTCGACGGCATGATCCGGCTTCTGAGCGACGGCCTGCCTCTGCACGCCGTGCTCGGACACATCCACGACGTCGGCGAACCGCTGGAGCGTGCCGTGGCGGGCGTTCTGCTGCGCAAACTGGACGAAGGCGCCCCGGTGGACGAGGCCATGGAGTCCATGTTCCGCTTCGACGTCGCCGCCGCGATCGGTGCGGCGCGGGAAAGCGGCGACCTGTCGGAGACCGGGCTGCCGGTGCTTGAACGCCTGCGCGACCAGCAGGAAGCCCGCCGCGGCGTGGTCGCCCAACTCGTCAGACCCATCCTCTACCTCGCCGTTGCGGCGACCCTGTACGCGATTTTCTCCGCCCAGGTGTGGCCACGATTCGAGCAGGCGGACAAGGAATTCCAACTGCATCCACTGGCCGAGATCATCCATGCGGTGGGTACCTTCATCGGCGACAACTGGCTAATCGGGTTGGGAACGATCCTCGCCATCCTGCTCATCGTCCGCTACCTGCTCCGAAACTGGGCGGGGGCGACCCGACGGGGACTGGATCGAGTATTCCCGCTCACGCTCTACCGCGGTGTTCAGGCCGCCAACACGCTGGAGGAGGTGGGCACATTGCTTGCCGCCGGGCACGAACCCCGGACCGCCATCGGCGCCCTGGAGACCCACGCCACGCCTTGGTTGCGCATGTACCTGGACCGCATGCGGCGGCGGCTGGACGAAGGCGCCGACCTTTCCGGCATGCTCGATGTCCGCTTGTTGATGCGCCGCGACATGGCTAGGCTCCACCTGTTGGCGGACTTCCGGGACCTGCGAACGACTATCGCCCTCACCGGAGTGGCGGCACGCAACCTCGTGCTGGCCCGGGTGAGGCGGGTCGCCCGGGTGCTGGAGGCGCTCGGCATCTCGATCGTGGCGTTGTCCCTGATCGCTCAGATCGGCGCCATCTACCTGACCGCCCTGGGAATCCAGCAGGCGTTCGAAGAGGCTCTTTAGCGGTCCGCGCGACGATAATCGCCCAGCGGACCAAGACAGTTCAACATCGTGCGAGGATCCAAAATGTCAACTGCAATACCAACCCGCCGTCATCGGCGCATCGGCGTAACGCTGATCGAACTCGCG
Source organism: Pseudomonadales bacterium (assembly GCA_021295875.1). Taxonomy (GTDB): domain Bacteria; phylum Pseudomonadota; class Gammaproteobacteria; order Pseudomonadales; family Azotimanducaceae; genus VXYL01. Next base: position 5,003 of record JAGWBN010000097.1, read on the forward strand.
TTCGTGATCGCGATCATCGCCATTCTCGTGGTCGCGGCACTCGCCGTGTACCGCGCCGTGTCGCAGACGCTGAGCATCAACAGTGCGATCCGCGACGTGGCGACCATCCGCCAGGCGATGAAGAACTTCGCCGGGGACGACCAGATCTGCTGCGGCGAGGACACCGCCAACCTGACCCAGTGGTTCCAGATTCGCGGCTTCCTGTCCGGCGCGCTCAGGGACGAGGCGATCCAGAACGGCACGTCGGCGACGCTTTCGGGAGTGAACCCGTGGCAGGGCGACTATTCGTTCACCGTCGACGAGGATCTGCCCTACCAGTTCCAGCTGCAGATCACCGAGATCGATGCGGAGATGCTCGACACGCTGAGTCGGAAGCTGGCGGATGGCGCCGAGGACGAAGTCGACGTCTCCGAGGGGGACGACTCGGGGCAGATCACGGTGATCTATCCCCTGTAGCGTGTCCGCACGGCTTGAACGATGTTCCATCGTCCGTCCCGTCCACCCGGCGATCCGTCGCGCACGAGGGGCACGACGCTCCTCGAGATCGCCTTCGCCCTGGGGTTCATCGCGGTCGCGGGCACCATTGCCCTGACCTTCGGATTGAACCTCGTTCGCGGACTGGAGGTGGATACGCAGTCGGCGAGGACCGAGTCGGAAGTCAGGCAGCTCGAGAACGCTATCGTGAGCTGGTACAAGGCGTCCTACTGCCGTACGGAGCGGCCGGTTCACCCCGCGGCGCCCGTGCAAGCCCCCGAATTCCCGTTGGAGGGAGCGGACGTGGAACTCGGTGAACATCGGCTGAGCGGCACCGTCCTGCCGGCTCTCGGCACGGAGGATGGCGCATACGACTGGCAGATCGACCTCGATGCCGACAACGTCGTTGCCTTCCGCGCGTTCTGGCATCCCCCGTCGCGGTTCGACGACCGCATCGCCGTGGTGGCCCGCCGGTTCGGCGGCTACTGCGACGACGACGGGGATGCGGCGACGGTGGAGCCCTGCGACGCCGACCCCGCCGGCGAGCGGGTGGTGCTGCCGCTTTCCGCCTCCCTGGGGCCCACGGGCGATCCCACGCGCAAACGCCGGATGGAGGCCTGGGTGGACGCCTTCGGAGTCGAATGCGACTCGGACGAGGACGGGCTGCTCGACGAATACTGCGACTGCGGTGACCACGAATGCCCCCGCGACGGCGGCCTGGGACCTCTGGACGTCAACGGCGACGGTCGCGACGACACCGGCTTCCTCGACGGCAACGGCGACGGCCTGCTCGACTTCGACTTGAACGGGGATCTCGCCGTGGACTCGCGGGATTGGGACGCGCTCGGCTGCTGACGACGATGAAGACGATGCGCCAAACCGGATCGAGACGCGGGAAAACGCGGGGCTACACGCTGATCGAACTCGCCCTGGTCGTCGGTGTGCTCGGACTGCTGGCCATCGCGATCACCGACTTCTATCTCGGCCAACTCAATCTCGATCGTGCCAACCGGCGCATCGAAGGCACGGTGAGCGACGTGCAGACGATCCTCGACGCCTCGGTGCAGTGGAAAGAGACAAACCTGTTCAGCCACTGGCCGAGCGAGTTCGACGAGATCCTCGCCGACCCGCTGGTCGACGACGGCAACCTGCCTTTCATCCCGACAGTCCGCTACTTCGAATGCCCCATGGGCTGCGGCGACTACGAGCTCACCGGCTGGGATCGGGACGCGAATCCGCTCCTGCCCCAGACCGGTGACTACGTCGAGGACCCCATGGATGCGGACGATCTGGTCATCCGCTTCAACGTCTGGGGCACCGGCGACGCGCGGCTCATCGCCTCGCAACTACCCAACGGGATGGTCCTTCCGCCGCAGGGCGTTCAGGTCGACAACGACGAGCGGACGATCGAGGCGAGGTTGACCGAGGATGTCGCCACCGGTCAGTACATGCGCCTGCGCAACGAGACACGAGCCGTGGTGTTCGGCCAGGTGGCCGGCGAGCCAAGCGGCGACCTGCAGGGCGTGGCGTCCATCACCCTGGGCACCCACGACGATCCGCAAACCGCGACGGGGCCCGGCATCCGGCTGAGGGACGTGGACCCAGTCACGCTGACGCAAGAAGGCTGGGAGGTCGGCATGCTCGACGACGACGGCTCGCGGCTGGTGTTCGACACAATGGACCCCGACAAGCCCGTCGAAGCGCAAGGCGGTCTGGTCGTCAGGGACCGGGCCACCGACCACAGCATCGAACTCCAGGGCGGCGGCAACGTGACCGTAAGAGACGAAAACGAAGCCGAGGTCGCGTCATTGGACCTGGCAGACGTGGAACAACGCCTGAACGACCTGGACAGCGAGAGCCACTCGCATTAGCCGCGCAACAAGGATCTCTCCCCCGGCCCTGCCAAGGAACGACATGCACGACGAACACGATCACACGAAGGCGACCCACAACAGATGCCGCGCTTCGTTGCCCATGCCATGGACTACCGCGCGCCCTGCCAGGCGTGACGGGGTCGCCCCTACGGCACTCCTGGCAACACTCGGCGCTACGCTGCTGCTCGCCGGCTGCTCTCCCGCCGTCCTGCGAACCATGATCGGCGACACGCAGACCGCCGCGACCGAACTTCTCGAGGAGGAGACCGGCGTCCGGCCGAGGGCGTTGGTGGAGGTCCACGACGCGCCCTACCTCGCCAACACCCGGGTCGCCCACGCGCAAGCCGCCTGGCTCAGCGAGCGCGTCACGGTCAAGGCCTCCGAGTTGCCCTTCGACCGCTGTCTCTCCAAAGCGTTCGAACAGTTGACCCAGGTGCCGTCCATCGCCTTCGCCCCCGACCTCGACGACCGGACCGTGCCCGTCACCCTGGACCACAGCGGATCGTTCCGCGACTTCCTGACCCTGTTGGCCGATGCCAGCGGCTACGGCTGGGAGGAACGCGGCGGCGCCCTGCACTGGATGGCCAACATCACCCGGACGTTCGACGTGCACCGCATTCCGGGCACCCTGAGCTTCTCGATGAACACGGTGCGCTCGACGCAGACCGCCGCCATCCAGACGACCGGCGGCGGTGGCGGCAGCGGCGGTGGTGGTGGCGGCGGCGGTGGAGTACGCGCCACACCCAACTCCGGCGGCAACATCGGTCTCTCCGCCACCGGACGATTCTGGGAGGATCTCCAGTCGACCCTGGTGCGTCTCCTCGGCGAGGATGCCGAGACGATCATCGACCGCACCACCGGCACGGTGGTGGTGCGCGGTCCGGCGCGCCTGGTGCGCCAGGCGGGTCAGTACATCGATGCCCTGAACCAATGGCTGGAACGGCAGGTCCTGCTGGAGATCCAGTTGGTGACCGTCACTCTCTCGGACCAGAACGCCAGCGGCATCGACTGGGCCCTGGTGCGCAGGGCCGCCGGTGCCAATCCGGTCGGTTCGAGCACATTCGGCGATGCCGCCGCCAAGGCTCTCGGCGTGGCGCCCGGGGTGTTCGGCATCCAGTTCGGACCCGCACCGCCCGGCGAGGCAGCGGAAGACCTCGAAGGCACCTCCGTCATCCTGCGTGCGCTCTCGACCCAAGGCCGGACCACCGTGCAGAAGAACCCCAGGGTGGTCGCGCTGAACGGCCAGGCCACGCAACTGCAAGTCCTGAACGACCGCGCGATTCTCGCCGGCATCGACGTGATCACCCGCGAGACCGCGGCGCTCACTACCGAGGTTCAGCTTCAACCGGGCGTGGTCTCGACCGGAATCTCGGTCACCATCCTGCCGAAGATCGTCGGTGAGCGGGTATTCCTCTACGCCAACATCCTGGTGAGCGACCTGGTCCGCCTGGACACGGCCGGAACCGGGGACCAGACGATCCAGTTGCCGGAGGTGGACCGAAGCCAGTTCTTCCAGAGCGCCCGGCTGCGCAGCGGCGAGACACTGGCTTTGAGCGGTCTCCTGGCCGACAAGGCGGCTTCCGACCGGGAGTCGCTTCCAAGGCTCGGCTGGATGGGCACGCGAAGGCTGGAGTCGGCCCGAACGGAAACCGTGCTCCTGATCACCCCCACCCTGTTGGACGCGCCGGCGCCGGACGAAGACCTCCTCCTGTGACCGCGTTCGCCCTTCCGGTCGCCCGGGAAGTCGTCCGTCTCCGACCGTTCGCCAGCGTCGCCGGTACGGAACGGCGCCGCGAGAAGCAGGTCCGATCTGCGCTCTCCATAGCCGAACGCGGTACCCGCGACGTCTATTGCCACTTCGGCCGTGACGGCCGCAACCTGGAGTGCGCGTTCTTCGCGGGTCCCGCCGGCGAGAACCCCGACAACCTGCGCCTGCTCGGCGAGACCGTGCGCGGCTGGCTGAGAGCCGGCGTCCCGAGCTACCTGTGGTGCGAACGATTGCAAGAGGGCATGGCCATCGTGCTCGTGATCAACGGCCGCGTAGCCAAGGACGCGCTCACGGACGAAGGCGCCAAAAACGAGCTGGCCGTCACGGTGGCCAAGCTGCTCGATGCGTCCACCACGCCGACCGTGTTCTGCGACGACGACGCACTGCTTGCGCAGATCCGCAATGCCGCTGGCGATGCGACGATCCTGAATCGGCCGACCCCCGGAAGCGTGCTTGATGCAACGCCCCTACAGACCCTGGTGGAGGTCCGCCGGATCCCCGCGGTGGCGCGCTGGAACCAACTCCGGCGGTTGATGCAGAACGCGCTGCTGCTACTGGTCATCGCCGGAGCCGCCGTCGGCGCGTACTGGTACTTCACGAAGGACGTGGATACGACCGAGATCTTCGTCAATTCGAACCAGCGCCTTCTGGACGAGTACAACAGCATCCTCGGCGAACCGGATCCCGCCGCGGTGATCACCAGCATCCATGCCGCCTACCTTCGCGCCGTTGAGGAGTTCACCTACTGGGACGTGCAGTGGTTGCGCTGGCAGGCCGAGAGGGCGAATTCAAGGGGAAGAGGCGGCAACACCGTCGACACCGTGTCGATCGGCGCGGCACTGCCGCTCAACCCGGAGACCGGCGAGTTCGTACCGATCAGCGACCGGGAGGCAACCGAAATCACCGAGTGGACCGACGAGCGCGCGAAGGCACTCGGCTGGACAGTCGAACTCGCCCAACGGAGCGCTTCCAATCCGCGCATGAAGTTCGAAGCCGAAGTACCTCTTGATGGCGTCTCGCCCCGGCGCCCCGACGAGATCGACGCCATCAGGTACCCCGAGCCACCGCGCGGCGACCCGTGGCACTGGTCGAGCGTGCAGCGGGACTTCGAGCAGCTCACCGCCCTGATCGGCACGACCCGCAGTCCCCGGCCGCCGAGGGCGAACCCGATCTACCGCACCCGGACATTGGTTGTCGAACTGCGCAACGTCGAGTGGGGTCGCCCCGACATGGCGAATTGGCTCGCCCGCCGCCTGGGCGGTGGCCCGGTCATGGTGGAGTCGGTGGTTGTGGTGATGGACACCAACGCGCTGGCCGCGATGCAGATTACCTTCAAGGCCGCCTGGTGCACGCAGGATCCGGCCACGGGCGCTTGCGCCGCGCCCAGCTGATTGCGTACGCCCGCGCGCACTGAGGGGCGCGTTTGGAGTTTTCGCTCCGCGAAACTCCGTTGTTTGTCAAACGCAGGCCTGGGAACTATTGCGGCGTTAGCGCGGGCCCTACGACGAGGCGTCGGTCGTGGCGACCGTGGTT
>JAGWBN010000097.1:10842-12686 GCA_021295875.1 Pseudomonadales bacterium
TGTACATGCCAAGCAGGTTCTCCAGCGCACCCTTCAGGGAGTCGTTGTCGATGTCGAAGGCATGGTCGATGACCCGGTCCTCGTCGGCTTTCCAGACCAGCGACCATCCCCACGAGTCCACCAGTTGGCGGACGCTCGTCGAGAGGTAGCCCTCCTCCACCACGAAGTTCTCCTGCGCCGCCGCGGTGGCCTGCCAAGACAGTGCGCCGACGGCAACCAAGACGCCCAGACAGCGCGTAGGACTCGGTATTCGCATGATCTTCCCGTCGGTTCGAGATGCGCGAACCCTATCAGAAAGCAGCCCGCCCCGCCCCATCGGCGCGCCCCAACTGCGACCCCATAAATAGGGACACCCACCCCGCTCCACTCGGCACCGACAACGCCCCCAAAATAGGCGCCCCCAAGGTAGGGACACCCACCGTGCTCACTGGCGTTGCCGGTCAGCGCCGTAGTGATGTCTAGCGCGGTCTGTCGAAGACGACGCGGAAGCCCAGGGTCGGTGAGCGGTGGTTGGGCGAGACGTGGTTGCGGAAGTCCATGCGGGCCGTCTCGGCGCCCGGCAGCAGGTAGTTGCCGCCTTTGACGACCACCGAGTAGCGGCCGCCGGCGCTGGACACGCTGCGCGTCCACTCCGACACGTTGCCGCCCATGGCGAGCAGCCCCTCCGGCGTGGCGTCGGGATCGTCGGCAAGCATCACGCGTATGGCCCGAACGCCGCCGCCGTCGGGCGTCGTGGTCTCGATGTAGTCGTCGCCCCACGGATAGGGGTGCCGGCCCTGTCCGGAAGCCGCACTCTCCCACTCCCCGGCGGAGGGCAGGCGGCCGCCCGCCCAGGAGGCGAAGGCGTGGGCCGACCACCAGTCGACGTTGACGACGGGCAGATCGGGTTCGGTCATCTGGCGACCCCAGTCGGGCGGTCGGTGCGAGTGTTCCCGAGGCTGGTTCGCGTCGGCGTGGAATCCGGCGGCCACGAACGGGTCGTTGAGGAAGGCGGCGTAGTCGCGGCGCGTGATCTCGCGCGCCGTGACGTGCAGATCGACCACCGCGGGACGATGACGTGCTCCAGATGCGCTCGGCCGCTCGAACATCCGCGCCACGAGATCGAGCCGCTCGCGCGGCATGTGCGCCAGCAGCCCCGGCAGGCGGGCGCCGTCGGGGACACCCACCCGGTAGTCGCCGACCGGCAACACCACGGCCTGGGGTACCGCGCGCCACGGCGGCGTGACGGGCGGCGCGTCGTACGCACAGCGGAAACCCAGATAGGGGGAACGGTAGGTCGCGGGCGCGTGCCGGTAGAGGATCGCCAGGCTGTAGACCTCGCGGGGCGCATTGTAGCCGTTGCCGCCCGCCACGAGGGGCGCCGGTGGCGAGCCGTCGCCGACCGTCCACTCGGCGACGTTCTGACCCATGTCGGCAATGCCGCCTGGCGTATCCGTCCGAGGCTGCTCGCCGCAAGTCCGCGCCGCGTTCAACAGCGGATCGAGATACGGCCACCCATCGGCCAGAAAGTCGTCTCCCCAGGGATATAGACGCTGTTCCGTGCCCGTCGCCGCCGCGATCCACTCGTCGACATGGGGAAGCCGTCCGCCAGACGCCGCGCAATAGGCCCAGGCGTCGTACCAGGTGAGCCCGTTGGCGGGCGCGTCCAGGCGACCGCTCACGGCGTGATCCCAGGTGTCGCTCAGGTGCCGCCAGCCCGCTGGCTGGCCCGGGGCCACCGGCGCCGACTCGGTATTGAACGGCAACCACTGGGCGAAGCGCTGGAAGTCCCCCTGGCGAACCTCGCAGCGGTCCAGCCACACGGGCCGGTCGATCCGCGCACGTCGATCACCGGCGGCGAAGAC
>JAGWBN010000098.1:0-1613 GCA_021295875.1 Pseudomonadales bacterium
CAGCTTCCTGACCTGCAGGCGCTTGACGAAGTTCCGATGCAGCGGCCGCCAGTCGAGTTCCTCTAGCGTGGGCAGGGACTCAAGCGGCACTTCCGGGTTGACGAACATGGCATGCCCAACGCGCGAAGGCGCATGCTTCGCAAGCGGCGCATTATACGGGCAACGTCAGCCGGCCATGGACATCCCAGCCACGGACTAGGCCACGGTGTCAGGCGTCGGTCAACCTCACGACCAGAAGCAGGGTCGCCGATCCCTCGACGGGAACCGTCCCGAGCACCAGGGTCTGGTTCTTCCGAATCCCGACCTCGGTGCTCAGAACCCTTTGGTTCGTCGTGGTCGTGAATTCACCCGCGACGGATCGTTTTAGCCGGAGGTCCACGGACAGCAACTTGCTAGGACCGGAACCGCCAAAGTTGCCGACAATGGAGTACTCGCTCGTCGCGGTTCGCAGCACTTGGCGATATGGATATACACTTTGCGGTCCCACCGCTATCCGCGACTCCCCGAGCAGCGAATAGCCCTCGAACCTAAGGGTCTTACGCAACTCTTCGACCAGGTCGGCGATCACCGGATCTGGTTCCGGCGCCCCGTTTGCCTCGACGAGTAGGAAATGGAGGTCGGACGCCGATATCGCCGCCTCCGACAAGTCGAGATCTGCAAGGACCCGCGCGATCCGATCAAGGTTGTCAGGTGTCTCGCGGACCGTGATCGCGCCGAGGGCGATCGACATGGAACCCGGCGCATTGGGGCGATCATCGTATACGTAGGGTTGAATGAGTTTGCCCACATCGTGCACTTCATGTGTTTTCGCCTCCACATCGAACGTGCGCACCTCCAATTCGGGCGCGTCCCTGTCACAGCTGGTCACCAGGACCAATGACAGCAGGATTGTCGCGAGGCACATCCACGTGTTTCGCATCGTCGTCCTCCTTCGAAAACCAGATTATCGTGAGCTTGGGGTTGGCCGTCGGGATGACGACCACCTTGTCGTAGGGCGCGTCCACCACGGGCGGTTGCCGTGGTCGTTCAGGAATCCACTCGACACCAGGCAGACGTTCCTCGCGCCCACCCACCAGGATCAGCACTGCAACGGCAAGCACCGCGAACGCCGCGCTCACGGCGGGATCGGATGGGGGATCCATCTCCGGGGCCAGTCGAACAGTCGCCCGGTCCTTGGCGGGCCGGACCGCGCCCGTGCGATCAGCGCACTGGCATCGATCACCGCCTCCGCACCAAACGTGCGATCAAGCCGGCCGTTCGCGGCGACGATCTCCCGCGCTGCGGCGGAACAGCGCGGGCACGCCCGCACATGCCGGCCCAGATCGGTATCGGCATCACCGCGGAGTTCATCCAGCTCCGCCACCAGTAGGGCGTCGATGGGTCGGGTGCACTCACTCATGGTCAATGCTCCCGGACATCCGGCCACGTCGCGAGAATGCGCCGGCGCAGGTTGCGACGGGCCTTGAACAGATTGCCGCGCACGCTGGTCGGGCGGATGCCGAGGATCTGCGCCGCTTCGGTGGCCGAGACGCCTTGCAGTTCGACGAGGTCGAACACCTCGCGTTGCCGGCGCGGCAGGTCCTTGAAGAACGCGTGCAGCAACTCGGCGAGTT
>JAGWBN010000098.1:1957-13099 GCA_021295875.1 Pseudomonadales bacterium
CCCGGTATTGGTTGGGGTTCCTCGACACCATAGACGCACCCCGGGCGCAAAGTGTTTACCCGCCGTGCGTGGTTAGCGGACGCCTTCGAGTCTAGGTGGCCCCAGGAACTGCACAAGCCGCGGAATCAGCGTCTCGTCCCGCTCGATTTCGCACTCCCAGGCGACGAATATGCGCCATCCGTCGTGCGCGAGCAGCGCCTCGTTCTTACGGTCGCGTTCGACGTTGGCGTCGAACTTGCCCTGCCAGAAGTCCTCGCGGGACTTCGGCGTGCTGGTCCGGGCGCAGCCGTGGCGGTGCCAGAAGCAGCCGTGCACGAAGACCGCCGTGCGCCGTTTGGCGAAGACGAGGTCGGGCCTGCCCGGAAGCTCGCGGACATGGATGCGGTAGCGGTATCCCTGGGCGTGCAACGCCCGCCGGACGGCGAGTTCGGGCTTCGTGTCGACACTGCGGATCCGCGCCATCAGGGCGCTGCGCTCCGCCGGTGTGAGGGTGTCGGCCATCGCCGGGCCGACTATGGCACATCGTACAGACGTGTGCAGATTCCGAACCACCGTGAGACCGTGAGGGTGCCTGCCCGCAGCGCCCCCCCTTGAACTCCGGCACGCGTATGTCAGTATCGTCTCGCCTCCGCGAGGAAAGCCATGTACCACATCGAGTTAAGGCACCTCAGGACCGTGGCCGCGTTGCGCGGTGCCGGGACCCTGGTCGAGGCTGCGGAACGCGTCTACCTGACCCAATCCGCCCTGTCCCATCAGCTCAAGGACTTGGAAGAGCGCCTCGGCTGTACCCTATTCATCCGCAAGACGCGGCCCATGCGCTTCACCTCGGCCGGCAAGCGTCTGCTGCAGCTTGCTGATCAGGTACTGCCATTGGTCCAAGCCGCTTCCCTCGACCTCGCCCGCCTGGCGGGCGGCGAGTCCGGTCGGCTCTACATGTCCATCGAGTGCCACAGTTGCTTCGAGTGGCTGCTGCCGGCGATCAACGCCTACCGCGAGGACTGGCCGGAGGTGGAACTGGACATCGCGGGCGGCTTCCACTTCCAGCCGCTTCCCGCCCTGGTGCGCGGCGACCTCGACCTGGTCGTCACCTCCGATCCCATCGAGGAAGGCGGCCTCGCCTACCTGCCGCTGTTCGGCTACGAGGCGCAACTGGCGATGGCCATGGATCACCCGCTCGCGGAGAAGGAGTGGATCGAACCCGAAGACCTCACCGACGAAACGCTCATCGCCTATCCCATCGACCGGTCCAGGCTCGACATCTTCACCCTGTTCCTCGACCCGGCCGGCGTCAACCCGGCTCGCATGCGCACCGCCGAACTCACCACCATGATGGTGCAGCTCGTCGCCAGCGGACGCGGGGTCTGCTGCCTGCCGAACTGGGCACTGCACGAGTACATCGAGCGCGAGTACGTCGTCGCCCGGTCGCTGGGCGAGGAAGGCGTCTGGCCGAATCTGTACGCGGCGGTGCGGGCCGAGCAGCGCGACGCGCCCTATGTCGCCGCCTTCGTGGCGCTCGCCAAGGAGACCTGCTTCAAGAATCTCGTCGGCATCGTGCCCACCGACGACGAGATGGAGGAGGCGAATACCGCGTCGCCTTAGACGGCGATCAGGGCACCAGGATCTCCTCGATCCATCGACCGGCGTCGACGGTGTAGCGGCGCCGGTCGTGGATGCCGTTCGCCTGGCCGAGATCCAGACGCTCCACCGAGTCGGTGTTCAACAGGAATCCCACGGCGGTGGCCGGCGCAGCCGTTGGCTCGGGACCCTGGAGCCGTTTCACGAGTTCCTCCCGGGAACCGATGACGCTGCTCTGGGGAGACTGTTCGTAGAGCCAGTCCATTCGCTTGGGGACGGCGGGTCGTAGCCGCCAGCTGTCGTGCACCTCGTGTGCCGGCAGTGGCTGGAGGCGACATCGAAGCCGGTACTGAACGGCAAGGCTGGGCAGGTAGACGAGCACCGCGACGGCGTCGGACTGGGCGAACTCGCGGACCTTGGGGCTCGTGCGGTTGAGGAACAAGCCGAACCCCGTGGCGGCGAATCCGTCCGCGACCGATCCGGCGGGCGCGAGGTCGCGCAACACCAGCGTCCGGACCCGGGGCTCACCGCCGTCGACGCTGGCCAGCATGCACAGGCTGGCCAGCGGATCCTCACGCGCCGCCGCCTCGGCACGATCTGTCCTCAGCTGCGCGATGGGGTCCTCGCGGGCGATGGGATCACCGCGGGCGATGGGGTCGTCCGACAGCGGCTTCAATCGCCCTGGCTGGCCGCGGCCTGTTCGCCCTGTTCGACGATGCCGATCCAACGCGCCTCGGTGATGAAGTTCCATCTCCAGTCGGACCATTGGCCAAAGCCGTCGCGCTTCAGATCGTCCAAGTCCGGGCGTACGGCTCCGGTCATGTCGAGTCCTCGTCCTCGGATTCCGGAACGGCCGGGGCATCCGGCACCGCCGGTGCGGCCAGCGGGGCGTCTTCGCTTCGCCGACGGATTTCGGCCAGATCGCGTTGAATCTCGCTCAGCCGATAGACGATGTCGGGAAGCTGGTCGACGATGCGCCAAGCGAAGTAGGCCGTCGCCGCGACGGCCACGAATATCAGGAACATCATGTCGGGGTCTCCCGCCCAAACGGTTTCGCCAAGTTAACCGCGATTCGTCCCCGCTAACAACGACGCAACGACGCGACCGCATCGCGGAGTCGTTGGCGTACGGTTTCGTCGACCTGTAGGCGACGACACGCGTAGCCCCTACGGCGTTCGTTCCACACGTCACAAGCTTGCGCGGGCAGGAGTTTCGCGGGGCCAGCGAAACTCCCAACGCGACCGCAGGTCGCGCTCGCGCCAGCGAAACTCCCAACGCGACCGCAGGTCGCGCGGTCGTCCCGAGTCATCGCAGCGCTTTCGGGGTGACGTAGTTCGCGAGGGTCCAACTCATCTCCTCGCGGACGAACTCCGCCACACCGAGGGTCGGTACGTTGACGGTGAGCGCGCTCCCCGCCAGGTGGTTCACCAACGTCGTGATGGCCGGGTTGTGACCGATGAACGCCGCGCGGTCCCCGGCGACGAGTTCCTCCTCGATCACGTCGAGGAACTCCGATGGCGACGCGACGTAGAGCTCCGCACGGGGGCGCAGGGGGCAGTCGCCCGCAATTAGCCGCGCCGTGTCCACCGCGCGGCGGGCGGTGCTCGGTACGAACAGCTCGGGTCCATCACCGAGCCAGTCGCGGATCGGACCGGCGTCCTCGCCAGCGCGCGGGGCCAACGGGCGGTCGTGATCGAGGACGCCGAAAGGCCGCGCGGATTTGCCGTGGCGGATCAGCCAGATTCGTTTAGCGATGAGGCCCCCCTCCTACATCCCGTCGTTCATGCTTGGACAGTAGATTCCCGGGAAGCCGCGGGACTCGATCTCGCGGGCAAGCTCCAGGTCGCGCGACGACGACCGGGTACCGCCGCGAGACTGAGTGCGGGAAGTCGTTGGCTCATGGTGGTCCGGGCGTGGAGTGATCGCGCATCGTATCAGCCTGGTGGAAGATGGCGTCGAGCGCCTTGAGGAGCGCGTCGTTCTCCGCCGGCGTGCCGACGGTTATGCGCACGCTCTCCGCCAGGCGGGGTGTGTCGAAATGGCGCACGACGATGCCGCGTTGCCGGAGACCGTCGAAGATCGCCTTCGCCGGGTGATCGCCGATGACTTCGGCGAGGACGAAGTTCGCCTGCGACGTTCGTCGACCAGCCGGCGGCGCTCCTGGCGAACGGCCCGCCAGGTCTCTCGGGCGTGGTCGAGGTCGGCGTAGGCGGCTGCTCCCAGTGCCTGGGCGATGGCGTCGACGTTGTAGCTGTCCCGGGTCTTGGTGAGGACCGGGTCGACGAGGCCGGCATCGCCCACCAGGAAGCCCACCCGCAGGCCCGCCAGCGAGTAGCCCTTGGACAGCGTTCTGAGCAGGAGCACGTTGTCGTGGTCGGCGAGGAGCGCCGTCAGATCGTGACCGCGCACGTAGGCCTCGTCGACGAGCAGTACACCGTCGAGTTCCCCAGCGAGCGCGGCGATGGTGCCCGCATCGACGAGCGTGCCCGAAGGCGCATGGGGATTGACCACGCAGGCGAGTTTCGCGCCGCACGCATTCAACCGTCGGGCGAAATCTCCCGGCACCGACCAGTCCGCGGTCACGGGGATCGCCTCGATCGCGCAGCCCAGGACCCCGGCCAGCACGGGACACAGCGAGTAGCCGGGGTCCGTGGAGCCGAAGGTCGCCCCCGGATCGACGAACGTCGTGATCGCGAGCCGAAGCGCTTCGTCGCCGCCGTTGGTGACAACCACCTGCTCCGGCGAGACGCCCAGACGCTCGGCCACCAGCCGACGCAGCGGCTCGGCCGTTGCCGGGGGATACCGGCGCAGCGTGTCGGCATCGAAACGGTGCAACGCTTGTCGCACCGCCGGCGACGGCGGGTACGGATTCTCGTTGGTGTTCAGCTTGACGACCGTCGGATCGTCCGGCTGCTCCCCGTAGACGTAGCCGGCCATGCCCTCGATATCGGTGCGTTCGTAGCCCACGCGGTCAGTCGTCGTCGACGGGCTCGTCCTCCGATCTCGGTTCCCGGCGATGGTCGGCCGGGTCGAGCAGGTGGGCGATCCAGTTGGTGGACGGATTGGCCTCCAGGGCGATCTTCACGGTCATGGTCAGCGGCACGGACAGCAGCATGCCCACCGGACCCAGCATCCACCCCCAGAACACCAGGGACAGGAACACCACCAGGGTGGACAACCCCAACTCCCGGCCCATGAACTTCGGCTCGACGACGCTGCCCATGACGACGTTGACGACGACGAACACGCCGGCCGTGGCCAAGGCGCCGAACAGGCCGAGCTGGATGACGGCGAGCAGCACCGGCGGCACGGCGGCGATGGCGCTGCCGATGTTGGGCACGTAGTTCATCATGAACGCGACAAGGCCCCAGAGCACCGGGAAGTCGACGCCGAGCAGCCACAGCGCCACGCCGACGAAGATGCCCGTGGCGATGCTCACCGTGGTCTTGATCGCGAAGTAGCGGTTCAGCTTCTCGGCGAACCGCTTGAAGTGCGGCAGGTCCCGCTCGGGATGGGCCAGCACGGCACCCAGTTTGCGCGGAAAGCTCCAGGCTTCGGTGAGGATGAAGATGACCGCGAGGAGGATGAAAAAACTGTTGGTCAGGACACTTCCCAGGCTGCCCAGCGCCTCGCCCGCGAAGCCCAGTGCCCGGCCTGGATCGAGCACGTCCGTCGACAGTTCGATGCCGAGCCCCGCCAACAGCGCGACGAGCGGGTCGAGCACGGCGCCGGCGCGTTCCTGGTAGAACGGCAGCCGCTCGCCGAAAGCCTGCGCGGACTCGGCGACGATGGCGCCGAAACCCACGAGCACGGCGATCAACGCGAGGACCACGGCGGTGATCGCCAGGCCCACCGGCAAGCGGTGCTTGTGCAGCCAGAAGACGGGCGTCGCGGCGACCGTGGCGACGAACGCGGCGAGCAGGAATGGCACCATGACCTGCTCCGCCGCCTTGATTCCAGCGGCGATCACGATCAGTGCCGCGGCCACCAGCAGCGGATTTGCGGCCCTGGAAGCCTGGTCGCTCATTGGAATCGCCCCCGGTTGGCGAGGCTCGGCAACTGCGCCCGGACCTCGGCAACGCGCGCCGGATCGATGTCCGCCAGGGCGAACCCGTCGCCGCCCTCGCATTCCGCGACGACGTCGCCCCAGGGATCGACGACCAGGCCATGGCCGTAGGACTGCCTCCCCCGGTGGCCGTGATCACCGTGCTGGGCGGGTGCCAGGATGTAGCACTGGCACTCGATGGCGCGGGCCCGCAGCAGCACATGCCAGTGGTCGCGTCCCGTCGTCCTGGTGAACGCACTCGGCACGGCGATCGCCATCGCGCCTTGATCCGCGAGCGCCTGGTAGAGCAACGGAAACCGCACGTCGTAGCAGACGGTGAGGCCCAACGGCCCGAAGGGCGTCTCGGTGATCACCGCCCGGTCGCCCGCGGCCGTTCCCCGGGACTCCGCCAGCCTGGTGCCGTCGGCGAGGTCCACGTCGAACAGGTGGATCTTGCGGTAGGCGGCCGCGACCACGCCGTCCGGTGTCAGGTGCACGCAGGTGTTGTACGCCCGCCCGTCCGGCGCCTGCTCCGGAAATCCGCCGAGAACGAGGTGACTGCCCGTGGTCCGCGCGGTCTCGGCGCAACGCTCGAGGATCGGTCCCTGGGCGTCCGTGGAGTTCGGTTCGGGCAACCGCTCGAGCCACTCGGCCCGGTCGCGTTCCCGCCCGATGAAGGCGAACGCCTCCGGCACCAAGACGACGCGCGCTCCCGCGTCGGCGGCCCCGGAGACCAGCGAAAGGGTGCTGTCGAGATTCGCTTCGACGTCCGCATTCGCGCACATCTGCACGATACCGACCGTCGTCTTCGCGCTCACTCGCTCACACCTCGGGGAGCGTGCAGGTGATCGGATTGCCCAGCAGTTCCGCGATCGCCGGCAGGTCGAACGCGTCGTCCTCGGAAACGAAACTGATGGACACCCCGCTTGCGCCGGCACGGCCCGTGCGGCCGATGCGGTGGACGTAGTCCTCGGCATCCTCCGGCAGGTCGTAGTTGATGACGTGGCTGATGCCCTCCACATGGATGCCGCGCCCGGCGACGTCCGTGGCGACAACCAGGTTGGTCTCCCCCTCCTTGAAGCGCCGCATGGTCGCCAGGCGTTTGCGCTGGGGAATGTCGCCCGCGAGGCTCTCGCACCTCACCCCCCGGTTCTGCAGGTAGCTGAGCAGCCGCCTCGCGGTGTCGCGACGGTTGACGAACACCAGGGTGTGGTCGGGCTTGCGTTGGCGGACGAACTCCAGCAGCGTCGTGCGCTTGCGGTCGCGTCCCACGGTCCAGAAGCGCTGGTCGACGGTGTCGACGGCGAGCGACTCGGGATCGATGGCCACATGCACCGGGTCCAGCGTCCATTGTGCCGCCAGATTCATCACGTCGTCGTTGAAGGTGGCGCTGAAGAACAGCGTCTGGCGGTTCCGCTTCCTCGGTGTCTGGTAGACGATCCGGCGAACGTCGGGGATGAATCCCATGTCGAGCATGCGGTCCGCCTCGTCGATGACGAGCACCTCCACGCGGCCGAGGTTGGCGATGCGCTGGCCGCAGAAGTCCAGGAGCCTGCCCGGCGTCGCCACCAGGATGTCGACGGGCCCGTCGCGCAGCAGGTTGCGCTGCTTCTGGTAGTCGATGCCGCCGACCAGGCAGACGATGCGCGTGTCGGCGTGCTTGGCGAGATCCCGCGCGTCCGCCTCGATCTGCAGCGCGAGTTCCCGGGTGGGCGCCAAGACCAGCGCCCGTGCGGTGCCGGGCGGCAGCGGGCGCGCCAGCGGGAACTCGATCTGCCGGGCGAGGATGGTGATCAGGAACGCCGCAGTCTTGCCCGTGCCGGTCTGCGCCTGCCCGGTGACGTCGTAGTCGGACAGGCTGTAGGGCAGCACCTCGCCCTGAATCGGCGTGCAGCGCTCGAAGCCGAGGTCGCCGATGGCCTCCACGATGGCGGGCGGCAGGGCGAGTTCGCCGAATTCGACGGCGTCGGCGTCCCGTTCCTGGTCGCTCTCCGGCGGCGGGGAGCTCACCTTTGATCCGCCTGTCTGGCGGCGGCCAGCTTGACGCACAGGGTGAGCACCTCGATGCCCGCCTCGACCTCGTCCAGGGTCGCCAGCGTCGGCGCGATGCGTATGTTGCGGTCCTCGGGATCACGACCGTACGGGAACGTCGCGCCGGCCGGTGTCAGCGCGACGCCCAATTCAGCGGCCAAGGCCACCACCGCGGTCGCCAGTCCCGGGGGCGTGTCCAGGGACACGAAATAGCCGCCGCGCGGCCGCGTCCAGCGTGCCAGGCCGGTGCCGCCCAGGCCCCGGGCGAGGCCACGTTCGACGGCGTCGAACTTGGGTCTGACGATCTCGGCGTGGGCGCGCATGTGCTGCTCGATCCTGTCGCCGGCGAGGAACCGGGCGTGGCGCAACTGGTTGAGCTTGTCCGGCCCCACCATGAGGATCGACAGCCGCTTCTCCACCGCGTCGAGGAATCCGGCGCCGCCACCGACGAAGCTCACCCCGCCGCCCGCGAAGGTGATCTTCGACGTGGAGGCGAACATCGCGATGGAGTCCGCCGTGCCGGCAGCCTTGGCCATGGGCAGGATGGGCGTCAGGCGCGGTGGCGGAAAGTCGAAGTCGTGGACGGTGTAGGCGTTGTCCCAGAGGACCAGGAACGGCTGCCCGCCCGGTTGCGGCGGCGCGTGCCTGGCCGGCAGTTCGGCGAGGCGCCGCACGGTGTCCTCGGAGTAGATGCAGCCGGTCGGGTTCGAATATTTCGGCACGCACCAGATGCAGCGGACCGCGTTGTCCGTGGCGACCAGTTCCTCGACCGCATCCATATCCGGCCCGCTGTCGGTCATCGGCACCGTCACCAACTCCATGCCCAGCGCCTCGGCGAGCACGAAATGCCGGTCGTAGCCGGGCACCGGACAGAGCGCCTTGACCGGTTGTGCATCGCGCCACCGCGACCCGGTGAGTCCCGTGTTCATGGCCGCATCGAGGACGAAGAACATCAGCGTGAGGCTGGCGTTGCCGCCGGCGATCACCGCCTCGGGCGCAACCTCGAGCAGGCGGGCACCGAGGTCCCGGGCCTCGGACAGTCCGCGCAGACCGCCATAGTTGCGCACGTCGGTGCCGTCCTCGGCGCGGAAGTCGCCGCCCAGGTAGCCGTCGAGTTCGTCGGCCAGGTCGAGTTGTTCGGCTGCCGGCTTGCCTCGGGTCAGGTCGAGCTTGAGGTTCGCCCCCTTGAGGGCATCGAACCGCCGCTCCAGTTCCCGGCGTTCGGTCATGCATTCACCTCGTTGCAGAGACCGAAGGTTTCCGGCAGCCCCAGCATGAGGTTGAGGTTCTGCACCGCCGCGCCGGCGGCGCCCTTGCCGAGGTTGTCGAAGCGGCTTGCGAGCAGGATCTGATCGTCGTTGCCGAACACCATGAGGTCCAGGTGGTTGGTGCCGTTGCGGGCCGTGGGCGAGAGGAAACCGTCCTCCAGAACGGACTCGGGGTGGTAGCCGTGGACATGCACGAAGGGCTCGCCGGCGTACCGGTCGGCGAGAACCCGATACACATCGACCGGCGTCGCCCCGCCTTCGAGTTCGCGGGTCGTGAGACCGACGTTGACGAGCATGCCGCTATGGTAGGCGCCCACCGATGGCACGAACAGGGGCGGTCGAACCATTCCCGCATAGGCACGCATCTCCGGCAGGTGCTTGTGGTCGAGGTCCAACGAATAGGAACGGTGCCGCCACGCCGGCGAGTCGTTGTCGGCGTACTTGGCGATCAGCGACTTGCCGCCGCCCGAGTAGCCGGACACCGCATGCACGTGCAGCGCGGTTCCGGGGTCGAGCAGTCCCGCATCGACCAACGGCCGGACACCGAGCACCACCCCCGTTGGATAGCACCCGGGGTTCGCGACCCGATCCGCCGTGCGTATCGACTCGCGTTGTTCGGGCGCGAGTTCGGGCAGGCCGTAGACCCAGTCCTGGGCCACCCGGTGCGCCGTGCTGGCGTCCAGGAAACGCGCCTCCGGGACGAGTTCAACGGCTTCCCTGGCTGCCGTGTCGGGCAGGCACAGCACGACGACGTCGGCCTCGGCAAACAATTCGCGGCGGCGTTCAGGACTCTTGCGCTCGCACTCGTCGATGCGGATCAACTCGATTCGACCATGGCGGTCCAGCCGGGTGGCGAGTTCGAGTCCGGTGGTACCGGCCTGGCCGTCGATGAAGACGCGGTGGGTCATTTTGCGAAGCGGTGCCTCGGACAACCGGCGGATTATAGCCGCCGGTTCCCCATCATCCGAGAGCAGCCGAGCCGAGTTTCGAGCCAACGGCCGATGTCGGCGATTTCCTGCGGGCAGACCTCGTGGCCCATCCCGTATTCCCGCCACTCGACGTCGTAGCCCATGGCGACGAGCGCTTCGCGCGAGGTGATCGCCCGGGTGATCGGGATCATCGGATCCATCTGCCCGTGGGCCATGAACACCGGCATGTCGATGCTCGCGAAGCTCACCTCGTCGGCCAGACCCTCGTGGTTGTGGACATAGGTGGACAACGCCATCACGCCGGCGAAGCGCGTATCGGACCTGAGACCGAGGTGCAGCGCGACGACACCGCCCTGGGAGAAGCCCGCCAGGACGATCCGCGAGCGCGGCACTCCCCGGTCCTCCTCCAAGGCGACCAGTTCTTCGACCTGGTCGCCCGAAGCACGGATGTCGTCGCTTCCGGCCAGCGGGCTGCGCGGGTCGATGTCGTACCAGGCGCGCATCTCCATGCCCGCGTTGATGGTCACGGGACGCACGGGCGCGTTGGGAAAAACGAATCGCAACGGTATCGAGAGGTCCAGCATGGGGACGATCGGCTCGAAGTCGTGGCCGTCGGCGCCGAGACCGTGCAGCCAGATCACCGTCCCCTTGGCATCGCCGTCGGGGTCGAGCTCGATCGTCTCGAGGGCCATGGGTCGGCTCAGCGCTTGACGGCCAGCGTCAGGCCGTCGCCCACAGGCAGCATCGACACGTCCACCCGGTCGTCCGCGGCGACCTTGGCGTTCAGCAACCGGATGGCGCGAGTGTCGTCGTCCTGCGCCGAATCGTCGGCGACCCGGCCACCCCAGAGCACGTTGTCGATGCCGATGACGCCGCCGGTACGCAGCAGTTCGAGGCAACGTTCGTAGTAGGCGTCGTAGTTGGCCTTGTCGGCGTCGATGAAGGCGAAGTCGAAGCCGCCCGCCCCGCCGGTGCCGAGGAGCTCGTCGAGGGTCTCCACGGCGGGCCGGACGTGCAGGTCGATCTTCGATGCCACGCCGGCCCTTTCCCAGAACGGACGTCCGATGGCGGTCCACTCCGCGGAGGTGTCGCAGGCGATCACGACGCCGTCCTCGGGAAGCGCCTCGGCCACAACCAAGGCGCTATAGCCGGTGAACGTGCCGACCTCGATCGTCCGCCTGGCACCG
Organism: Pseudomonadales bacterium; assembly: GCA_021295875.1. Taxonomy (GTDB): domain Bacteria; phylum Pseudomonadota; class Gammaproteobacteria; order Pseudomonadales; family Azotimanducaceae; genus VXYL01. The sequence goes on from JAGWBN010000098.1 coordinate 12,993, forward strand.
ATCAGCCGAACCAGCAGCTGCATGAACGCACCCTGCTCCGGCGAGATCTGCATGCGGTGCCAAGGCGTCGCCGTCAGCGTGTGCGTGCGTAGTTCGCGGGCGACGGC
>JAGWBN010000099.1:0-20027 GCA_021295875.1 Pseudomonadales bacterium
GCGACGGACGCTTCTTCTCCTACCGGCGGGACGGTCTCACCGGGCGTTCGGCAACACTGATCTGGCGGCATCGCCCTGACGATGGCGTTGAAACGGAGGCATCATGACGGCTCTCAACTTTTTCGACCATCCGCTCACCGGCACACCCTTCGGGTTCGCCCTCGACCTGTGCGTGATCCTCGCGGTGGCGGTGTGGCTGCTGTCGGTGCTGACCCGCGACTACTCCCTGGTGGACACCCTGTGGACCCTGTTGCCACCGGTCTACTGCCTGATCGTCGCGGCCCACGAGGACTTCGGCTCGGTGCGGGTGAACATCATGACCGCGCTGGTCGTCGCTTGGAGTGCCCGGTTGACGTTCAACCACGCCCGCAAGGGCGGTCTGCGGCTCCGGAACATGGACTACCGCTGGTTGTACACGCGGGAGAAACTCGGCCGGGTCGGATTCCAGGTTCTCAACATCACCTTCATCGCGCCGGGTCAGATGCTCCTGATCTGGCTGTTCACGTCCCCCGTCCACCAAGCCTGGCTGGGGCAGGAGACACCCCTGGGCTGGCTCGACATTCTGGCGGTGGGACTGTTCCTCGTCCTGCTGATCGGCGAGGCCGTGTCGGATGAACAGATGTGGAGGTTCCAGCGGGAAAAGAAAAAGCGCCTCGCCGATGGCGAGCCGGTCACCGAGCCGTTCATGGACACGGGGCTGTTCCGCTACAGCCGACATCCGAGCTACTTCTGCGAACTCGGCATGTGGTGGGTCTTCTACCTGTTCGCGGTGGCGGCATCCGGGCAGTGGCTGAATTGGACCGGGCTCGGCGTCATCCTGCTCACGGCCTTGTTGGCCGGGTCCATCCGTCTCACGGAATCCATCTCCGCAGGCAAGTACCCCGGCTACCGCGACTATCAGGCGGTCACCCCGATGCTCATCCCGTTGCCGCGACGACGGCGGTGACGGGTGTAAGACAAAGACGCGGACGCCCTCGGGCGCCACGGGGCGCCAATGATTTGTCGTGCGCCTGGCGGGGACCATTGGGGGCGGACGGGACTGGTATAGTACGCGCCCTTTTTTCGGCGAGTGTCACTGTCGATGTCCGAACGGCTGTCCGGCGGGGAGATGCTCATTCGCGCGTTGCAGGATGAGGGGGTGGAGCATGTCTTCGGCTACCCCGGCGGGGCCGTGCTCCACATCTACGACGCGATCTTCAAGCAGCAGCGCATCGAGCACATCCTCGTTCGTCACGAGCAGGCCGCAACGCACATGGCGGACGGCTACGCGCGCTCGACGGGCAAACCGGGCGTCGTGCTGGTGACCTCGGGCCCCGGTGCGACCAATGCAGTCACCGGCATCGCCACCGCCTACATGGACTCGACGCCGATCATCGTGATCTCCGGGCAGGTGCCGAGCGGGGTCATCGGCACGGACGCGTTCCAGGAGACCGACATGGTGGGCGTGTCGCGGCCCGTGGTGAAGCACAGCTACCTGGTGCGCACCGCGTCGGAGATTCCGCAGATCGTCAAGGAGGCGTTCTACATCGCGTGTTCCGGGAGGCCCGGACCGGTGGTCATCGACGTGCCGAAGGACGCCACCGATCCCAGCGTGCTGTTCGACTACGACCACCCGCAGTCGGTATCCCTGCGTTCCTACGCACCCGCGACCCGCGGCCACCGCGGCCAGATCAAGAAGGCGGTGGATGCCATGCTGGGCGCCAAACAGCCGGTGATCTATGCCGGCGGAGGCGTCATCCAGGGTGACGCGGCGGCACCGCTCACCCGCCTCGCCCGACGGCTCGGGTTTCCGGTGACCAATACGCTCATGGGGTTGGGAGGCTTCCCCGGCGACGACGACCAGTTCCTGGGCATGCTCGGGATGCACGGCACCTTCGAGTCGAACATGGCAATGCATCATGCGGATCTGATCTTCGCCGTAGGGGCACGGTTCGACGACCGGGTGACCAACAACCCCGGCAAGTTCGCGCCCGAGGCCAAGATCGTCCACCTCGATATCGATCCGGCATCCATCTCCAAGATCATCAACGCCGACATCCCCATCGTCGGACCGGCCGCGGAGGCGCTCGCCGAGATCGACCGGGTCGCGGAGCGGCGGCTCGAGGCCGACCCGGACCGACTCGACCGGGATGCCCTGGCCGCCTGGTGGAAGCGCATCGGGGATTGGCGCGACGCCCACGGTCTCGACCACGACCAGCGCCACCGCAGCGGTCTAAACGGCACGCTGCTGCCCCAGCAGGTCGTCCAGGCCGTGTACCGGGCGACCGACGGCCAGGCGTTCGTCACCAGCGACGTGGGCCAGCACCAGATGTTCGCCGCGCAGTACTACAAGTTCGCCGAGCCGCGGCGGTGGATCAACAGCGGTGGCCTCGGCACCATGGGATTCGGTCTGCCCGCCGCGATGGGTGTGCAGTTCGCGCACCCCGGCCGAGCCGTGGCCTGCATCACCGGCGAGGGCAGCTTCATGATGAACATGCAGGAACTGTCCACCTGCATGCAGTACGCCCTGCCGATCAAGATCATCAACCTAAACAACCAGGCTCTCGGCATGGTCAAGCAGTGGCAGGACATGCAGTACGGCGGCCGCCACTCGCACAGTACCTACCGGGATGCGCTGCCGGACTTCAAGGCGCTGACCGAGTCGTTCGGCCACGTCGCCTACCGAATCGACGCCCTGGCCGAGCTGGACGACGTCATGGCCGACGTCTTCGGACCCAAGCACAAGGACGACCTGGTGTTCGTCGATGCGCACATCGATCCCGAGGAGCACGTCTATCCGATGGCCGTCAAGGGCGGTGCCATGGACGACATGGTCCTCGAACGGATCGACGGCCGCGACGACATCCGCGAGGACGTCTAGGCACTCGTGCGCCGTCTGCTCGCCATCCTGCTCGAGAACGAGGCCGGGGCCCTGTCGCGGGTGATCGGCCTGTTCGCCCAGCGCAACTACAACATCGAGACGCTTTCCGTCGCGCCCACCGAGGATCCGACGCTGTCGCGCCTGACCCTGTCCACCGAGGGCGACGAGAACCGCATCGAACAGATCACCAAGCACCTCAACCGGCTGATCGAAGTGGTCAAGGTGGTGGATCTCACCGACGGCGATCACATCGAGCGCGAACTGATGATGATCAAGGTGCGGGCCACCGGAGAAGTGCGCGACGAAATCAAGCGCGCAAGCGAGATCTTCCGCGGTCAGATCATCGACGTCGCGCGAGACGCCTACACGATCCAGCTCACCGGCACGTCCGACAAGCTCGACGCGTTCATCCGCGCCATGGACGAGGCGAACATCCTCGAGGTGGTCCGTTCCGGCGTCTCGGGCGTCGGCCGCGGCGAGAAGATCCTGAGCCTCTGAGAAAGCACTGGGGCGACTCAAGACAAGGGGAACACGATGCAGGTCTACTACGACAAGGACGCCGACCTTTCGATCATCCAGAAGATGAACGTCACGGTGGTCGGCTACGGCTCCCAGGGCCACGCCCATGCCAACAATCTGCGCGACTCCGGCGTCGGCGTCACGGTCGGCCTGCGTCCCGGGTCCGGCTCGTGGACCAAGGCCGAGAACGCCGGCTTCACGGTGAAATCCGTTGCCGAATCGGTGGCGGATGCGGATCTCGTCATGATGCTGACGCCGGACGAGCACCAGCAGCGCATCTACACCGAGGAGATCGAGCCGACCCTCAAGCCAGGGGCGGCCATCGCCTTCGCCCATGGTTTCAACATCCACTTCCAGTTGATCGAACCGCGCCCGGACCTCGATGTCGTCATGATCGCGCCCAAGGGACCCGGCCACACCGTGCGCTCGACCTACGTGGAGGGTGGCGGCGTACCCTCCCTGATCGCCATCGGCCAGGACGCCAGCGGGCTCGCCAAGGACATCGCGCTGTCCTATGCGGCGGCCAACGGCGGGGGGCGCGCGGGCATCATCGAGACCTCGTTCCGGGAAGAGACCGAGACCGACCTGTTCGGTGAACAGACCGTACTTTGCGGCGGCGCCGCCGCGCTGGTCACCGCCGGCTTCGAGACCCTCATCGAGGCAGGCTACGCCCCTGAGATGGCCTACTTCGAGTGCCTGCACGAGTTGAAGCTCATCGTCGACTTCTTCTACGAGGGCGGCATCTCGAACATGTGGTACACGGTTTCGAATACCGCCGAGTACGGCGGCCTGACCCGGGGCTCGCGGATCGTCACCGACGAGACCAAGGCCGAGATGCGGCGCATCCTGGACGAGATCCAGTCGGGCACGTTCGCCCGGGAGTTCGTCTCGGAGAACCAGGCGGGGGCACCGACCATCAAGGCCATGCGCCGCCAGAGCCAGGCGCACCCCATCGAGGAGGTGGGTGCGAATCTGCGTGCCATGATGCCGTGGATCGAAGCCAACAAGCTCGTCGACAAGACCAAGAACTGAGCGGCACCTGCGAAGGGTCGGGAAGAGACATGCCCGGCATCGCGGCAGACCCGCGTATCGATTCGCGGCCGAGGTCTTCCCCTCGGTCTGCCCGGAAGTCAGCCGCGAAACGGCTCGCAGCATCGCCGACTTCTACACGGGGATCACCCGCGGTTCCTGACGCCCGAGCGGTTCTCGCGCGAGCCGATCCGGGCGGATTTCGCGCACGACTTGTGGTTAGTGTCCTACATACGGGGCGTTGCGCCGCACATACGATGTCGTCATGGATCGATATGCGGCGGGCAGTCGGGGTTGGGTGCGTGACAGGCCCGGGGAAAGCGGTGGCGAACGTTCGTTAACGCATCGGCGGCCGGACCTGGCGAAGGCGGTGGAGCGACTACTCGACCAGTCGCCGCAGGGCGATCCGGAGGGTCCGCTACGGTGGAGCTGCTGCAGCATGGCCGTATTGACCGAACGGCTCCACGCCCAGGGTCGAACGGCCAACACGTCTCTGGTCAGCGGGCTGCTGCACGAACTGGGCTACAGCCTGCGCTCGAACCGTCAGACGCGCGACGGACGTGGGGTTTTCGATCGGGATGCCCAACTCCGACACATCGGCCGTCGCGTGGTTGACTTCCATGGCGACGGACAGCCGGCCGTCTGGGTCGAAACGCGCAAGCAACTCATCGGTCCCTACCGCATCGGGGGGTTGCGCTGGCGTTCGAGGGAACTGCCCGAGCCCGTAGGCATCCGCACCTTCGCCGAGGGGGGCTCGGCCGAAGCCGTACCGGCGGACGTCGAGGACAGAGTCAAGGGCTGGGTGGACGTCGGCATCGACCAGGACACGGCCGAACTTGCCGCCGAAGTGGTCGATCGCTGGTGGTGCAAGATGGGGCGGGTCGCCTATCCGGCAGCCTCGCGCATGCTGATCACGACCGACTGCGGCGGTGCGGCGAGCGAGGTCAACCGCGTCTGGAAGGTGGAACTGCAACGACTTGCGGATCGCCATGGAATCGTCGTCGCCATGTGCCACTTCCCGCCGGCGACCAGCCGTTGGCACCGGATCGAGCACCGCATGTCCGCTCGGGTCGTGGAGAACGACCGCAGTCGACCGGCGGTGAGCCGCGAAGCCATCGTCAACCTGCTTGGCGAGGCGCCCAGGAGGCAGATTCGTCCGCGCCGTCCCGGATCGCGGCGCGGCAGCGGGAATAGGATCACCGACGACCAACTCGAGGCGCTGGCCCTGGTACCCGACTCCTTCATCGGCCCGTGGAACTACTGCGTGTCCCCAGCCCCGTAGGGTCGACCCAGTCTGGGCAGGGCTCCGGTTTCCGGCGTCGCAATGCGCTGCGGACAGAACATCGCCCGTTTCAAAAAAAGGGTCCGGGGTGTTGGGTTGTCGCGCGCGAACACCGCGCTGTGAACACGAAACGCCATTGGGCAACGTCGTCAACTGGGGTTATCCAACCTATTCCCCACCGCGCCTCGGTTGATTGAGGACCGTCGCCGTGGACGCTCGGGCCTTCGTCTTGCCGAGGAGCTTTTTCCACGGGCTGTCCACGGACGCGATCCCTCAGTCACCAAAGCGGCGGTGGGCAGGCGGTGGGAAACGCGGTGCCGGCGAGGAAGGCGACGACCTGCCCGGTGTTCTGAATCCGTCGATCCGGAACGTAGCCTGTTTCAAACGATCCGGAGGTGCCGGGCCGCCGCGCGCAAACGCCGCACCGCGAACACGAGATCGCCCGATAGCGGGGCATGCGGGGCAAGGTTCCTGGAACCCGGGTCGGCGTTGCCGCAGTGCCTGGCCGCTACCCCGAAATCGCCACGTCCGCGAACCGAATACGCGCCATCAGCGAAGAGCGCTCCGGGTTCCAATGCAGGGTGTCACCGATGGCGTCGATCTTGTTCAGCATGTCGTAGAAGTTGCCCGCCACGGTGATGTTGCGCACCGGGCGGAGCCGTTGGCCGTCGCGGCAGAGGAAGCCGGCCGCGCCGAAGCTGAAGTCTCCGGATACCGTGTTTGCGCCGGAGTGCAGCCCTGCCAGGTCGACGATCTCGAGGTATTCGCCGCTCGTCAGGGTGGTCTCCGCCACGCCGCCCGGGGCAACCTCGAGTTGGTGCAGGCCGACGCCGAGGGCAGAGCGCGGCGAACGTTCGGCGTTACCCGTGTTGGGCACATCGAAATGGGATGCGGTGGCGCTGTTGTGCACGAGGGTCTTCAACACCCCGGCGTCGATCAGGTTCGTGGTCGCCGTGGGCAGGCCCTCGTCGTCGAACAAGGCATAGCGGAGACCGTCGGTGTCGAGCGGTGCGTCGCGGACTGTGAGCGCCTCCACGGCCACGTGCTCGCCGACCTTGTCGCGCAGCGGGTTGATGCCGTCGCGGGCGGTCTTCGCCGAGAACATGTCGGCGAACACGGCGAACAGGTCCGCCTGGTGCTCGGCGTCGAACAAGACGTCGTAGTGCCTGCTCGGGATGGCCTCGCCGTCCAGCATCGCAAGGCAGCGCCGGTGGGTCTCTTCGATGATCCATTCGGTGTCGATGTCGTCGAAACGGCGTCCGTGCCACTGCACGCCTTCGAGAGCATCCTTGCCGGCGTCGCTCGCCAGCGCATACGCGTGGACGCTGCAGACGCGGCTCCGGCTGCGCGCCGTGCGTCCGGTGGTCGAGAACACGTAGCGGGTGGCCGTGGTGTCCTGGACGCCGTTGTAGGGCAGGTTGCGAACCTTGTCGCGTGCCGTGAGTTCGCGTTCGATGGTGAGCGCCGTGTCGATCTTGGCTTCCACCGGCGTCGGGTCGGTGGGGCTCAAAGTCGCGTCGTTGGTGGCCAGGGCAGTGTCCCCGGGAGCGACGCCTTCGTTCGGGTCGACGCGGGCGAACTTGGCGTTGACGAGGGCCTGGTCGACCATGGAGTCCAGCGCCGCGTCGTCGTCCGCTTCGCTGTAGGCGATGCCGGCGCGGTCGTCCTTGACGACGCGGACGCCGTAGACGCGTGTGGACGTGACCTTGTGCTCTTCGAGCTGGCCGGCGTGGGCCTTGAGCGACAGCGATGCCGCCTCGCGGACGACGAGGTCGCCGACCGCGCGGGCGTTCGCAACCCTGTCCAGTACCCGGCGGGCGTTGGTTTCGATCCCGTTGGCCGACATCAGGCGTTACCCCCAACGAGGATGTCGTCCACTTTCAACGTGGCCTGGCCCACGGTGGTGGGCACCGCTCCGGAGACCGAACCGCACATGCCGGCGGCCAGGGCGAAGTCGCGGCCGACCATGGAGATGCGTCGCAGCACGTCGGGGCCGGTGCTGATGAGCGTCGCGGCCTTGACCGGGTGGCGGACCCGGCCGTCCTCGACGTAGTAGCCCTCGACCACCGCGAAGTTGAACTCGCCGGTGCCGGGTTGCACCGAGCCGCCGCCCATGTGCGAGGCGAAGAGCCCGCGGTCGATGGACGCGATCATGTCGTCGAAGCTGTCGTCGCCCGGTTCGATGAACGTGTTGCGCATCCTCGACGCCGGTGCGTACTGGTAGCTCTGCCGGCGCCCGGAACCGGTGCGCGGCAGGCCGGTCTGGGCGGCACCGACGCGGTCGGCGAGGAAGTTGACGAGTTTCCCGTCCTTGATCAGCTGGGTTCGCTCCGTGGCCATGCCCTCGTCGTCGATGTTGATCGAACCCCACTCGCGCACCAACGTGCCGTCGTCCACGGCGTTGACCACGGGAGTGGCGATCATCTCGCCGAGCTGGTCGTGGAACACCGACGCCTGCTTGGCCACCGAGGTGGTTTCCAGCAGATGTCCGCAGGCCTCGTGGAATATCACGCCACCGAAGCCATTGCCGATAACGACCGGCATGCGACCGGAAGGGCACGGCTTGGCGGACAGGTTGACCAGTGCCTGGCGAGCGGCTTCCGCGCCGCATTCCGCCGGATCGAGGGCCTCGACGATCTCCCAACCCTGGAGGCCGCCGTCGTTTCTCGAGCCGGTGGCCTGTTCGCTACCATTGGACGCCACCGCGCGCAGACTGGCGCGGACATAGTGCCGCGTGTCGCGGATGTGCAGACCCTCGCTGTTGAAGATCTCGACCCCCTGTTGGCGCTGAAGACACGCCCCCTGCGTCTGCGAGATGAGGTTGCTCGCCGTCCGCGCCGCCCGATCGGCGGCGACGAGGTAGGCCACCTTGTCGCCGACCTCCGCGTCCTGGGCGAGTGTGCGCTCGGCACCGTGGACGTCCGGGGCGAGGCGGAAGTCGAACGCCTGTGACGTGGTTGCGGGATCCCGTCGATCCTTGGCGGCGAGTTCCGAGACGATCCGCTTCAGTTCCTCTTGGTCGGTGCGGTTGGTGTAGCCGTAGAGAACGTTGGTTCCGTAGACGACGCGGACGCCGACACCGAAGTCGATGCCCGATGCGATGTCGCGCACCTGGCTCGACAGGGTCGCGATGTTGTTGACCTGGTTGCGTTCCACGAACACCTCGGCGAAGTCGGCGCCGAGGGCGATGGCATGGTCGATGGCGGATTGCGCCACGCGGGTGTCGAGCACGGGAGTCTCCTCAAGATCAATTCGCTTCGGCGGTACAAGCCACAACCACTGCCGCTCGCCAAGCGGGCGACGGCGAGAGTGTCGCACACGTTGCGATCAAGCGCCGGGTTCGGCCCGTTGGTACACCAGCGCGTTGCCGATCTTGCCGCAGATCTCCGTGACCCCCGCCTCGCGAAAGCAGAACGCCGCCTGCTGGCCCAGGCGCCGCGACGACGCCATCGCCGTCGCCAGGTCGCTGGTCGTGAACTCATCGGGCAGGCGGGGGTCGAGCATGGCGAAGAGGTCGCCCATGGATCGGATGCGGTGGACCTCCACCACTTCCACGAGGTGCCGGTCGAGGGCCGTCCAGCCGCCGCGCCGACGGTTGCGGCGTTCGTCCGGTACGCGGATTTCCTCCTCCACCGTGATGACGATCTCCAGCGTCAGGTTGGGATGGCCCACCAGCGTCGGAATGCTGGCGATCGCCGCGAAGATGCCGAATACCGAACCGTGCTTGGGCGACTTGCGGCGCGTCATGCGACCCCCGGACCCTGGCTTGACGAGGTAGCGGTCCTTGGCGATCGGGTGGACCAGCGTGACCGGGTGGCGGGCAAGCAGGCGGGGCAGCTTCCTCTTCAGGGGCCAGAAGATGCCGGTGTGGATCTCGACGATGCGTTCACCGATGACGATGTCGGCGACGTAGCCGTCGATGGACTGCTCGGTCAGGCTGCCCGGTACGGCGTAGAGCGCCTTCAGGGCCCGGTGCAGGGACCTCTCGTTGAGCTCGCCGATGCCGCTGGGTTGGGCCAAACGCGATCCGCGGTCAGTGCGCAGTCGCTGCGTCGCGATGCCGTGTGAACAGGTCGGTCATGGCAAATTGCGCCCTCCGCGCCCATCATAGCGCCAACCCGTGTTGGCCAACGAGGAGCGCCGCCCATGCTGACCGCCGAGGACAACGAGACGCTCACCCGCACGGGGGCGGGGACCCCCATGGGTGACGTATTCCGTCACTACTGGATGCCGGCGCTATTGAGCCGCGAGTTGCCGTCACCCGACTGCCCGCCCGTCAGGATCAGACTCCTCGGGGAGGACTTCGTGGCGTTTCGGGACACGGCCGGCAAGGTCGGCATCGTCGCGCCGCGCTGTCCGCATCGGGGTGCCGACCTGTTCTTCGGACGCAACGAGGAGTGCGGACTGCGCTGCGTGTACCACGGCTGGAAGTTCGATGCCCAGGGACGGTGTGTGGACGTCCCCAACGTGGAGCCGAATGTCGCCGAACGGCTGAAACCGCGAGCCACCATCCGTGCGCTTGCAACCGCCGAGGCGGGGGAGGTCGTGTGGGCTCACTTCGGGCACGGCGTGGCAGCCGAGGGCATCCCCGGGGTGCCGGATTTCGAATTCGCCGCCGTACCGCCGGAGAACCGCTTCGTCGGCAAGAAGCTCCAGCAGTGCAATTGGGCGCAGGCCTGCGAGGGGGGCCTGGACACCGCGCACTTCTCCTACCTCCATGCCGGCGTCGCCTATGGCAGGAAGGCGGCTCTGCACGAGGCGGGCCGGAGTCCGGCAACGCCCGCCGAACGCAATGGCGAACCGCCACGCCTGGCCCGCCTCCGTTGGCTGGTCGAGGACGGTGCGCCGCGCTTCTCGGTGCTCGGCCACGACGCCGGGCTGCTGCTGTGCGCCGCACGGCACGCGGACGACGACTGCCTCTACTGGCGGATGACCCAGTTCCTCATGCCGAACCACTCGCTGACGCCGGGCAACTTCCCGGAAGACTTGGCTCTCGCCAACACCTGGGTGCCCATCGACGACACGTCCTGCTGGATCTTCTGCTACGCCTGGCACCCGGATCGTCCGATCAGTGCCAAGGAACGCCAGCGGCTGGCGGCCGGCTCGGGAATCTTCGCCGAAGCGGACGAACATTTCGTACCGATCCGGCGGCGCGAGAACGACTACCTCATCGACCGCGAGCTGCAGAAGACCGAAAGCTACAGCGGGATCGTCGGGATCTCCGAGCAGGACCAGGCCATTGCCGACAGCCAGGGACCGATCGCGGACCGCACGCGGGAACTCCTGTGCCAGACGGACCTCGGCGTTGTTCGATTTCGCGACATGGCGCTGCAGGCGGCGCGGGACGTGGGTGCCGGCAAGATCCCGCTCGGGTCCGACGACCCGGGCGCCTACCGGGTTCGTTCCGGGGACGCGGTGGCTTCGGCGGACACGGCGGTGGAGGCGGTCGTCCGGCAGCGCTTCGGTGCCCGCTACGGCGGTCGCGGGGTCGCGAGTTGACATCGTGAGAGCCGGCATGGAATGGTCACGGTGCACAACGCCATGGAGAGGACAGCATGCAGTTGAACATCACCGGACGCCATCTCGACGTCACCGCCGCTTTGAAGGACTACGTCACCACCAAGATCTCCCGTCTAGAGCGGCACTACGATCACATCACCAACGTCCGCGTGGTGCTCACCGTCGACAAGCTCGAACAGAATGCCGAAGCCATCGTGCACGCGGGACGAGGCCACGAGATCTTCGCGGACGCGGCCTCGGACGACCTGTACAAGGCGATTGACGCGCTATCGGACAAGTTGGACCGGCAGCTCATCCGGCACAAGGAAAAGCTCACCAGCCACCGTGGCTGACCGCCGTTCGGGCGACCGCGCGCCGGCGCGATGTGGTCGCCCGCAACGCCGGGCCACCGCAGCAACGACCCACACGAACCCCTAACGCGAGTGATTGAGTTCGACAAGATTCTCAAGCCCGGCTGCACCTGCATCGGTGTGGATGTCCGGTCGAAGAAGGCCATCCTGGAAGAGGCATGCGAGCGGCTCGCGAACGAGTTTCCCGACGAGGTCGAGCCGCGGCGCCTGCTCGAGGGCCTGCTCGCCCGCGAACGCCTAGGCTCCACCGGCTTGGGCGAAGGCGTCGCCATCCCCCACTGCCGTCTCGAGGCTTGCGATGAGCCGGTCGCCTGTTTCATGAGAACGTCCTCGGGCATCGACTTCGACGGCCCGGACGACCGGCCCGTCGATCTCTTGCTCGTGCTCGCCGTGCCGCTCCACGAACAGCGGACGCACCTGGAGATCCTCGGGGCGCTCGCGCGCGCGTTCGACGATCCGGCCAACCTGGGGCAGCTCCGCCGAGCGACGACGGACCGCGAGCTGTTCGACGTCCTTCAGCGCCAGCTTGTTCGGTCCCAACAAGAATAGCCGTGTCCGGCCGCGACCAGCAGTCACCCTTGAAGCTCGTCGTCATCACCGGGCGCTCGGGTTCCGGCAAGAGTACGGCGCTCAAGGCCTTGGAGGACGTGGGTTTCAACTGCATCGACAACCTGCCGGTTCGGTTGCTGAGCGAACTGGTCGAGGATGCGCTTGCGGGCGCGGAGGAGCGCTTGGCGGTATGCATCGACGCCCGCAACCCGGCCGCCGACCTGGGCCGTTTCGAAGAGGTCGCCCGTTCGCTTCGGCATCCGTTCATCGACCGCCGGATCGTCTACCTGGACGCGGCATCGCCGACCCTGGTCAAGCGCTTCAGCGAAACCCGTCGTCGCCACCCGTTGACCGATGCCGAGACCACGCTGCGCGAAGCGATCGACCAGGAACGGGCCGTGCTCGCGCCCCTCGAAGATCAGGCCGACCTCACCATAGACACCACCGCGTTGTCGCTGCTTGAACTCGTCAACGCGGTGAAGACGCGGGTCGCGGGCGAGGCGAACGCCCTCCTGGTGCTTTTCACGTCGTTCGCGTACCGGTCGGGTGTGCCGGTGGACGCGGATTTCGTGTTCGACGCCCGGTGCCTGCCGAATCCCCACTACCGCGACGAACTCCGCGACTTGACGGGCCTCGACGACGCGGTGCGGGAATACCTTGCCGGGCAGCCCGATGTCGAGGCGCTGTACACCGACATCTACGCGTTTCTGGAGTCGTGGATACCTCGATTCGAAGCGAACCAGCGGCGCTACCTAACCGTCGCCATCGGCTGTACCGGCGGTCGGCACCGTTCGGTGTACGTGGCGGATCGCCTCGCCGCGCACTTCCAAGACTCGCGCCTGACCGTCCTCGTCAGGCACCGCGACCTCGACGAGGCGATCACGGACGGGAACACGACCTCGTGAGGACGGGCACGGTCGACATCGTCAACAAGCTGGGGTTGCATGCGCGGGCGGCGTCCAAGCTCGTCAACCTGGCCAAGCACTTCGCCTCGCGAATCGAACTCGCCAAGTCCGGCGGCGACGGCGTGGACGCCAAGCATGATGCTCGAGGCGGTTGTCGGCACGACGCTGGAACTCACCTGCGACGGCGACGACGAGGACGAGGCCTTCGAGGCGGTGCGCGCCCTATTCGCGGATCGCTTCGGCGAAGGCGAGTAGGTTCAGGGCCTCACGCGGATCCGGATTTCCGTAACGCCGACAAAGTCCTGGAGCGATTGCAGGGCCTTCTCAACTTCGGGTAGGGCGAAGCGCAGGCGCGTGGCCCAGGAGGAGTCCGTGACCTGGATGGTCAGACGCCCGCCGCGGATATCGGCGACGCGGCAGTGGGGCGCGATGGACGAGGGCAGCACGGCGCGCAACTGCTCCGTCCAGGATTCGCGCAGGGACGCGCGCTTGATCAGCCGCTCCAAGGCGTTTCTGGGTCGGTGGCGCTCCTCGAGCAACTCACCGACGACGCGTTGAGCCATGTCGCCACTCCACGGTCGATGGACTACATGATGATCCATCCCCTCGGGGAAGGACAGCGATACGAGGCCCGTTGCGGGTCAGCGGTAGCGGGCGGCCTGGGTGTTGAACATGGCGGCATACCGGCCCTCCCGGGCGAGCAGTTCGTCATGGCTGCCGATTTCGACGACGCGGCCCTGTTCCACGACGACGATCAGATCGGCCATGCGCACCGTGGAGAACCGGTGGGAGATGAACACCACCATCCTGTCGCTGGTGAACTCGGCGACCTGCTCGTAGAGGCGGTGTTCGCGGAAGGCGTCGAGTGCGGCCGTGGGTTCGTCGAGGATGAGAATCCTGGCATCGCTCATGAACGCCCTGGAAATCGCCAGGTGCTGCCATTCGCCGCCCGAGAGATCGACGCCCTCGTCGAAGGTCTTGCCGAGGACCGTGTCGTATCCCTTGGGCAGGGCGTCGATGGTGTCGTGGGCACCGGCGTCGGTGGCTGCCGTGCGAATCCGGTCGCGGTCGTCGAGGGCGCGGACTTCGCCGAAGCCGATGTTGTCGGCGGCCGACAGGTCATAGCGGAAGAAGTCCTGGAAGACGACCGCGACCTCGCGCCGGACGTCGTCGAGGTGGTAGTCGCGCAGATCGCGGCCGTCGAGCAGGACCTCGCCTTCGGCGGGGTCGTAGAGCCTCGACAGCAGCTTCACGAGCGTGGTCTTGCCGGCGCCGTTCTCGCCGACGATGGCGAGCTTCCCCGCGGCGGAATCTCGAAGGACACGTCGCGCAGCACCCAGGCGTCGGACCCCGGGTACTTGAACGAGACGTTCTTGAACGCGACGCCCTGCTCGATGCGACGCGGGAAAGGCACCGGGTCGCGAGGCGGCGGCCGAAGAGACGCGTCCACCGACTGCGGGTCCATGTCCACGAGGTCGAAGAAGCGCGTCACGAATAGGGCGTTTTCATAGACCTGGCCGCCCGTCCCCACCAGTCCCATCAGCAGGCCGCGCCCCTGCTGCGCGGCGTTGAAGACGAGGGTCAGATCGCCGATGGTGATGCGCGCGAGCACCGCCTGGTGGACGGCGTACGCCCAGATGGCTGCCACGCCCGCAAGGGAGATCACGTCGAGGCCGGTGCGCACCTTGAATAGATCGATCCACAGCTTGATGGAAGCGCGGAGGTGACGCTCGCGGAACGCCTTGTACCGCGAGGCGAACGTGTCGCCCAAGGTGAACACGCGGATCTCCTTGGCGCTGTCCCGCGAGGTCATGAGCCGCACGAGATAGCCGAGCATGCGGTTGTTGCGGATCCACTCGGCGTCGAAGTCGAAGTGCTTGCGGGCGAAGTAGCCCTGCATGAGCAGCGCCGGCAGAACGGTCGCGATCAGGACGACGATGGCGAAGGGGTGGAGGATCGTCAACAGACCCATGATCGCCGTCAAGCCCACACCGTTGCGCAACAGCGAGATGGTCGACCAGACCACGCTCTCGACTTGGTAGAGCTGATCCTGGGCATGGCGGAGTTGGTCGTAGAACTTCGGAGACTCGAAGAACGCGATGTCCAGCGCTCCGGCCTTCTCGATGACGCGTTCCTGGGCGGCGTAGTAGACCCGTTGCGAGAGGATGCTCTGCACGGGGTTGGTCACCGCGTTGAGCAGCGTCTCGCTGAGCCACAGCCCGAACATGAGGGCCACGGGCGTGATCAGCTCAGTCCAACTTCCGCCCCGGGCGGCGGCGTCCACCACGCCGTCGACGATGACCTTGGTTACGTAGAGCATCGCGGCGGGGATCAGCGCCACCACCACCATGAGGGCACAGGCGACCACGAACAGGACGGGCGCCGTTTCCCACAGGAACCGGTAGACGCGGGGCACGACCCGCGCGATTTCGCGCACCTTGCGGCGCAGCTTCACGTCCTGCGGACGGGACAGATCGTCCATCGGTTGGGGGGCGCGTGGAGGTGGCGCGATGCTATGCGAAGCCGGGCAAGGGAACAACGGGAGGAGGACGCGACCAGCCCCGCCGGGGTCGCGTCGCCAGCGAGTGAGCCGCCGCCCAACGGCGCCCGATCAACTCGTCGAGTTTCTCCTTCACACCATCGTCCACCCGAATGCAGCCAAGCAGTTCGGGACGAAGCCGGGCGCGCTCACCTGGTGCCCGCTACGCGCCACGAAGTGGTGGATCCGCCTTGTCGTGAAGCCATTTCTCGAGGCTGTCGCCCATCCAGCGGTGGGACACCAGCACGCGCGACATGATGTCGTCGACGGTGGCCAACGGCGGAGCAACAAACCGAGCGCGTGTTCCGTTCAAGGAGTAGAATCGCCCGACCACGGAACCCGCGACTGAATCAGGATGTTTGCCAGCCTCGCTCGCCGGATCGTCGGCAGCCGCAACGCCCGGGAACTCAAGCGGATGAGCCGCGTCGTGGCCCGCATCAGTGCCCTCGAGGAGTCCATGCGGGCGCTCACGGATGCGGAACTGGCGGCCAAGACACCGGAGTTCAGGGAGCGGCTCGAGTCCGAGTCGCTCGACGACCTTCTGCCTGAGGCGTTCGCCGCGGTGCGCGAGGCATCCTGGCGGAGTCGGGGCGAGCGTCCCTACGACGTCCAGTTGATCGGCGCCATCACCCTGCACGAGGGCAAGATCGCCGAGATGCGCACCGGCGAGGGCAAGACCCTGGTGGCGACGCTGCCCGCCTATCTGAACGCGCTTGGCGGTGGCGCCGTGCACATCGTCACCGTGAACGACTACCTGGCGCGGCGCGACGCGGCCTGGATGGGACCGATCTACGAAGCCCTGGGGATGACCGTCGGGGTGCTTCAACAGCAGCAGGACCGGGACAGCAAGCATGCCGCCTACCGGGCGGACATCACCTACGGCACCAACAGCGAGTTCGGCTTCGACTACCTGCGCGACAACATGGTGTTCACCCGCGACGACCGCTCCCAGCGGTCCTTGCAATACGCCATCGTGGACGAGGTGGACTCCATCCTGATCGACGAGGCGCGGACACCGCTGATCATCTCCGGTCCGGCCGAGGCCAACACTGAGCTGTTTGAGCTATACAAAAAAATCAATAGGTTGGCACCGAAACTAAAACGCCAGGATAAGATCGAGCGGAACCTGCCGGCCATTCTGCAGGGCGGTGAACCCGAGCCGGAGGAGACGGGCGACTTCTTCATCGACGAGAAGAACCGCCACGTGGAGTTGACCGAGCGTGGCCACGAACTGGTGGAGAGCGAGCTCAAGCGCCTGGGTCTTCTCAACGACGACGACAGTCTCTTCGCGGCGGCCAATCTCGAGCTTCTGCATCACGTCAACACCGCGCTCAAGGCCCACTTCCTGTTCCAGCGCGATGTCCATTACATGGTGCAGAACGGCGAGGTGGTGATCGTCGACGAGCACACCGGCCGGGCGCTGCCGGGACGCACCTGGCGGGACGGCGTCCACCAGGCCATCGAGGCCAAGGAAGGACTGCAGGTCCGGCGTGAGACCCAGACGGTCGCATCGACGACGCTGCAGAACTACTTCCGCCTGTACGGCAAGCTCGCCGGCATGACCGGCACGGCCGATACCGAGGCCATGGAGTTCAAGCAGATCTACGGTCTCGAGGTCATCGTCATCCCGACCCACATGCCGATGGTGCGCGACGACCGCAACGACCTCGTGTATCTCACCATCGACGAGAAATTCGACGCCATCGTCGCGGAGATCGACGAGGTGACGGAACGGGGCCAGCCCGTGCTCGTCGGCACGGCGTCCATCGAGTCCTCGGAGCGGCTGTCCAACGAGCTCAACAAGCGCAACATCAAGCACAGCGTGCTGAATGCCAAGCAGCACGAACGCGAGGCCGAGATCGTCGCCCAGGCGGGACGTCCCCGGGTGGTGACGATCGCCACCAACATGGCGGGACGGGGCACCGACATCGTCCTCGGCGGCAACTGGGAGGCCGAGGTGGCCGCCCTCGGCGAGTCGCCCGATCCGGCCCAGGTCGAGGCGATCAAGTCGGCCTGGCAGGAGCGCCACCAAGTGGTCATCGACGCCGGCGGGCTGCACATCGTCGGCACCGAACGGCACGAGTCGCGGCGGATCGACAACCAGTTGCGGGGCCGCGCGGGTCGTCAGGGCGACCCCGGTTCGTCGCGCTTCTTCCTGTCCATGGAAGACGGCCTGATGCGCATCTTCGCCTCCGACCGGTTGCGCAACTTCATGGGCTCGCTTGGTCTCGAGCACGGCGAGGCGATCGAACACCGCATGGTGAACAACTCCATCGAGAAGGCGCAACGGCGCGTCGAGGGGCGCAACTTCGATGCCCGCAAGGAACTGCTCGAGTACGACGATGTGGCCAACGACCAGCGCCACTACATCTACGAGCAGCGCAACGAGCTGATGGACGCCGAGGAAATCGCCGACGAGATCGCCGAGATCCGCGACGAGGTGGTCGAGGACGTCGTCTGCGAGTACATCCCGCCCGAAACCATCGAGGACCAGTGGGACATCGACGGGCTCGAACAGGCCCTGGCGGCCGAGTTCAACACCCAGCAGCCGGTGGGCCGTTGGCTGGAGGAGGACCACGAACTCACCGAGGAGGGTGTCCGGGACCGTATCGTCGACGCCGTCGCCGAGGAGTACACCGCCAAGGAGGCGTCGTGGGCCGAGGCCGGTGTACCCATGCGCCAGGTCGAGAAACAGTTGATGCTGCAGGTGCTCGACCAGAAGTGGAAGGAACACCTGGCGATGATGGACGACCTCCGCCAGGGGATTCACCTGCGCGCCTATGCGCAGAAGCGGCCCAAGCAGGAGTACAAGCGCGAAGCCTTCGAGCTTTTCCAGGACCTGCGCGACAGCATCAACCGGGACGTCATCCGCCTGCTGTCGCGGATTCAACTGCAGAGCAACGAGGAGATCGAGGAAGCGGAGCGACGGCGGCGCCTTCAGGCCGCGCGCAGCATGAGCTACAGCCATGCCGACGGCGAACCGGGCGGGGCTGTTGGCGCTCCGGGAGGCGCTGTCGGCACGCCGGGTGGCGGCGAACGGAGCAATGGCGCACCCGGTCAGCGGCGCCCCGCGACACGGGTGGAGACCTTCGTGCGCACGGAGCGCAAGGTGGGCCGCAACGAGCCTTGCCCCTGCGGTTCGGGCAAGAAATACAAGCAGTGCCACGGTCGGGCCTGAAGCGACTTCGCTCGCATTGACACGTCCCGCGGTGCGCTCTAGAGTGCGCGCCCTTTCCCCTCGACACGGACGAAACGACATGGCGGTGAACCCGCCGCCGATGGGTGACCTCACCCCCATCGACGGAATCTCATTGGGTGCGGCACAAGCGGGCGTCAGGTACCGCGACCGGCTTGATCTCGCGGTCGTCCTGCTCGACCCCGGCAGCGTCGTCGGCGGGGTATTCACCCGCAACGCCTTCTGCGCGGCCCCCGTCGTCGTGGCCCGCGAACGGCTCGGCGGTGCCCGGGGCTTGGTGATCAACAGCGGCAACGCCAATGCCGCCACCGGCAAGCGCGGTCTCGCGGACGCCCGGGCAACCTGCGCCCATCTGGCAGCGAAGAGCGGCGTCGAAGAGCACGAGGTTCTGCCGTTCTCCACCGGCGTCATCGGCGAGTTCCTCGACATGGACGCCATGCGCCGGGGCATCGATGCCGCCGTGGCCAACGCTCGCCCCGCTGGCTGGACGGATGCCGCGCGCGCGATCATGACCACCGACACCGAACCCAAGGCGGTCTCCGTTCGCGGCACCGTGAATGGCCGCGGCGTCAACGCCACCGGCATGGTCAAGGGTTCCGGCATGATCCGTCCGGACATGGCCACCATGCTCGCCTTTCTCGGCACGGATGCTTCGCTCACGGCGTCGGCCGCGAATGCCCTGGCGCGGGATCTCGCCGAGCGCAGCTTCAATCGGCTCACCATCGACGGCGACACCTCCACCAACGACGCCTTCGTGGTCATGGCCACGGGTGCCGCGGGAGGTGATGCGATTTCCTCTCCGAGCGATGCCTACGACGAACTGCTCGATTTGTTGACGCCCTTGGTGGTGGAACTGGCCGAGCGCACCGTTCGCGACGGCGAGGGGGCGACCAAGTTCGTCACGGTCCGGGTGGAGGAGGGGGCGAACGCCGCCGAATGCCTCCAGGTCGCCTACACGATCGCCCACTCGCCGCTCGTCAAGACCGCGTTGTTCGCCGGCGACCCCAATTGGGGCAGGTTCTGCATGGCCATCGGCCGGGCCGGCGCAGACATCGACCCGGACGCGGTGGACCTCTATCTTGACGACGTTCAGGTCGCCAGCGGCGGGCTCGTGGCCCAGACGTACACGGAACAGGCGGGTGCCGCGGTCATGTCCCAGGACGAATTCACCGTCCGGGTCCTGTTGGGTCGCGGCACGGCCACCGAAACGGTGTGGACGTCCGATTTCTCCTACGAGTACGTGCGCATCAACGCCGAGTACCGTAGCTGAGCCGTAGG
>JAGWBN010000099.1:20061-20916 GCA_021295875.1 Pseudomonadales bacterium
CTAGGTAGCACCGGTGCAACCGGTCGACAGCGGCATGTAGATCCGCGAGGCTACCGTCGTTGCTGACGATATCGTCGGCGAGGCCGCGTCTGGACTCTCGGTCGAGTTGACTCGCGATGATTGCCCGGGCTTGTTCCTCGTCCACGTCGTCCCGCGCCATGGTGCGGGCGATCTGTACGTCCTCCGGGACGTCGACTACCAGAATCCGGTCGGCGCGTGGGTCCCGGGCACGCATCAGCGGGTTGACGAGGACGGCGTAGGGCGAGGTGGCGGCCGCGAGTTCCTCGGCGATCAGCCCGTTGATGCGGGGATGCAGGGCACGCTCCAGCCAACGTCGCTCGTCGGGGTCCTCGAAGATGCGCGCGCGCAGCGCGGCGCGGTCCAGGGTGCCGTCGTCGTTGAGGAGGCGATCTCGTCCAGCGCCGGCCGGCCGGGTTCGACCACGACCCGTGCGGCCACGTCGGCGTCGACAACGGTGATGCCGAGTTCGCGAAACCGGTCCGAGACGGCGGTCTTGCCGCTGCCGATGCCTCCGGCAATGCCGACCACGAACGTCGCCACGGCTTCAACCCAGGGTCTGAAGCAGCGGCAATCGCGCCGGGAAGAACAACGCGATGGCGCCTCCGGTCACGAGGAACGGCCCGAAAGGGATCGGTGTGGAGCGATTGCTACTGCCCCGGATGAGGCCGATGGCGGCGTAGCCGATACCGAGCAGGCAGGCGATCAGCGCGACCGACGGCAGCGCCTGCCAGCCGAGCCAGGCACCCAACGCGGCGAGCAGCTTGAAGTCCCCGTAGCCCATGCCCTCCCGCCGCGTGATCAGTCGGTGAACTTGGTAGATGAGCCACAGCGTCG
>JAGWBN010000099.1:21011-26142 GCA_021295875.1 Pseudomonadales bacterium
AGCTGTGTCTCGGCGTCGATCACGGCGGCCGCAAGGAGCGCCATCAGGAAGACATAGAACGCCAGGGCGCCCACGGTGTAGCCCCACACGGCAAGGACGGCCAGGACCAGGATTGCCCCGGCGGCCTCGACACCGGGCAGGCGTACCGCGATAGGCGCGGCGCAGTGACGGCAACGCCCCCGGAGCATGATCCAACTGAGCACCGGAATGTTGTCCCGGGGCTTGACGGGCGCCCCGCATGCGCTGCAGCGGGAGCCCGGCCAGGCAAGATTGAACACCGGACGCGAATCTTGGGGGGCGATGTGCAGCGAACCGAGGGCGTCGTCCCGCCAGCGCCGGTCGAGCATGGCCGGCAGACGGTCGATCACCACGTTGACGAAACTGCCAACACATGATCCGGCAAGGATGGCGAGGACGAGAACCGTCAAGCCGTGGGTAAGCACGTGGTCGATGGCAGGAGTTTCCTTGGTGGGGGCGAGCAGATTGTATCGAACGATCAGCCACCGAAGGCCGAGCCCAGTTGGAACACGGGCAGGTACATGGCGATGATCAGTCCGCCGATCAACACGCCGAGCACGGCCATCATCAAGGGCTCGACAAGGGTCGTCACGTTGTCGACCGCGGCATCGAGCAGCGCCTCGAAATGGCTGGCGGCCCGGTCGAGCATGTCGTCGAGACTGCCGGACTGTTCGCCGATCGCGATCATCTGCACCATCATGTCGGGAAACAGACCGCTGTCACGCATGGCCGCTTGCAGCGGCTGGCCCGTGGCGACGGCGTCGGACAGGCGTTCGACGGCATAGGCGTAGACGGAATTTCCGGTCGAACCGGCTATCGACCGCAGCGCGTCGACAAGGGGCACCCCGGCGGCCACCGAGGTGCCGAGTGTCCGCGCATACCGGGAAACCGATGCGTTGACGAGGATGTCGCCGGCGATGGGCGACTTCAGCAGTACCCGTTCCAGCAGATTGCGGAACCGGGCGGAGCGCCGACGACCCAGGACAAGGCCGGCGGTGGCGAGAGCGATGCTTGCGAACAGCGTCGGCCAGTGGTTGCGGATCGCGTCCGAGAGGCCGAGCACGAAGCGCGTGAATCCGGGCAGTTCCGCGCCGACGCTGGCGAACACGGCCTCGAACTGAGGTACGACGTACATCAGCAGGATCGCGGTGACGCACACGGCCACGGTGGCGACGATCAGCGGATAGCTCATCGCCTTCCTGAGCTTGCGCATGGTCTCCTGCGTACGCTCCTGGTAGCTGGCGATGCGCTCCAACATGACCTCGAGGGTGCCCGACTGCTCGCCGATGGCGACGAGATTCCGGTAGAGCGCGTCGAAGTGCGCCGGCGACCGTGCCAAGGCCGCCGCCAGGGACTCCCCGGCCGCCACGTCACGGCGGACGTCCTTGACCAACCCACCGAGTTTGTGGCTGCCGACGCCGTCCGCCACGACGTCGAGAGCTTGCACCAGCGGTACGCCGGCGCGGATCAGGGTGGCGGTCTGGCGGCTGAACAGAGCAACGTCGCTGGCTTTGATCCGCTCGCCGAGACGGAGGCGCACCGTCCCGCCGCCGCCGTCGGGTTTCCGGCGGCGAACCCGGGTCGGGCGGACGCCTCGGCGGTGCAGGCGAGCGCGCACATCCCCGTGGGAGTGGCCGGCAAGCTCGCCGGCGAGTTTGCGACCGAACCCGTCCCTGCCTTCCCAGTGATATGTCGCGCCTTCGTCCATGCTCAGTTCAGCTACGTGCCGTGACGCGGTTGATCTCGCGCAGGCTGGTCGTGCCCTGCAGGACCTTGTTGAGACCGCTTCGGCGCAGGTCTTCGTAGCCGAGGTCGCGCGCTTCACGGGCGAGCACGACGCTGTCGTGGTCCGCGAGCAGGTGTCGCTGAAGTTCCGGCGTCACGGCCACGACCTCGTAGATGCCGGTGCGCCCCGCGTAGCCGTGGTTGCACCCCTCGCAGCCGTCGTCCGAGGCGTCGAAAATGCACAACCCGCGGTCGAGGTCGCGTTCGGTGAAACCCTCGCCAAGCAGGGTATCCGGCGGCACCTCGAACGGGCGCCGGCATTGGGGGCAGAGGACACGGGCGAGGCGCTGGGCGACGATCAGCGACACCGAAGTCGCGAGATTGAACGCGGGAATCCCCATCGAACGGAGCCGGGTGAGCGTCTCGACAGCCGAGTTGGTGTGCAGCGTCGACAGCACGAGGTGGCCGGTCTGCGCCGCCTTGACGGCGGTCTCGGCGGTGTCCTGGTCGCGGATCTCACCGACCATCACGACGTCGGGATCCTGCCGCAGGAACGCCCGGAGCGCAGTGGCGAAATTCAGCCCGACCTTCGGGTTCACCTGGACCTGGTTGATGCCCTCGACGTTGATCTCCACGGGATCCTCCGCCGTGGCGATGTTGCGATCCTCGCCGTTGAGAAGCCCGAGACCGGCATACAGCGTCACGGTCTTGCCGCTCCCCGTGGGGCCGGTGACCAGGACCATGCCCTGGGGCCGGCCGAGCGCCTCCAGGTAGCGTTGCCGCTGCTCGGGTTCGAAGCCGAGGTCGTCCACGCCGAGACTTGCCGCCGCCGAGTCCAGAATGCGCAGGACGATCTTCTCGCCGTGCAGCGTGGGTAGCGTACTCGCACGGATGTCCACGGCCCCGTGACCCGTGCCCGAGCGACGGTCACGGGTCCGGGGTGCGCGGATGGGATCCAGCTTGATTCGGCCGTCCTGGGGAACGCGACGCTCGGTGATGTCCATTTGCGCCATCACCTTCAGGCGCGCGGCGAACTGACCGGCCATCGCCAGCGGCGGACGCCGGGCCTCGTGCAGGATGCCGTCGACCCGAATGCGAATGCGGTAGGTGTTCTCGTAGGGCTCGAAGTGGACGTCCGAAGCTCCGGCCTCGATGGCACTCACCAGGGTGTCGTGCACATACTTCACCACCGGCGCGCCATCGACCGCCTCGTTGACGGTGGTGCTCGGTCGAGCCGCCGCTTCGACTTCCGCTGCGTCGTTCCCCTGGGTCCCCGGCCGACCACGATAGCGTTCGATTGCCGACGCGAGTTGATCCGACGCAACCAGCACGGGTGATGGCTCGAGTCCGGTCCGAAACTTGATGTCGTCGAGAGCCGTGGCGCTCGCCGGGTCGGAAACCGCGAGAAACAGGCGGTTGCCGTTCCTGGCGAGTGGCAGGACGTGCTGTCTATGCGCGATGTCGGGATCGACGAAACCTTCCGGGATGGCCTCGGGATCAAGGGCCTGCAAGTCCAGCAAGGGCACCCCGAACTCGGTGGCGGTATCGAGTAGGGAGAGCGTGGCGTGCACTCTGGAGGTGCCGCGCTCCTGTCCGGGTTCGGCTGGCGTGGTCATCGAGTCTGGGCAGTCGTTCGAACGGTGAAGCGGCGGGTGCCGCAGATGATCGGATGTTGTCACCCGGAGCGGGTCGAAAAGATGCGAGATTTCTCAACCTCGCGACGGAAAACGGCCATTCGGCATGTACGTCCGTTGCCGTTTACAGATCCCCCGTTCTTGACGGAACGTTAGCCCTCCATCGCCACCCGGCGAGTCTTGCAGTAACGGAGGAAACAGCAACATGACAACCACCCGAAGACGCGGCTTTTCGCTGATCGAACTGATGATCGCCGTCGCCATCGTCGGCATCCTGGCGGCGGCCGCCGTTCCGGCCTACCGGAGCTACATCGAGAACTCCAACATGGCCAAGGTCAACGCCCACTATCGCCAGGGCATCCGGTTCGTGGAGAACGAGTTCCGGCGCATGCGCGCGGAGATGTCCATGGGCACGCTGACCGTTGCGCAGGCCGACACACGCTACACCAACACCGCACGTATCGCGTCGCTGAACGGCGACGGCGGGCTATCGCCGGGAGGCGGTGACGCCTATGCGGCGGCCGCGGACGACGCCGCCGGGGTCGTGGGCGTCTCGGTGACGGGCACCTTCGCGGGCAACGATCTCGTGGTCACGATCACGCGCCCCCTGTTCGGCGACTTCGCGGCCGCCGAGTCGCGCGACATCGCCTGGGCCGATGCTTGAGGACAGGATCGCGCGTCCGCCCCGCCAGGCGAGGGCGGGCTTCTCGCTGCTCGAACTGCTGATCGCGCTGGCGATCATGGCGGTGCTCGTGGGAGTCGCCGTGCCGGCGTACCGGAACTACATCGACACGGCCCGCAACGCCGCCCTGCTGAAGCAGATGACCGCGATGTCCGTGTTCCAGGAGGACTTCAAGCTGCGCACGGGCAGCTACGGCGCGGGGGTCCACGACCCGAACGCGGGGATCGCCACCTTGTCCGCGGTGATCGGGTGGCAGCCGTCCGGAAGCGACGGTGTCGTGTACCGGGTAACCGCAAACGCCGGGGAGAGTTGGACGGTCACGGCCACGGCCCGCGACGGCCGTGAGCTCTGCCGCGTTCTCCCCGCCGGCACGCCGTGCACGCCGTGACCGGAACGGGCGGCAATGGCGCGCCGCAATGCAACGGAGTAAGCTTCGCCGCCCTGCGCACCACCACACGCGTGCCGGAATAGCTCAGTCAGGTAGAGCAACTGATTCGTAATCAGTAGGTCCGCGGTTCGATTCCGCGTTCCGGCACCAATCAGCCGATCACGCGTTTGGTGATCTCGCCGATCGAGATGTAGTCCACACCCGTGCGCGCGATTGCAGCCACGTTGTCGAGTGCGATCCCGCCGGAGGCCTCCAACGGTACCCGTCCCGCCGTGATGGCAACGGCCTGTTCGAGATCCGCCTGGGTAAAGTTGTCGAGCAGCACCCGGTCCGCGCCGGCGGCGATGGCGGTGCGCAGCTCGTCGTGATTTTCGACCTCGACTTCGACGGGTTCCTGCGGATGCAGGCGCCGGGCCCCGCGCACCGCCGCGTCGATACCCCCGGCGGCCGCCAGGTGGTTCTCCTTGAGCAGGATGGCGTCGAACAGGCCCATGCGGTGGTTATGCGCGCCGCCCACCCGAACGGCGTATTTCTGCGCCGCGCGGAGCCCCGGCAAGGTCTTGCGGGTGTCCAGGATCACCGCGCCGGTTCCAGCGACGGCATCAACGAAACGGCGTGCCTGGGTCGCGGTCGCGGACAAGAACTGCATGAAGTTGATGGCGGTACGTTCCACGGCGAGCAGGC
>JAGWBN010000099.1:26290-26633 GCA_021295875.1 Pseudomonadales bacterium
GTGCACTTCGGGCGCGATCAGGTCGGCGCTGAGATCACCGGGCCCGATGTCTTCTCGTAGCGCAGCCCGGACATCCCGATCGACGGTGTCTGGATCGATCTGCATGTCGGCGAGTATAGCGAGCGGGTCCGGTGGTACCGGTCCGGTGGCGGGGGGTAGAGTGTCGAGGTGCCGATGGCGGTTCGCTCCAGACGATGAAGGTTTCCGACGATCACTGGCTTCAGGGCGCACGACGCCGGGTGTCGCCCAATGCCAACCCGCGTCCCGATCCAGAGGACATCTCGCTCGTGGTCGTGCACGGGATCTCGCTGCCGCCCGGGGAGTTCGGCAGCGGCCTGGTGGA
>JAGWBN010000100.1:0-2935 GCA_021295875.1 Pseudomonadales bacterium
AAGGGGCAGCCAAGATGGTACCTTGAAGCGGCCGATGTTTGCGGCCATGGATTCGACCACCAGCAGCACCGCCGCGAGGGCCAGCAGCCAAGGCGCCAGCGGGTGCCAGTTGGCCTCGGACGACCTGTCGTCCGCCGTCACGACGTTGTCCCGGGACACGCCACCGTCGCTCGGCTCCGTCGCCGCGACGGTCGCGGTCTGCCAGCGTGCCAACACGTCCGGCGGCACCGGGCGGAGGTCGGACTCCCTCGGATCGACGTTGACGGCCAACAACGCCTCCCGGCCGGGTGTGCGTACGGTGTAGAAGCCGGGGCGCGGTATCCGCACCACCGGTCGGCCGACGGTGCTGTCCAGGGACAGCACGCGCTCGTTGTCGGCGTCGAAGATCTGTACCGAGGCGACGGGCATGGACAACGCCTCGCCCGCGTAGGCGCCCGACGGCAGGCTGCGCGCCAGGTAGCCGACCGTGTCGCGGATGAACCCGACGAACGCCGGGCGAAGCACGACCAATCGCGATCAAGGGCCGTGAGCAGGGTGAGGAGCCGCCCCTTGCCGAAGCGCTGTTCCACCAGCAGGGCGGTCTCGGCCTCGCCGGGTGACGCGGTTCCCCCCGAGGGCGCGTGTTCGTCGGAGGGGACCAGGGTGAGCAGTGTCTCGCCGGGGACGGCCGGCATCGCCAGCGAGCGCTGGACCTCGACGCCCCGCCAGGACGTCCGGTTGACCGGGTGGCTCGTGTCGGTGACCACCACGCGGCGCACCCCGGTGGCGACGCGACCGGTGATGGCCGCACCGCCGACCGGCAGCGCGCCGTATCGCCGGGTCCGTGGACCCACGGCGACCAACCCCCCGCCGCCGTCGGTGAGGTAGCGTTCGAGTCGGCGCGCCAGCGGCGTCGCGAGCTCGCCCGGATCGACGACGATCACGGCGTCGAGGGTATCCGGCCAAGGCCCGTCCATGCCCAGTTCGACCGGGTCGATGTCGATGGCGTTGAGATGTCAGCGAACCCGCCCCGGAGGCGCCGGCATCGCTACCGGCTGGACCGCCTGCGAGAAGGCCCACCTCGGTGTCGTTGCGGGGAGGCTGGACGATTCGGTGGATGTTGTCCTCGGCGATCGCATCGGGGGCCTCGAGGGTCACCTCCCAAAGGACGCCGCGTCGCCCGGCGGGCGGGATCTCGAATCTCACGGTTCCTGGCGAGGCCGGCTCGACCGCCAGACTGACGCGGCGCGTCTCGCTGCCGTCCCGACGCAAGGCCACGTCCAGGCGTCCGGGCGCTGCGGGGCCGCCGATGGCCGCCTCGATGTCGTTCCCCGAGATGACGACGTCCTCGACCGTCCAGTTGTCGGCGTCCGTGCCCACGGGATGCAGCACGAACGGCCACGCGGCACCCTCGACCAGGGCGTTGAGTCGATCGGGCACGGCCGTCGCTTGGAAATCCGACACCACGTGGATCACCCAGTCGAGGTTCTCTTCCCGATCGGCGAGCGTCGCGAGCACGGCGTCCAGGCGAGGCGGGAGCCCGGTGAAGTCGAATCGGGTCCAACCGGGTTCGAGCGCGGCGAGGTCCGATACCAGCGTCAGCCGGTCGGCGGCGAGTACGACGCGGGATTCGCCGCCATCGGCGATGAGTCCCCGCACGACCTCCAGGGCGCGTGGGAAAGCCTGGAGAACGAACCGTCGAGGACGATGAGCTTCGCCGGCGCCTCGGCATGCGCGCTCCCGAAGGGCAGGGCTTGAATGGCCGGTTGGGCGAACGCAAGCGTCACCGCCGCGAGCGCGGACAGCCGCAGGGCGAGCAGGACCTTGTGCGCGAGCGTGCGCCGGGTTCGCACGGGTTCCTCGGTCTCGCGCATCAGCATGAGCGAACTCACGTCCCGCTCGGCCGGTGCCCGTTCGCTCATGCGGTGCAGCCACAGCGGCACCGCCAAGGTCGCGAGCCCGGCGAGAAAGGCGGCCGCGAGCAGGGTCATGGTCGCCGGTTCCGAAACCTGAGATAGCCGAGCAGCGCCCGGTCCAGGGGTTCGTCGGCGTTCAGTCGCACGTAGTGGGCGCCGGCACCCCCGGCTTCCCGCCGGAGCGCCCGCTCGTGCGCGTCGAGTCGTTCCGGGTAGCGCGTTCGAAGGTCGGCGGCGTCGACCTCGATCACCTGACCGGATTCGGCATCGCGAAGCGTGACGTTGCCGCCAAGGGGTCCCCGTGCCCGCGGTTGGCGTTCCTCGGCGTCGAGGACGTGGAACGCGATGAGATCGTGTCCCCGGGTGCCGAGGATTCGGAGCGCTCGGCCGAAATCCGCGGGGTCGCAGTAGAAGTCCGAGATGGCGGCGATGATGCCGCGCTTGGTCATGCGGCTCGCGGCGTAGCTGAAGGCCTCGGTCCAGTCCGAGCCGCCGCTGGGCGTCAACTCGTCCAGGCGATGGAAGACCTGCTGCGCCTGGCCGAGACGCGGCGCCAGGAACGTGCGCACGGCGTCGTCGAAGGTCAGCAGGCCGGCGGCGTCGTGCTGGCGCCCCGCGATGTGCGCCAACGCGGCGGCGAGGTAGGCCGCGTAGCGCAGCTTCGTGGGGGCCTCGTCGCTCCTGTCGCGGGCTTGCCCAAGGACGCCTCGTCTGCCGAATGCGTCCATCGACGCGCTGGTGTCGAGCAGCACCAGGAGCCTGGTGTTGGTCTCGCCTTCGAACAGCTTCAGCAGCGTCCGGTCGGTGCGGGCGTACGCGTTCCAGTCGATGAAGCGGGGATCGTCGCCGGGCATGTAGTCCCGGTACTCGGCGAATTCCTGGCTGAAACCGGGGCGGTCGGTGTAGTGGGCGCCGTGTAGGGCACCGTCCACCACGGCCCGCGCCACGAGGTCCAGGGAGGCGAGACGCGCCAGCAGGGCCGGCGGGATCATCCGCGTCGGCACACCGCTCCGTGCGGATGCCTGACCGTTCATGCGCGG
>JAGWBN010000100.1:2955-13965 GCA_021295875.1 Pseudomonadales bacterium
TCCCGGACCGCGTTCACGCGGCTATCCCGGACCGCGTTCACGCGGCGCTCTGGCCGCTGGTCGTTTCGGCGCTGCGGCGGGATCCGCCGGGCGAGGGGACGCGTTGTCCGAGTTCCGCGATGACATCCTCCACGTCCACGCCATCGGACTCGGCCACGTAGTTGATCTGCAGCCGGTGGCGCAGGACCGGGTGAGCCAGTGCGCGGATGTCGTCGTCGGTGACGTGGTAGCGCCCTGCCAGCAGTGCCCTGGCGCGTGCGCCGAGACAGAGATAGATCGCCGCCCGCACGCTGGCGCCGTAGCGCAGGTACTTGCCCACCGACTCGGGGGCGGCATCGGTGTCCGGCCGGGTGGCGCGGACCAGGTCCACGGCGTAGCGGGTCACGTCGTCGGATACCGGCACCTCGCGGACCAGGCGCTGGTAGGCGAGGATGGCGCCGGCCTCGGTCCGCGCGCCGATGGTCTCGTCGACGATGCCCAGCACGTTGCGTTCGACCACCGCGACTTCCTCGCCGGCGTCCAGGTAGTCGAGCACGACGTTGAACACGAAGCGGTCGAGCTGTGCCTCCGGCAGCGGGTAGGTTCCCTCGAGTTCGATGGGGTTCTGGGTCGCCAGCACCACGAAGGGCAATTCGAGCGGATAGGTCTTGCCCCGCGCGGTGACGCGGAATTCCTGCATGGCCTCGAGCAGGGCGGACTGGGTCTTCGGGGGCGTCCGGTTGATCTCGTCGGCGAGCAGCACCTGGGTGAAGATCGGACCCGGTTCGAATCGCCACCGTCGGACGCCCGAGCTGGGATCCTCGTCCAGGATGTCGGTGCCGGTGACGTCGGTGGGCATCAGGTCGGGAGTGAACTGGATGCGCTTGAAGTCGAGACCCAGGGCCTGGGCGAGAGTGCGCACGATCAGGGTCTTGGCGGTGCCGGGCAGGCCGGTGATCAGGCAGTGACCGCCGATGAGAACCGAGATCAGGAGCTGCTCGATGGCGGTCTCCTGGCCGACGACTATTCGTCCCAGGGCCTTCCGGATCGCGTTCATCGTGGCGTGGAACCGGGCCACGAGTTCGGTGCTGGCGGCTGCCGTCGAATCGTCGTCTTCGCTGGTCGGTTCGGTCATCGATTGATCTCAAGCAGTAGAGACAGGGCGTCTGAGAAGCGCGGGGCGATTTCCAGGGCCAGGAGCACGTGGCGCCTCGCGTTCTCGGTGTCGTTCAGCCTATGGTACGCCCGCGCGATCCGGTAGTGGGCGCCGGCCGAATCGTGGGGATCCAGCGACAGGGCCGCGAGATACTCGTCGAGGGCTTCGCGCGGCTTTTCCCGGGCCAGCAGGGCATCGCCCAGTCGGGTTCGATTGGCGGGATCGAGGGGTGCCACCAGCGTAAGGCTCCGGCGCACGTCGAGGGCTTCGTCGTCCCGCTCGGACTGGTCCAGCAGTTCGATCAGCCGGGATAGCACGCTGGTCGAGCGCCCGCCGGCGCGCCAATAGGTCAGGAGCGTCTGGGTCGCCTCCACCGGGTCGCCGAGGCGCATCTGGGCTTCGGCGAGCAGGGGATACGGGCTCGGCGGATCCGGCGTCGGAAAGCTTGCCACGGCCCGGCCTGCGGCGGTGGCGACGGTTGCCCAGTCACCCTCGTCGGCTGCGCTCGACGCCTCCTCCAGAGCCTTGCCGAAGGCATCCGTGTCAAGACCGTCGAATCGTTCGTCCAGGTAATCCTTGAACCCCGCGTCCAGGGTTTCGTGAGGAATTTCGAGGGACTCTTCAACCGCCTGGATCGTGGACTTGCCGGCTCGATAGGCGGCGAGGATCCTCTGCAGGGCCTCGTGGCCGTGGGTCTCGGCGATGTATTCGCACAACAGCCCCGACTGGACGTAGGAAACCATGACCTGCTGTTGGTAGGTAGGTCGGATGAACCCCTCGTCGAGCGTCGCCACCGGCAACAGGCGATCGTCTCGATAAGCGGCCACCACCATCCGCGTGGGGGCACGGCGCCTCCCGGCCGGATTCGCCCCTTGGAAGCGGCTCGGCCCGGTGGTCCACTCCTCGAGCACCGAGACTCCCTCGGTGAACCAGCGTGAGACGCGGTTGTCCGTGGCGCCGAGGGTGATCACATGCGCCACTTCGTGCCACAACGCGCTTGCCCAGTCGAAACCCTCGTCGATGCTGCGTGCCGATGGACTGTCCATGGCGACCACGTCGCCGAAGGCGACGCCGAGGGCGCCGATTCCGGGAAGTCCCGAGGTGCGCACGGCGAAGTCCTGGTGGCGCGGGTAGATCTCCACCACGACCGGGTAGTCGGGAACGAATCCGTAGCGCTCGCCGACCACCCGCACGGCGTCGCCGACGAGTCGCCCCACGTAGGGCTTGAGCGCGTCGACCTCCGCGGGATGGGCGCGCAGGATCAGGTCGTCCTCGCGCAGCACCTGCCAGGCGTCGAGGCTGTCCAGCAGGCGCAGGGTGTTCACCACCTGCGCGTTGTAGGGATCGCCTTCGTGGGCTCGGGCAAGAATCTCCTTGGCGTCTTCGAAGCGGTTGATGCGCAGCAGGTTGGTGCCGAGTGCCGCATGGGCGCTCCACAGGGTGGGGTCGACCTCCAAGGCGCGCTCGAGTTGGATGACCGCCTCGCGGTAGCGGTGCCCGATGACGTAGAAGTGCGCGATGGTCTCGAACATCGCGCCGTAGCCCGGTGCGATCGCCAGCACCTTGTCTTCCCAGGGGCTCGGCACCCGGTCGGCGACATGGTCCATGGCCGCCATCAGGCCCATGGCTTCGAGCCGATGCGCGGTGTTGGCGGACACCACCGGGCCTTCGAGTGCTTGCCGGGCCCGCTCGTGATCGCCCACTTCCAGCGCCAGTCGCGCAAGTAGCAGCAGGGCACCCGTATGGTCCGGTTCGGCGTCGAGCACTCCCTGAACCAGGCGCCGGGCCTCGGCTTCGAAGCGGTCGAAGGCGACGCGCGCGAGGCCCAGCTTGGCCCCGGCGTGGGTCGGATCGATCTCCAGCGCTTCGCCGAACAGCGTCTGGGCATCGGCGACCTGATAGGTGGCGAGGAAAAGCTCACCCCAGCGAACCTTGATGTCGGCGTTGTCGGGTTCCCGGCCCACCGCCAGGCGGAAGGCTCGATTCGCGGCCTGAACGTCGTCGAGGCCCCAGGCCGCTTCCGCGACTACCGCTGGGTACTCGTGTTCGAGTAGTTCGATGAAGCAGTCTTGTGCGCTATCGCGATCCGAGAACGCGAGCGTCCAACAGTCCTCGGGCGTGGCGGCATCGACCAGGCAGGCGGTCGCCAGCGCGAACGTCAGCAGGCAAGCGCCGCGCTTTGGGTACCTGTGCCTTGGAAGCACAGGGAACGTCCGGATCACGGTGGCGCCCCATCGGCGGTGGGCGTCTCGGGGACGTCCGGTTTCCCGTGTGTCTTGATCTGCCGTTCCAGCGTCGCCAGTTCCATGAGCAGCTCCTGGAGACGCTCGAAATAGGCGTCGTCGGTGAGGAGGCGCCGGTCGGCCCTCAGCGTGTCGATGGCGGCGGTGATTTCGTCGACACGGTCCACCAGGTGCACGACTTCCGGATCCACCGGCTCGGCCGGCGCCGTGCGGGCGATGATGAACCGGCCCGCATCGCCCTGCATTCTGGAATGCTCGGTGGCGATCCGTTCGGTACCTTCATAGAAATCCGCAACCGCCTGTTCGGTGAAACGGAACGCCTCGTCGGCGGAGATCTGCTGGTCCTTGTCCACGTCGGTGTTCGGATCGGCGAGCGCGTCGGCCCAGAAGCCGGCGAACACCACCGCGTTGCGTTCGCGACCGCTGCGCGTGGCGGTGATGACGGTGCGCCCTTCACGGGCGAAGGGCTCCTGCGCAGCACCGCTTGAACTGGTGGCGATCACGGCGAGTTGCCGCTTCGCCGTCACCGGCCGGAGCCATTGGGCCAGGTGTTCGGCCGTCGGGTCCGGTCCGGGGACGTTGAACCGGTAGTGCTCCTCGTCGAACGTACCGTGTCCGATCAGATGGACGATTACCTTGTCGTCCTCACCGGTTTCGGCGGCGATGGCGGCGATGGCGGCGCGAATGCCTTCAGTCCGCGCGGCTTCGCCCGCGAGCAGGGTTACCTTGGCGCCGGCGGCCTCGGCGTGATGCGCCGTGGTGGCGGCCTGGTCGGCGAACGCTTCGGCGTAGTCGACCTCGCCGCCGAGGCCCGCGACGACCAGCATCCGGGTTTCAGCCGCCGACGGCATGGTGCTGGCCAAGATGAAGCCGATGCAGGCCGCGGTCGCAATGGCGGGCAGCTTTCCGGTCATATGGCGCCCCAGTAGCGTCGCAACGACCATTCGGCGCCTTTCAGCAGCACCAGCAGCAGGTACAGGATTGGCGCATTCCACAACGGTAGCCGCTGACGTTCCTGGACGCCGGCGCCGCCGAAGGCGATGGCGTCGCCGAGGCCGGCGACGTCGTCTTCCCGCCACACTCGTCCGCCGGTTGCTTCCGCGATGCGCAGCAGCAGCGGCTCGTTCAACGTCGCGCCGAACTGCTCCAGGTTGGGCGTGCCGACCCGGGCCAGCGCCTTGAGCCCGTCGGCGCGGGTCGTCAGCGGGGAGGCATCCGTGCCGCTTCCCGTGGTGTCCACGTCGACCCGGTAGACGCCGGGACCGGATACCGGGACCGTCTCGGCGAACGAACCATCTCCCGGCACGCGGGACAGGTCGACTTCGAACGCGCCGCCTTCCGGCGGCGTGATCCGCGCGGTCAATGCCGTTCCCTCCACCGGTTCGAAACGCTGATTCTTGAGTCCTACCCGTACGTCCAGCGAGTCCCCCTCGACGGCCACGGACAGCCGTTGCCGGGACAGCGAGGCGCCCGCCAGATGGCGGATGAGCTGGCGCCAGAACACCGAGTGTCGCGGATCGTCCGGCGGCGTGCGCATCCGCCAGCGCCAGGTGGACGCGGTCGCGAGCACGGCGCTGCGACCGAAGCCGTAGACCTGGGTGACGAGCAGCGGCACGGGGTGCCCTTCACGGACGACGATGTCGGTACCGCGGCGCTCGTACACGCCTTCCAGGGCTTCGAGGATCGTCGTGGCACCCGGTTTCAAGGCACCGAGCTGGTGGTAGTCGGCCAGCAAAGGCAGCGTCTCCCAGTTCCGTGATCGGTTGTCCGGGTCGCCGCCGAGATGTCCGAGCACGGATCGGCGCCCCTGTTCGGTCGGTCGGACGCCGTACTCGCCGGCGGCGTACGACGGGGGTGCGTCCGGTCCCGTGCGGCGCTCGAGGACCACCGGAAGCGCTTCGGCCAACGGCTTGACGTCCCAACCGCCGTCGGCGAGTGCTTGGCGGCCGGCCAGGGCCAGCAGGCTGCCGCCGCGCTCGGCGACGAAGGCCGCGAGCCAGTCGTGTTGTTCGTCGCCGAGGGCGGTCGCCGGCAGGCTGCCGATGATGACCAGGTCGTAGCTGTAGAGCACCTCGCGGGACCTGGTAAAGCCGTCGGCCAGTTCTTCCGGGTCGGCGGTGCCTTGGCGGTAGGTCTTGCGCGCCGTGGTGCGCAGCCAGGTCACCAGGTCGATGTCGTCGTCCTCGGCGACGGCCCGGCGGATGAACTTGAACTCCCAGCGGGGTTCACCTTCGAGGTACAGAACGCGGTACCGGTCGCGGTCGACCTCCAGCAGCCTGGAGCGCAGGTTGTTGCCGGGCAACGGATCCTGGGCCGTCGGCTGCAGTTCCACCGTGATCTCCTTCAAACCCTCGGATCCGGTGGCGAAGGCGATGTCCTTGGTGACCACCGGTGTTCCCGGGTCGAGCGAGACGGACTCGGCGGCCAGCACGGCCTCGCCGGCGAGGACCCGCACCCGCGCCTCCCCACCATCGTGATGGCGGATCACGAGGCGTGCCGAGACCTCGGTGTCCGGCGACGTCCGGGCGGGCAGGGCGAATTCCAACAGTTCGACATCGCCACGAACGGAAGCCGGTCCGATGGCGATGGGATGGACCGGTATTCCGGCGGCTGACAGGGCCTCCAGTTCGGTGCTGTCGCCGGCGTTCTGGGCGCCATCGGTCAGCACCACAATGGCGGCCAGCGCGGCCTCGTCGTAGTTGGTCGCGAGGTCCGTGAGCGAGTCGACCAGGCGCGAGCGCCCATCGTGCGGTTCCAGCGCCGCCGTGGACTCGATGCGCGCCAGGTGATCGCCGAAGTGGAACAATGCGGTCTTGGCGCCGCCGGTGGCCTCGGTGACCACGCGCGGGACGAGGTCCTTGGCGACCGCCAGGCGCGTGCGTCGGTCCGCCTCGGGATCGGAGGACGTCGGCAGGCCCATGCTGGCGGAACTGTCGACGAGCACGGCGACGGTGTTCACGCCGGGTGCCAGCCGGGTCACTTCCAGCACGGGTTGGGCGATCAGCACGAGGATCACCGCGATGGCGGCGAGTTGCAGTAGGTGGATGGGCACCCGGCGCAGCACGGACCACTGTGCGAGCCGCCGGCTGAAGACGACCGAAAGTGCCAAGAGGACGATGGCCACCGTCCACCACAAGACGCCGATTTCGCCCGCGAACGCCAGTTCACCCTGCTCGTAGGCGTGGCGGGGATACTTGAACAACCACTCGAACCACATGGCTCGGGACGACCCCTAGTGCGTCAGCGCGTAGACGATGACGTTGATGCCGACGCGGTACGCCTTGGTGGAGAAGTTCTCGAAGTAGAACTCCCCGTAGGACTCCCGCTCCCAGCCATCGGCGATGTCGGTGTTGTGGGTGGCGATCACCATGAGCCGTCCGTCGTCGTCCTTGTAGGCGCGGATCGATGGCGTCGTCATCGAGCCCTGGGGATAGCGGTGCTGTGAAGGCGGCTCGGTGGTGCCCCAACGGGCGAAGTCCCGGGCCGGAATCTGCGGCATTTCCTCGATGTCGAACACCGTGTGGAAGATGGGATGCTCGATCGGCAGGGCGGTCCAGCGCTTGCCGGGAAGGACCTCCTCCATGGCGGCCTCCAGGCTGCGCCACTCGGCATCGCCCCAGAAGTCGTCCACCCACAGGAAGCCGCCGTTGTGCAGGTAGTTGCGCAGCGCCTCGATCTCGGCCTCGGACAGGCGCATGTAGCCGACATCCGACATGAAGATGAAGGGCGAGTCGCCGAGGTCCGGGTCGGTGAGGCGGCGGCGTGCCGGCGCCCGGCTCGCGACCACCGCCGTCAACTCCCTTAGGCGCTTGCCGAAGTTCTGCTCGGCCTGGGGGAAGTCCGTCTCCCAGCGCTCCCAGTAGCGACCGTCGTAGTAGTAGTACGCCTCGAACTGGCCGCCGATGCTGTGGTACTCGATCCGCGTCGGTATGAAGTTCGTCAGGTCGTATTCGAACGGGCTCGCCTGGGCGAGTGCGGTAGGCGCGGCCAACGCGCCAAGGCCGAGCCACGCCATCAACCGGACGGCGCGGCGGGTCGAGGCCTGCAATGGTCGCGTCTTTGTCACTTCGGCGGATGCTTCGACAACGCCTCCTCGTTGGGCTCCGTGCCCCAACCCGGGGTGTCCGGCAGGTGCAGGTGGCTGTCGCGGATGTCCGGAACCACGGTAACGAGTTCCGCATCCCAGGGCACGCGGTCGATGTCGGTTTCCATGATCCGCACATTCGGCAGCGCGGCGCACAGGTGGGCGGCCATCATCGTCGCCAGGTGGCCGTAGTAGTTGTGCGGGGCGACATTGACTTGGTGCGCCTCGGCCGCGGCGGCGATCTTCATCGACTGCCAGACGCCGTTCCACACGGCGTCGATGATGGCGACATCCATCGCCCGCAGGCGAAAGTAAGGCAGGAAGGCGTACAGCGTGATCAGCGACTCGCAGGAACTGATGGTGTGTGGGCTCTTCGAGCGCACGTCGGCCAGCGCCTCGGGATTCGGGGTGTCGATCTCCGCCCAGAACAGGTCGAAGTCGGCGAGCGAGCGAAGGATGCGCAGGTACCCCTCGGGCTTGGCGTTGTAGTTGAGGTCCAGCAGGATGTCCATGTCGGCGCCGGCGCCGTCGCGGAACGCGTCGAGGTGCCTGCGCAACTGCCGGAGCACGTGCCGGTCGACGTTCTGTTCCGGCCCGTAGGGATAGCCGAACCCCGGCGACCAGCCGCGGACCCGCTCGCCGCTGTAGTCGAAGACGTTGGTCTTGAGCGCCGTGAAGCCGCGCTCGCGGACCTCCTCGCCCAGCGCGCGCGCCGGGGGGTAGAAGTCCGGGCGCGAGATTCGCCAGGTGCCGCAGTGCGACCAGTACACCCGGACGGCATCGCGGACCCGGCCCCCGAGCAGGTCGTAGCAGGGTACCCCGAGTGACTTGGCCTTGGCGTCGAGGAGGGCGTTCTCGATGGCTCCGATGCCCATGGCCATGACCCCCGACATCGACTGGCGGGCGCGTGCATGCAGGCGGGCGTAGACCCGTTCGATGTCGTGGACGCGTTCGCCGACGACCATCGGCGCGAGTCTGTCCACCACCGCGGTGACGCCGATGGCACCCTGATGCTCGTCGTACTCGCTCCAACCGACGACTCCGTCCTCGGTGGTGATCTTGACGAAGTGGTAGTTGCGCCAACCGGCATCGCAGTGGCGGGTTTCGATGGTGCGGACGATCACGCGTTGGAACACTAGGTTCCTTGAGCGGCGCTGATGTTCACACGCAGGTTGCACTTTGTACAACGCTTGGGATCGCTCTTGGACGGCTCCCGAAGGGAGACGCGCTAGGTTCCTTGAGCGCGGCCAATGTTAACGGTCAGGTTGCATTCACTCGCGAGCGCTACGAGTCGCTCTTGGACGGCTCCCGAAGGGAGACGCGCTAGCGGTAGCCTGTGCTGGTTGTCGAGTGCATCGCACGCCCGCGTCCCGCAGGGGCGACGCTATCGCGCCCGCGAGGGCGCGCCGTCGCCCGTCTTGTCGCCAACACGATCACGTTTGTCGTACACCCGCCCGTGACATACACCCGCCCGTGGCCTATGCCACAAGTACGACGGCTGTTAGGCTTTGCCGCTATTGCATCCCGCCAACGAGGAACCATGTCCGACAAGACCTACGAGACGATCCTGTACGAAGTCGAGGGCCCCTTGGCCACCGTCACCATGAACCGGCCCGGCAGCCTGAACGGCATTACCCCCACGCTGATGCGGGAACTCTACGAGTGCCTGAACCAGGTCGCCGGTGATCCCGATGTCCGCGTGGTGCTGTTCACCGGTGCCGGGCGGGCCTTCTGCCCGGGCGTCGACCTCAAGGCGTCGACGAGCGGCGAGAACCAGGAGCCCAACCGGCGCGAATACTTCCACATCACCTCGCTGCTCCACGAGATGCCGAAGGTGACGATCGCCGCGGTCAACGGCGCCTGTGCCGGTGCCGGATTCGGCTGGGCCTGTGCCTGCGACCTGCGCTACGCCTCCGAACGCGCCAAGTTCAACTCGGCGTTCCTGGGCGTCGGCATCTCGGGCGACATGGCGGGACCCTGGCTGCTGCCGCGCATCGTCGGCGCCACCAAGGCACGCGAGCTGTTCTTCAGTTCGCAGAAGTTCGACGCCACCGAGGCGGAGCGCATCGGCCTCGTGCTCAACACCTTCCCCGAGGACACGTTCCGGGACGAAGTGCGGGCCATCGCCGTACAGCTGTCGAAGTCGGCACCGCTGGCCATCGGCGAGATGAAGAAGAACTTCATCAACGCCGAGAACATGCCGCTCAAGGACTACATCGAACTGGAGACGGAACGGCACTCGCGAACGGGCGGCAGCCAGGACTCCCGGGAAGCCTTCCGGGCGTTCGTGGAGAAGCGCGAACCTCGCTTCGTCGGTCGTTGACCGCCTCGTCAGGCCACGCGTCGCCGGACGGTTTCGCCGGCCCCCGGGTTGTCGAGCACCAGCACGCCGTCCTCGATGGGCGCGCGGGTGAGTTTCCTGTCGACGGCGTAGTCCTGAGCATGCCGCCAAGGATGCCTGTCGCCCTGCTTGGGGAACAGGTGCATCGAACGCTGCATGTACCCGGAGGAGAAGTCGTCGATCCAGGGCCGTCGCGGCATGTCGCGATCTTCCTCACGCGGCCGCGGCGTGCATTGCCGCACCCCCGACTCTTTCATGCGGTTCAGTAGCCGGCAGACGTAGCGGGCGGTCAGGTCGGCGCGGAGTGTCCACGACGCGTTGATGTAGCCGAAGGTCTGTACCAGGTTCGGCACGTCCGAGAACATCATGCCCTTGTAGATGGTGGTGTCGGGAAAGTTCACCCGCTTGCCGTCGACGGTGAACGTCACGCCGCCCATGACGGCGAGCTTGAGGCCGGTCGCCTTGACGACGATATCGGCGGCCAACTCCCGGCCGGAAGCGAGCGTGAGCCCAGTCTCGGTGAAGCTTTCGATGTTCTCGGTCACCACTTCGAGGGCGCCGGACTTGATGGCGCGGAACAGGTCGGCGTTGGGGATCAGGCAAAGACGCTGGTCCCACGGGTCGTAGCGGGGCGTGAAGTGCGTGCTCACATCGTAGTCCGGGCCGAGGTGGCGCCGCACCAGGCCGAGGAGCTGATTCCTGACCTTCTCCGGGCGCACGCGCGTCTGCTTGTAGAAGAAGGCCTGCAACGTGATGTTCTTCCAGCGGGTGATGGCGTAGGCGAGGCGTTCGGGAAGCCACCTGCGCAGGGAATTGGCCAGCTTGTCCTCGTCCGACCGGGAGATGACGTAGGTCGGTGAGCGCTGCACCATGGCCACCGACGCACCGGTGTCGGCCATCGCCGGCGCCAGGGTCATGGCGGTGGCGCCGCTGCCGATGACGACGACACGCTTGCCGGCGTGGTCCATCGACTCGGGCCAAGCCTGCGGATGGATGATCGGACCGGCGAAGTCCTCCTCGCCCTCGAAGTGCGGCGCGTGGCCTCCCTCGTATTCGTAGTAGCCACTGCACAGGTAGAGGAGATTAGCGGAGATCTCGACGCGACCGGCCCCGACCCGGTCCACACCGACCGTCCACAGCGCCGTGTCGCTGTCCCACCGGGCGGTTCGGACGCGGTGACCGAACCTGATCCGGTTCATCAAGCCGT
>JAGWBN010000101.1 GCA_021295875.1 Pseudomonadales bacterium
AGCAACCGCTTCGACGACTTCTGGGAACGCCGCGCATGTCGAAAAACGACTGCCGTCTCACAAATCTGACGTACACCCATGGAACCATGGGACCAGCCTGCCAATACGGCACCGACACACCGACGAACCGCGTTTCGTTGAACGGCA
Source organism: Pseudomonadales bacterium (assembly GCA_021295875.1). Classification (GTDB taxonomy): domain Bacteria; phylum Pseudomonadota; class Gammaproteobacteria; order Pseudomonadales; family Azotimanducaceae; genus VXYL01. The sequence continues at coordinate 148 of JAGWBN010000101.1, forward strand.
ACTCAGGCACATGGTATATAGCAATGGTATATATCAATGAGGATGCCGGATGTCGAAGACGGCGAAACTCTTCTGGTCGGGTCGTTCACAGGCCGTGCGCCTTCCTAAGGACTTCAGAATCGAAGGCGAGGAGGTATGGATACGCAAGCAGGGTGCCGCCGTGATCCTTGAGCCCATGGCTTCGGATTGGCGATGGCTCAACGAAATCGCGGGCGAGTTTTCCGAGGATTTCTTTTCCCAGGGTCGGAACCAACCCTCTCTTGCGGATAGTTCGCGGATCGATCGCGCGTTCGACTGATGCACTACGTTCTCGATACCAATGCCTGCATCGCCCTGCTCAACAGGACGTCGCCCTCGCTCGACGACCGCGTTCGGCGCCACGACCCCGGCGAGATCGGTCTGCCGGCGCCGGTTGCCTATGAACTCTACGATGGGGCGTACAAGAGCCAACGTGCACAGCGCAATGTCGAGTTGCTCGATCGAATGGAATTCGAGGTGGTTCCCTTCGGCGCGGAGGATGCTCGCGTGGCGGGGGAGATACGGGCGCGGCTCGAGACCGTCGGTGAGCCCATCGGTCCTTGCGACCTCCTGATTGCCGGCCAGGCGTGTGCGCGCGGGCTGGTGTTGGTGACAGCGAACACCCGTGAGTTCGAACGGGTCCGCGGCCTGCTTGTCGAGGACTGGTCGGTTCCCGACTGAGTTGGAGGCACCCTGGGTGGGAACCGTGGCGAGTGTAGAATCGAGTCGGTCGTTTCGGTTCGGGGGAGCCATGAAGCCGATCTCCGCCGATTCACATGTCGTCGAAGGCCGCGACGTCTTCACCGGTCTCGCCGAGCGGTTCGGCGACCAGGCGCCGCGCATCATGGATGTCGGCGACCAGGTGGACGCCATCGTGATTCCGGCCAACGGCATGCGCGGGGTCAGTGTCGCCCGCATGGGCATGGCCGCCACCCGCCTGGCGCGCAACGAGCCGCTCACCCGCAAGCCCGGCCACAAACCCGACGTCGCGCACATGAAGGACCCGGAACTGGTCGCGCTCTTCAACAAGGGCTACGCCGGGATGCGCAAGGGCCTGGTGGACGGTGCCCACCGCTACGAGGACCAGGATGTGGACGGTCTCGCCGCGGAGTTCCTCTATCCCGGCTTCTTCGGCATGTTCGGCCTCGCCAACACGCCGCTGCTCGTCGCGCTACAGAAGAACTACAACGACTGGCTGCACGACTACTCGACGGCGTCGAACGGCCGCCTGTTCGGCCTTGCGGCCATCCCCGTCCAGGACCCCGACGCCGCGGTCGAAGAGATCGACCGGGTCATCAGGATGGGTTTCAAGGGCGGCTGCATCCCCTGCACGTCGCCGGCCCATCGACCGTACTTCGACGACGCCTACGAAGGCGTCTGGTCCCGCGCCGAGGAGGCGGGTCTGCCGCTATCCATGCACGTCGGCACGAACGCCTACGTCCCCCGGGAACATCGTCGACGACCGGTGCATCCCGACGCCATCGCGGACTACGCGGCAACCCAGGGCACCGTGCAGCGCACCATCGTCGAGTTCATGTGCCGGGGCGTGTGCGAACGTCATCCGAATCTCAAGATCGTCGTCGCCGAATTCAACGCCGGCTGGATCGCCCACTGGCTCGACCGCGTCGACCAGGGCCTGCAGCGGGAACGCCGGAACATGGACGAGCCGTTCGCTGGCACGCCGCCCCGCGAGGTTTGGCGGCGCCAGTTCTACGCCACCATCGAGGACGACCGTCCCGCGCTCGCCACTCGGAAGTTCATCGGCGTCGACAACCTGATGTGGGGTTCCGACTACCCGCACACGGACTCGACGTGGCCCTGCTCCAACGAGGTACTCGACGAATTGTTCGAGGGCATCCCGGACGATGATCGTGCGAAGATCACCTCCAGAAACGTGAAGGCATTGTACGGGGTTGAGCCGTGCCAGCCAGGCTAGAGACAATTCGACTCATGACGGTGCTTCCCGGTGGAACTCGACTGCCGGGACACCACGATGTCTGGCAATGCACAGTTCAGATTGGGCACGCGTTCGAACTCGCCTATGTCAAGCTCGTTCCTCTCTACAAGGTCGTGCGCGAAGTCGTTTGTGGTTTGATTGCTCAGGATGTTGGGTTACCCGTTGTTCGCCCAGGAGTTGCACTGCTGGACGAATCAGGCTTGCCGACCGACGGGCAATTCGGTTTTGCCACGTCTGCCGTCGATGTGCAGGCGCTACCGCGCATCCGGGACGATGCAGTCTTCCGCGAACGGCTTGCTCGCTGGCCGGCGCTGCCTCTAGCGATAGCTTTCGACGATTGGATCGCCAACCAAGACCGAACGTTAGAGAACTTGCTCTTCAGAGGAGCTAGTGACTTCGTACTGGTGGACCACGGCGATGCCATTCCGGATATCGCTGTTGATGTTCCGCTCCTCAACCGTTTGGCGCGAATCGCGTTCTCGGACGTCAGTAAGCCGGAAGAGAATGTGGCCGTGCGACGAGTCCAACAGGTTGCAGCGGTCTTCGACCAAGTAGACTTCGAGAAGATCAAGCTTGCTTCCTTGTCCCAAGGATGGGGTGGCGATGCCATGCTGAGCGAATGTTGTCGCTTCCTGAGTGACCGGCTTGTGCATCTGGACGATCTCATTGCGCAGTCACTCGGTAGTACGCAGCAGACGCTGCCGTTACCACGTGCCGACCGGACGAACCAAGGGAGTTAAGCCATGACGAGTATCTTTCCGAAGATCGACTCGAATGTGATGGCCGTAACATGGGCGCCATTGGTCATCAGGCCCATCCCGAATGGGCCCGAGAGCTTCGTGGCGGCGATCGTTGCCCGTTCCCGGTCTGGTGAGGTCGGCTGCCACTCGTTGGTTGATCGTGGTCGGATTGGCGCGTTATTCCAGAATCGAGATGGCACTTTCGGTGCGGTTGTCGACGCGAGCGTTGCTAGCCTCCGGCACCATCTAGAAAGTCAAATCAAGTTTGAAGGTTGGTCAAGCCCATTCGAGGGAGTTGCCTTGGGCAGTCCAACGCTGACGTATGTCCACAGATTCAGCGACGTCTATGGAATGGCCGCGAAGGCATGCTCGGTTTTTGGCAACACCGGTCAGTTTGACGTCGCGCCCGTCGAACCGACCGAGGCGGCCGGGCCATGGGGAGAGTCCGTCACCGACCTCCTGAAGAGAATGAGACCTGCGTTGTCGAATTCCATCAACGCTCAGCTGGCCTTAGGGGGCGCACGGCACATGATTACGTTTACTTTCTACGGAGTGCGCTTGGCTGCTAATTTCGTGTTGCTCAATCCTGGTCGGCTCGCTAACTCACTGCGGGAAGCAAGGGCGCACCTTTGGAACCTCAGTCTCGTTGCGGAGGCCCCGGATCTGCTGATAAGACCCAACCAGCTGGAGCTGTTTGCCGGCGTACGCACCGATGACCGACGGGCACAGGGCGTGATTGAAGAGTTGGCCCTCGAAGCGAAGTTCCGCCATGTGACCGTGAGCCGGGTAGAGTCGGCTGAGCAGGCAGCTGAACAAATAGTTGCGAAGGCGGCATAGGTCGTAGACGAACCGACCGAGAGCGTCGCTTGCGACCAGCAGGACGCTTCCCCACACTTCGCGGTTTCGTGTGATCGGGAGCTCCTGAATGCGACTTAAGGACAATGTAGCGATCGTCACCGGTGCCGGACGCGGGATCGGCAAGGCCATCGCCGAGGCGTTCGCGCGGGAGGGGGCCGCGGTCGTTTGCTCGGCGCGAAGCGTCGACGAGATCGACGCCGTGGCGTCGGAGATCGGTGGCATGGCGATTCCCTGCGACGTCGCCGACGAGGCGGACATCCGCAAGATGATCGACTCGACCGTCGACGCCTATGGACGTATCGACATCCTGGTGAACAACGCCGGTGCGGTGGCCAGGCTGCCGGTTCATGAACTGCCGGCCCAGGACTGGGACCACGTCATGGACGTCAACCTGCGCGGGCTGTTCCTGTGTACCAAGTATGCGTTGCCGTCGATGCTGGACCAGGGCAGCGGCTGCATCATCAACATTTCATCCGGCGCCGGCGTGGTCGGGCCGCGCAATCGCTCGGCCTATGCGGCGTCGAAACACGGTGTGATGGGGTTCACGAAGACGCTGGTGGCGGAATATCTCCACCAGGGCATCCGCTCCCACGTCATCCTCCCGGACGCGACCGTCTCCCGTATGCGCACCGAGGGATTCCCCGACGAGGATCCGGATTCGCTGATCCAGGCGGAGGACATCGCGGACGCGGCGGTATTCCTCGCGACCCAACCCGCAACGGCGCACACCATGGAGATCCGCGTCAGCCAGGGCCTTCCAACGCGGACGAAGTGACCAGCATCCTAGAACGCGAACGGGGTGCTGGCTAGCGGGACCGACGTGTGGCGACGTCCGTTGTGGGGTCGTAGACGAACCTGCCCTCGGCGACGAACGGCACCGCCTGCCCCCAGAGTTCGCCGTTGGACGACGTCAAGGGCTCACGTGTGTATTGCGTTAGATACGCGCGGCGTAGTCGCGTCGTGGTGTTGGCGTCGCTCCGGTGCAGACTCGTGCTCGAGAACACCGCGACGCTGCCAGCCGGTGCCTCGATGAGCACGCCCGGGTCGTCGCCCTCGTAGCCGACCAGGTCGTTGGTGCCGGGTTCGACCCGGTGGGCGAACACCTTCTCCCGCGATCCCACCCGTTCGTGGGGCATGACCGAGATGGTGCCGTTCTCCCGGGTCATGTCGTCCAGGGCGGTCCAGCAGGTCAGGTAGGGCCGGTGCGTGTTGCCGGGATCGCGGAAGTTGACGTAGCCGGAGTCCTGGTGCCACGCGAACTTCATGCCCTGTTCGGCGCCCTTCACGACCCACTGCTCGTTGAACAGGAAAACCGCGTCGCCGAGAAAAGCCGTCGTGATGGCGCGCATCGCCTCGCCGAAGACGAATCGACGCATGCGATCGCTGTCGCGGTAGCGGTTGGGGATGAAGTAGCGCTTGCCGCGGTGGGTGATGCCGAACGTGTCGATGCCGCGGTCGTCGAGCCAGGCGTCGGTGCGGGCGACGAAGACGGCGCACTCCTCGCGCAGGATGTCGAGGGTGGCCGAGTCGATCACCGATTCGAGCACGACGAAACCGTGGCGGTCGAAGTCGCGACGGTCGGTCTCGGTTACGACCGGGTTCATTGGCGATGTCCTCGAAGTGCCCCTGTCCATCCCATTGTAGGCAAGTTGCCAATCCCTCCGAAGTTCGGAGCAGGTCGTCGAAGGCGCCGGCGAGGAGCTCGCTGCGGCGCTGCTCCGCCCAGACGCGCGCGAGGTCGTTGTCGTCTCCGTAGACGGCCCTGGCGATGTCGAACAGGTGTTCGGCGGCGTGGAACACGTCGACGATCTCGACGGCGCCGGGGAAGTGCTCCGCGCGGCGCGAAGCCGCAGGCGTCGCAGTGGTACCACGCGCGCGAGAGCCGCAACGACCTATTCGGGCACCGCCGCATCCTCATGCAGCAGTGGGCCGACGATCTCGCAGCAAACGCCTAGAACCTGCTCCGTTCCGCAGCGTACGCTTCTTCCAATCCGCGACGAAGAGTGTTGCCCGGTCACTGAACGCTGTGTTGCGATTGATAGATGTAGGCCCGGTTCTCGTCCTTGCAGACGCCCCCCTTCACCAGTTCGCGGACGCGGTCCCTCAGCCCCGGGAGATAGCGGAACTCGTAGTGTTCGTAGGTTATCTCTCTCCGTTTCGCCCGTTGTTCGAACAGTTCCGAGAGTTCCTCCACCGTGCGCTCGCCGCTGAAGTCGACATAGTGTTCCCGGATCAGCCGGTCGAACTGGCCCCGAACCATCATGATCGTGATCTCGAAGAACGTCGTGTTCTCAAAGACGGACCCGTTGCACAGCGCCCACGCTGGACGCTCCCGAGCCACATGTTCCGACAATCCGCGATGGTCGACGGCCGGTAGGTAGTGGTGTGCAACGTGATAGTCCTCGCCAAACGAGTCGTCCGGGCCATCGACGATGGTCGTCGAGGTGACGTGCTTCACATGACGGCCCGCAGCATCGACCTCGAGGAATCCGTGCTGCCCAACATTGATGATCGACAGAAAAGTCGACATCGCAAAGAAAGGCTGCAGGTAGACCAGGAACAGGAACACCAGCGCCGCACCCACGCTGGACCCCGTGACGATCAGCAGCGAAAGGATGCCGGCCGGCACGCAGATCCAGTAGATCGCCATCCCCCGGCCTAGCCTCCTTCGCGCATGGTCCACTCCGGGGTGAACGCCCGACTCCCGCCGCAACTCAGTCAGACTGGAGATCCCTGCCATGTACAGAAGGAACCGCCACTGGTAGAGCATCAGGTCTCCAAAACGGGTGCGGTCCAAGTCCCACAGATAAATTGGGTCACCTTTTCCATTGTCGAATCTGTGGTGTGTCAGAATGTGAGCCGTCGAGAAACTGTACGGCACAATCCCGTAGAAGACGCCCAGCCAGTTCTCGAAGCAGTTTCCCACGCGCTCGCCAAGCCACGGACGGTACATCCTGCCACCCGAAAGGTGGCCCTCACGGTGCGCCAGGGTCCACGCAGTCGCCATGCCGCGTCCCCCCGGACCCACCCAGACCAAGTAATACAGGGCAACCAGCCACCACGGCAACGACCCGAACGTGATCTGCCAGGCGAACAGGGCTGAGAGAACAACGATCATGCTGATGATCAACAGGACTGCCGCAGCGAAATAGTCCACATGCACGTCCCGACGGTAAACGAATCTGGCGGCGAAACGCCGCAACGTAGCCGAGCCGTCGACAAGCCCATACGCCCGACGCGCAATACGGTCGAGTCCACGCCTAAAACTCTGTCCCTGAATGATCACCGGTGCGGCCCAGACGACCGCGAAATTCAGCGCCAGCACAGTCCCCAGTACTCTGCGCGCACCAGTCCGCCAGCGTGCGCCATAGCGGCGCCCACCCTCCTCGCACGGTCTTGGTCCGATCTCGCCTGAAGTTCCG
>JAGWBN010000102.1:0-1068 GCA_021295875.1 Pseudomonadales bacterium
CGATCTTGGCCCTGCACCAGGTGCCGGAGGTCGGCCCCGTGGCGCGGAAGACGTCCTCGCGGCTCATGGTCATCTTCACCGGGCGTCCCGACATCTGGGACATCTTCACGGCCAGCGGTTCCAGGTAGATGGTGGTCTTGCCGCCGAATCCGCCGCCGATCTCCGACGGGATGACCTTGATGTTGCCGACACTCTCGCCGAGCACCTGGGCGGTCAGGGAACGGACGTCGAAGTGGCCCTGGGTGCAGCACCACACGGTGGACTTGCCGTCCTCGTTCACCGTTGCGGTGCAGGCATGGGGCTCGATGTAGCCCTGGTGCGCCATGGGCACGCGGTGTTCGCTCTCGACGATCACGTCGGCCTCGGCGAAGCCGGCTTCGAGATCGCCGCGCTCGAAGCGCTGGGTCGCGGCGACGTTGCTTGCCGGCTTCGACGCGTCGCCGTTGGTGTGCTGGTTCTCGTTGACCAGCGTGGCGCCGTCGGCCATGGCCTGGTCCAGCGACATGACGGGTTCGAGGGCCTCGTACTCGACGTCGATCAACTCCAGCGCGGCTTCCGCCTGGAGCTGGGTCTTCGCCGCCACGGCGGCCACCGCGTGGCCGTGGTAGAGCACCTTGTCGCGGGCCATCACATTCTTGCCGAGATCACTTGCGTTGCCGGGGAAGTCCGCGCCGGAAACCGCCGCCATCACGCCGTCGGCCGCCGCCGCGCGGCTGATGTCGACGCGCTTGATGCGTGCGTGGGCGTGGGGGCTGCGCAGCACCTTGCCGTGCAGCATGTTGGGCAAGTTGAGGTCCGCGCCGAACGCCGCCCGCCCGGTCACCTTTTCGATGCCGTCGGGACGCACCGGCCGGGTGCCGATGGCCTTGAGATCTACCGCTTCTGCCACTTGATATCTCCTTGAAGTCCTTGAATTTTTCTGCGCGTCTCTCGAGTCGTCTGGATCACCTAGGCCTCGTAGGCCAGGGTCTGCGCCGCGTCCTGGACGGCGCGCACGATCTTGTCGTAGCCGGTGCAGCGGCACAGGTTGCCGGCGAGCCAGTAGCGAATCGTGGTCTCGTCGGGATC
>JAGWBN010000102.1:1275-8747 GCA_021295875.1 Pseudomonadales bacterium
CGGTGGCGCAGCCTTCCTTCGTGCCGGTGAGGCCGAGTTCGTCCCTCAGCACGTCCAGAAGGGACTGGTGCGGTTCGCACAGAAACTCCACCGCATCACCATTGATCCTCGTCGAAACATGGACCTTGCTCATCGTGCTTCTCCTGCGAATACGGGACTGATTGCCAATGACGATTTCGCGTTAGCGAAATCGTGGGGCGACCGCGTAGCGGTCGCGTCATGAACTTTGCTCATTAATATGATCTCCCTATGAGCGTTGAAGGCGCGCCTTGGCTAAAGTGCAAGGGCGCGGTCGCGGGCGATGGCCGCCGCACGCTTGGTGAGGACGCCGACGACCTTCCTGCGGTACTCGACGGTGCCGCGCTTGTCCGTGATGGGCTTCGCCAGCGCGCTCGAAGCGTCCGCCGCCGCCGTCAAGGCGGCATCGTCCACCTGGGTGCCGACCAACGCGGCCCCGGCGTCGGGCACGACCAGCGCCGTGATCGCCACGGCGCCGATGGACACCTTGGCCGCCGTGCAGGTACCGGACCACGCCGGCGCCGCACACCGCGATATCCATCTCTGTGCGGGGGATGAAGCGCAGGTAGGCGTCGGAGCTGCGCCCTTTGGGACGCGGAATCCTGAAGCCGATCAGGAACTCGGTGGGGTCGAGGACGTTGGTGCCGACGCCGGTGACGAAGTCTTCGGTCGGAACCTCCCGGTTGCCGCCGGCAGACGCGATGACGCAGACCGCGCCGCAGGCGATGAGCGCCGGGATGGTGTCCCCCGCGGGCGACGAGTTGCACAGGTTGCCGCCGATGGTCGCGCGGCCCTGGATCTGGGTCGAACCGATGAGGTCGGCCGCCTCGATGAGTCCGGGAAGAGTGCCCTTCAACTCGGCGTTTTCGTTCAACTCGGCGGAGGCGATGGCCGCGCCGATGAAGATCTCGTCGTCGCCAATCGACAGCGCGTTGGCCTCAGCGACATGTTTGACGTCCACAAAGGTCCGCGCTCCCTTGTCGATGGACCGCATCTGCACCATGACATCGGTGCCACCGGCGAGAATCTGCGTCCGGTTGCCGGCGGCGTTCTCGCTGCCGAGTACCGAAAGTGCTTCATCGACGCTCGTCGGTGCCTGGTAGGCGTATGCCCCCATGTTTTCTCCCTTTCAGTGAGCCAAGCGCCTATGTATATCAGAAAGGTGTGGCTGAATCACGATGCAACGCGCCCGCCGCGCCCGCCAGGGCGCGCGGTCGCCCCCACGGACGTAGAATAGCGGCCCCTTCTCCTCCTCGGGCCGGCCCTCGATGACCAATCCAACGTTCGACGACGGCGACTTCCTCGACCACGTCGAGACCATTCGGAAACAGTGGGAGCACGCGCTGGCGGGCAACAGCTCGGATGCCGCCGTGGTTCCTGCCGGGGCGATGCCGATGTACTTCCAGGACGACCAGGCGCCCGCCTTCCATCCCAATCCCCACTTCGCCCGCTTCTATCCCGACGACGACTGCGAACACAGCGTGCTCCTCGTGCGGCGGGCGGATAAGCCCAAGCTCTACTTCCACCGGGAGGCCAGCTTCTGGTATCAACCGCCGTCGCTGCCGGATTGGGCGGGAGACGCGTTCGACGTCGAGGAGCACGACAACGAGGATGCGTTGATGAAGTCCCTGGTGCACGACCTCGCCGACTTCGGCCGGGTCGCGCTGGTGGGACCGGCGGAGTCCTACGACCTCAACCTGCCGTTGGCGGCCGTCAATCCCAAGAACGTCGTCAACCGCCTGCAGTTCGCCCGCGCCCTGAAGACGCCGTTCGAACAGGCGAGGATGCGCGAAGCCACCGAGATCGGTGTGCGCGGGCATCTCGCCGCCCGGGACACCTTTCGGGAGGGTGGCAGCGAGTTCGACATCCACATGGCCTATCTCGCCGCCAGCCGGCAGCAGGAGAGCAAGCTGCCCTACCCCAACATCATCGCCCTGAACGAGCACGCCGGCATTCTCCACTACCAGCACTACGACCGGACCTCGCCGGCCGTGTCGCGCAGCTTCCTCATCGACGCCGGCGGCCGTTCGGGCGGCTATCACTCGGACATCACGCGAACCTACAGCGCAAACCCGGGCGACGAGTTCGACGATCTCGTCACGGCGCTCGACGAGAAGCAGCGTGCCGCCGTGGCCATGGTCCGGCCGGGCCTGGCCTACGTCGACCTGCATGTGCACATGCACCGCGAGATCGCCGAGTTGCTGGCGCGCTTTAAATTCGTGCGCTGCAGCGCCGAGGGCGCCTACGAACGATCGATCACCGACAAGTTCTTCCCCCACGGGCTCGGCCACCTGCTCGGTCTGCAGACCCACGACGTCGGCGGCCAGTTCGTCAACGAGGACGGCGACATCGGCGAGCCGCCCGAACGTTTCCCCAAGCTGCGCTTCACGCGCCCGCTGGAAACCGACCAGGTGTTCACCGTCGAGCCGGGGCTGTACTTCATTCCCGCGCTGCTGGCCGAACTCGCGGACTCCGAAGCGGGCCGGGACGTGAATTGGGAGAAGATCGAGGCGTTCACGCCCTATGGTGGCGTGCGCATCGAGGACAACGTGCTGGTGACCGCGGACGGCGTGGAGAACCTGACCCGGCCGGCGTTCGACCGTCTCGGCTGAACACCCGTGGCCCGTCGCCGGCGTGGGAGACTACCCATGCGGCGGCGGGCGAATGTCCGCACTCCGGAAGCGTCTTTGGCCGATATGCCTCGTTACCGCCTTGTGGTCTTCTCGCCATTCGACCACGGACGTTGAGGCGTCGACCATGCAGAACGAGTCCGCAGGCCGGCTGTTGTCGGTGACCTTCGAGGACGCCGAGGCCCTACGGGCCGCCTACATGCCGTTCATCCGCGACGGCGGTCTGTTCATTCCCACGGCCGAGCGGGTCGAGATGGGCGACGAGGTCTTCGTCATGCTCCGCCTGCCTGGGGACGGCAGCGGGATCCCGCTGGCGGGCCGCGTCGTCTGGATCACCCCGGAAGGTGCCCAGGGCGGTCGGGAGGCGGGTATCGGGGTCCAGTTCAATGCCCGCGACACGGTGGTGCGCCAGGGGATCGAGGAGCACCTTGCGGGTGTCGACACCGGCGCTGGCTACGACAGCTACACCCTGTAGGCGTGCCTTCAGGTCGAGCGCGGCGGTTCGATCGGTAGCCTGCGCCACAGCTGCGCCCACAGGAGCGCCAAACGCTGCAATTGCATGGACCGATTCAGGCCCGTGTTGAGCAGCGCCGCCTGTCGGACCTTCAACAGTTCATCGGCAAAGTCCAGGCCGAGCCCGGTGCTGGCCGGGGGCCATTGCCGCACGAGCCAGTGCACCACCCGCAGCCACCGCTCGACCACATCGACCAAGGGCTCGTCGCGGTTGGCCTCGGCCACGTCGGCCGCGCCAGCCGACGAACGGGCGGCTTTCGCGAGAACGGGCCAGAGCGGCTCCTGCCCCGCTTCGAGGGCCGCCAGGATGGCGTAGGGGGCGCTGCCGTACTCGATCATGAACGCCTGGGCGAGTGATCCTTCGACCCCCGACTCGACCAGCCAGGTCAGGACGTCCGCCGGAGTTCCGGGACGCACGACGATCCGCTGGCAGCGGCTGCGGACCGTCACCGGAAGGCGTCCCGGTGCGCCCGTGGCCAGGGCGATGAAACTCTCGGCCGGCGGCTCCTCCAGGGACTTCAACAGGGCGTTCGCCGCAAAGACGTTCATCCTGTCGGCGGCTTCGATCACGGCGATTTTGCGACCCGCGACCTGCGGAGTCTGCATCAGGAAATCGATCAGGCGGCGGACCGGGTCGATCCTGATGGTGCCGCCCTCCGGCGCGATCCAGCGCAGGTCCGGGTGCGCGATCTCGCGTGCCGTAGCCTCGGGAGCGAGTCTCATGAGGTCCAGCGCGATGGCGTTGGCGACGCGTTCCTCGCCCCACCCGCCCGGTCCCTGGATCAAGAGCGCGTGAGGCAGGCGGTCGCCTAAGCCGGCGACGGTCGCTATCGGTTCCTCCAGCCAGGGCGGGGTGTTCATCCGGTTTCGATGAACCGCGACAGGGCGGCGCCAATGTCCCGCTTCACCGTATCCAGTTCGCGACTGGCATCGATGCTGACGATCCGGTCGACCGCATCCGCGCGCTCAACGTAGACCGCGCGCACCCGTTCGAAGAACGCCTTGTGCTCCCGCTCGAAGCGGTCGAGCCCCCGCCCCGCAAGCCGTGGCAGGGCGACCTCCACGGGGACGTCCAAGTAGAGTGTGAGATCGGGCCAGCAATGGCGGTGAACGAGTTCGGCGAGCCGCTCGATGACCCGGCGTTCGACGCCGCGTCCTCCGGCTTGGTACGCGAACGTGGAATCCGTGAACCGCTCGCATACTACCCATCGGCCGGCTTGGAGGTTGGGCTCGATCACCTTGGCCAAATGCTGGGCGCGGGCGGCAAAGATCAGCAGTGTCTCGGTCAGCGGATCCACGGTTTCATCGCGCTCGGCGAGGAGCATGGACCTCACTTCCTCCGCCAGCGGCGTACCGCCGGGTTCCCGCGTCGCAACACCATCCAACCCACGATCCTTGATCAACTGCAGGACGAAGTCCGCGTTGGTGCTCTTGCCGGCACCCTCGCCTCCCTCGATGGTGATGAAGCGGCCTCGGGGCATCGGCTGCTACCGCTGGTAACGCCTGACGGCCTTGTTGTGGTCCTCGAGATCCGTGGAGAACTCGCTGGAGCCATCGCCGCGGGACACGAAGTAGAGTTCCTCGCCGTCCGCCGGATGCAGGGCCGCTTCGATCGCCGCGCGCCCCGGGAGCGCGATGGGCGTCGGCGGCAGGCCGTGGTGTCGGTAGGTGTTGTGCTTGTTGTCGTCATCGGCCAGGTGGGCCCGGGTCAGGTTGCCGTCGAAGGCCGAACCCAGCCCGTAGATGACCGTCGGGTCGGACTGCAGCCTCCATCCCCTCGCGAGACGACGGACGAAGACCCCGGCGACACGGGGACGATCCGCAGCCAGTCCCGTCTCCTTCTCGATGATCGAGGCCAGGATCAGGGCCTCGTCGCGCGTCTCGAAGGCCGTGTCCTTGTCGCGTCCGGCCCAGCACTCCCCGAGCACGGCGTTCATCCGGTGGTTGGCGCGACGCAGCAACGACGACGCCTTGTGGCCGCGTTTGAACTGGTAGGTGTCCGGGAAGAACCGGCCCTCGGGGTCGCCCGGCGGCAGGTCCAGCCGCTCCATGAGATCCCCGCGGACAACGCCGGCGAGATCGAATTCGATCCGCCGATCCGCCTGTAGTTCGTCGAGCACCGTGGCAATCGTGCTTCCCTCGACGACGAGGAAACGGTACCTGACCACGTCGCCCCGGGTCAGCCGGTCCAGCAGCGCCCACGGCGTCTCGCCGGGTGCGACGCGGTACTCGCCGCTCTGCACCGCGGTCTGCAGGCCATGCTTCTGCGCGAGTTGGGAGAACAGCCACGGGTTCGCCACACCCCGTTTACCGAGCATGTGGGCCAACGCATTGAAGGAAGAAGCGGGCTCGACGATGAAGACGATCTCCTCGGCGACCGGCAGCGGCTCCTCCGACCAGCGCTCGAGGTAGACGTGGAATCCCACCAGGAAAGCAATACCGAGGACGATCACGGCCGCAGGTAGCAGCAGGATGCGTTTTTTCACCTACGACCTCCAGGTGAGCGGTGCCGGGCCTTAAACCCGCAAGGTCTCACACCTCGGTGAATATCAGGCTGCCGTTGGTGCCACCGAAGCCGAACGAGTTGGACAGTGCCGCGCGAATGGGCATGGCCCGCGGTTTGTGGGGCACGTAGTCGAGATCGCATTCGGGGTCGGGGTTGTCGAGATTGATGGTCGGTGGCGCGATGTTCTTCGCCACGGCAAGCACCGTGAAGATGCCTTCGACGGCACCCGCCGCGCCCAGTAGATGGCCGATCATCGACTTGCTTGAACTGATCGCCACGCACGTCTTGTCGCCGAACACGGCCTTGATCGACAGCGTCTCGGCGACGTCGCCCTGGGGCGTGGAGGTGCCGTGGGCGTTGATGTAGTCGATGTCGTCCACGCCGAGGTCGGCGTCGGCCATGGCGTTGCGCATCGAGGCCACGGCGCCGTGGCCGTCGTCCGGTGGGCTGGTGATGTGGAACGCGTCGGCACTCATCCCGAACCCGGCGAGTTCGCAGTAGATCGATGCGGCGCGCGCGCGGGCGTGTTCATAGTCCTCGATCACCAGGACGCCGGCCCCGTCGCCCAGGACGAACCCGTCGCGGTCGCGATCCCAAGGGCGGCTGGCGCGTTGCGGGTCGTCGTTGCGGGTGGACAGCGCTTTCATGGAGGCGAATCCGGCCACGGTCACGGGCGAGGTCGCCTGTTCGGCACCGCCGACCACCATGACGTCGGCCTCGCCGTTCTGGATCATCCGCATGCCGAAGCCGATGTTGTGGGTCCCGGTGGTGCACGCCGTGACGACGGCGATGTTGGGACCGCGGAAGCCGTACTGGATGGACAGCTTGCCGGCGATCATGTTGATGATGCTCGACGGCACGAAGAAAGGCGATACCCGTCCAGGACCGCGGTCCATGCAGGTCGAGTGGGTCGCCTCGATGGTGTTGATGCCGCCGATGCCGGAGCCGATGGCAACGCCGACGCGGTCGCCATCGACACCGTCGTCGATGCCCGCGTCGCGCACCGCCTGAATGCCAGCGATGAGACCGTACTGAATGAAGGGGTCGAGCCGGCGGGCTTCCTTGCGCTCGAGGTAGTCGTCGACGGCGAGATCCTTGACCCCGGCACCGATGGTCACGCTGTGGCCGCTGGTGTCGAAGTCGGTGATCGACCGGGCACCGCTCTCGCCCGCCAGGGCATTGTGCCAACCGTCCTCGACGCTGTTGCCGATGGGCGACAGCATGCCGAGACCGGTGACAACGACTCGTCGTCTACTCATACGGGAAGATGCGTCCAGACGCGGGGTGATCCGCTTGCAGGACCTACTGGTGAGCCAGGATGTAGTCGATGGCCTCTCGGACCGTGGTGATGTTTTCCGCTTCCTCGTCCGGGATCTCGGTCTCGAACTCCTCTTCGAGGGCCATCACGAGTTCTACCGTATCCAACGAGTCTGCACCGAGGTCGTCAACAAACGACGCCTCGTCCTTGACCTCCTCTTCTTTGACGCCCAATTGCTCGCAGATGAGTCGTTTGACGCGTTCGTCGACACTGCTCATGGTTCGAGACTCCTTTTCAAATGCTTACGTGTACCCATTCCCGTACCGACGAAGTCGGAGGCGTGCCCGCCGATCGCCGTGGGTGCACCTGTGCGCGACTGCGAGGCAGCTACGCGCGCGACGACCTTACCCACGGCCCGGCGCTGCGGGCGCGTAAGTGTATCTGCTTTTGTCCGGCGGCGTCGCCCTGAGCCTTGTCCCATGTGACATGAGCCTGAAGGCAGCACGTGATTCCCACGTGACATGAGCCTGAACGCGGCGGGTTTGGG
>JAGWBN010000103.1:0-6944 GCA_021295875.1 Pseudomonadales bacterium
GGGCAACCAGTGGACCACCGGCGCCGTAGCCTGCCCGACATGGACCGGCGTCCGACTACGCGACGTACTCGACCATTGCGGCATGACGGACGACGCCGTGTACATCGGCTACGAGTCCGCCGATACGCATCTCTCGGGCGATCCGGCCAAGCAGCCCATCTCCCGGGGTGCGCCGGTCTCCAAGGCCGTCGAGAACGAGTCCCTGATCGCCTGGGCCATGAACGGCGAGCCGCTGCCCCGGCTTCACGGGTTTCCGCTGCGCCTCGTCATGGGCGGCTGGCCGGGTTCGGTCAGCGGCAAGTGGCTGCGGCGCATCCTCGTTCGAGACCGCGTCCACGACGGTCCCAAGATGGGTGGACAGTCCTACCGCGTGCCCTGCGACCCGGTGGCGCCGGGGGCGACCGTCGCCGACGAGGACATGTGCATCATCGAGTCGATGCCCGTGAAGTCGCTCATCACCCACCCGGAATCCGGCGTCCATCGGCAACGCGGCGATCCGTTCGTGGTGCGCGGCCACGCCTGGGCCGGCGACCTCGGCGTGCGCGACGTGTTCAGTTCGGTCGACTACGGCGCCACTTGGCATAAGACCGCGCTGGAACGCCCGGTCAACCGCCTCGCGTGGCAGCACTGGTCGACGTCCCTCACGATCCCGCGTCCTGGCTACTACGAGGTCTGGGCGCGTGCCGTCGACCAACTAGGCCGTTCCCAACCTGCGGTGATGCCGGCCTGGAACCCGCGCGGCTACCTGAACAACGCCTGCCACCGGATCGCCCTGGCGGTCACGTGAGCATCCGACGGTTCTTGTCCGCGACGGCCGCCTGCCTGCTCGCGTCGGGTGTCGCCATCGGTACGCTGGGTGCCGAACCCGATGCCGACACCGGGCTCGCCGTGGCACCCGGCTGGGAGGATGTCCGCGTCCACTGCGGCGCCTGCCATTCCTTCGGCCTGATCACCAACCAGCGTGCCAACCGCGAGGGTTGGCGCGACATGATCCGCTGGATGCAGCGGACCCAGAACTTGTGGGAACTGCCGGCGGAAAGTGAAACCAGGATCCTCGACTACCTGGCCGAGAACTACGCGCCGCAGGCGCTTCGCCAGCGTAGGCCGCCCATCCCACCGGAACTGATGCCCGCCAGCGACGATCTCCGGGAACCCGCTACCGAAGGGGCGGCTTCAAAGGATTCCGCGGCCGGTTCCTAGTGGTCGAACACAACCCGAGCCCGGGCTCCTAAGGGTTCGTGGGAACGACCGATCAGCGGCAGGGGTCCGCGGCTTAGGGCCGCCCTTCCACGACGGCCGCCAAGTCCTCCTGATCCCACACGCAGGACGTGAGCAAGTGTTGCGACACGGGACTCGGCGCATCCCATCCGTGGGCCGCCAGGCGGTTGTTGACCACGAGGACGTCACCTCGCTGGAGTTTCACGGCCGAGGCGTGGTCGGCGATCCTGTCGTGCATGCGCCGGCACGCCCTGGCCGCGTCCGCGTCGACCGGCACGACATCGGTTCCACATCGCATCCGGAGTCTGCCGCCATCGACGGAGACCGCGGCCCGAGGCGCCGAAAGCGTCGACTGTCCGGCGGATGGGTCGGAGAAACGGAATGCCGGACGCCGTAGATGGTCGACATCGTCGCCGCTAAGCGTTCGCAACGCGCCCACGGAACTCAACAGCAACTCGTCCTCGCCGGTGTCGTCGATGCAGGTCATGACGACATAGGTGGGCGGTTGCTCGAGGTAGGCATGTGCCGAGTGAACGCCGGCGGCGGAGTCGACGGGGAAGCCCCCGGCCGGCTTCGATGCCGACCGCATGACCGGCGTTTCGGTCTCGAACCCGTCCGCCACCCGCGCCGGGGTGCCCAGCCGGCGGACGACCTCGTCGTGCACCGAACCGTACCCCCGGTGATTCGCGCCCGCTCGTACGACCATCCACGGCCGGGTTCCGGCGTCATCCTGCAGCTTCGCAAGGGCCTCGGCCATCTCGCCGCCGAGCTGGACCGAGTCCGCGAACATCGCGTCGGGCGCATCGCCGAGCGGCGGCCGATACCGATGAACGGTGACCGCCAACGTCTGCTGGCAGCGCACGTCGTGTTCGCAGCCCGCACCGCAGGCGTTGACCTCCCCCGGCCCGAAGGCGTGCCAGCGGTCGTCCTCCCGACTCTCCTCGACGGCGCCGGTGAGAACCTCGAACTCGCAATGGCTGATGCCGTGACAATGAACCCCCGCGGCGGAATCGCGACCCCACAGGATCACCACGGTCTCTTCGTCCTCGGTGTGTTGAACGACGTGCCGTTCGACATCCCCCGGCGCAGGTCCCCGGAGGTGGCTCGCGTCCCAGGTGACGCCACGACACGTCAACGCCCGATCAATTTCAGCCTGCCAAGACGCCACCCCTCGAGTCTCCGTCAACGTGTCCATACCCACGCTGCATCTTTTGTACGGCGCCGCCCCAAGGCAACCGAAAGTCGCACACCTTGGACCATCGGAACGCTCATATTCGGTCGATACCGAGCCACACCATGGCGCGGTTCCCTGGATCAAACTACGAAAACAGGTGGCTAAAATCATAGTCATCGATGTCTTTTATGGGTATAAAAGCGTAAACTGGCCACTGTGGAACGCCATCAACTCCCGGACCTCGGCACCTGGCTACGTGTCCCCGGACGCAAGCCGTTGGTCGTCCGAGGCGCGCGGCAGGTTGGCAAATCCACCTTGGTGGAGTTGTTCGCCAAGGCCGAAGGACGCCAGCTCAGCGTCGTCAACCTGGAGCGACACCCCGACATCGCCGACGTATTCGCGAGCAACGATCCGACCGTCATCCTCAACGTCCTCAATACGGTTGCCGACGTGCCACTGTCGGACCAGAGCGTCTTGTTCCTGGACGAGATCCAGGCGGTACCAGCCGCCATCGCATCCTTGCGCTACTTCTTCGAAGAACAGCCGCAAATACCCGTCGTCGCCGCCGGGTCGCTGATGGAGTTCGCGCTCGCCGACCGGGCTTTCGCCATGCCGGTCGGGCGCATCCACTACCTCAATCTTGGCCCCATGACGTTCACCGAGTTCCTGGCAGCCGCGGGCAAGCAGGGGCTTGCGAAGGCCATCGACGCGTTTACTTGGCCACCGAACGACACATCCATCCCACCGATGATCCACCACCGATTGATGGAGCAACTGCGCCTCTATCAATTCGTCGGCGGCATGCCGGAAGCCGTCAAGGTGTATGCGGACTCGGCAAGCCTGCGCCCGGTCAGCACGGTGCATACGAGCATCATCGACACCTATCGGGACGACTTTCCGAAGTACGCACCCCGTCGGGACATGACGAGGATGCTGCGGGTGTTCAACTTCGCGGCCCGCCAAGCGGGCCGCAAGGTCAAATACAGCAACGTCTCGCCGGATGACCAAAGTGCGACCATCCGCCGCGACATAGACCTGCTGGCGATGGCCCGCGTCGTCGCCAAGGTGACCCACAGCGCTTGTTCCGACCTTCCCCTGCAGGCCGACCTCAAGGAGAACGTCTTCAAGCTGCTCTTTCAGGACGTCGGCTTGATGAATGCCATCTGCGGGGTGGGCTGGGAGACCATCGCCCGCCGGAGCGCCTCTGAAATGGTCAACGCTGGCACGACGGCAGAGCAGTTCATCGGCCAGCATCTTCAATACCTCATCGCGGACCGCCCCAACCGCGAGCTGACGTACTGGCTTCGCGAGGGTCGCTCAAACAACGCGGAGGTGGACTATGTCCTCGAACTCGCCGGTGAGATCGTCCCGGTGGAGGTGAAGGCGGGGCGCGCAGGCGCGTTGAGGTCGCTGCACCAGTTCGCCGCCGAGAAACGCCCGCCGCTCGCCGTCCGCTTCGACGCCTCGCCGCCGAGCGTCCAGGATGTCGACGCGGAGGTCTTGTCGGTAGGCAAGCGCCACCGGATTCGCTACCGCCTCTTGTCACTGCCGCTGTATCTCGTCGAGCGCCTCCCGGAACTGGTCGCCAGCGACCTGGCGACATGACATCCGCCGAGCTTCAAGTGCGACAGCTTCCCGTCACCCCGAAGGCGCCAGCGTTCGTCGGAGGAAGCGGCTCGGGCGGGGCCGCGCGTAGTCAATTGTCGCCGTGGCGCGTATAGTCTCGCGCCCTTGACGCAACCGCCCGTTCGAGTCCCACCATGCGCCGCATCCTCGTCACCAGTGCGCTGCCGAACGCCAACGGTGCGATGCACTTGGGGCACCTGTTCGAGCACATCCAGACCGACATCTGGGTGCGCTTCCAGCGCATGATGGGCAACGAGTGCCACTACGTCTGCGCCGACGACGCCCACGGCACCGCGACCATGCTCGCCGCCGAACGGGCCGGCACGACGGCGGAGGCGATGATCGAGTCGTTCCGCCGGGAGCATGCCGAGGACTTTCGCCGGTTTCTCGTCGGGCACGACAACTACCACTCGACGCACTCGGCCGAGAACGAGCACTTCACGGCGGCCATCTACGAGCGCCTGGCGGCCGACGGACGGACGTTCACCGCCGAGGTCGAACAGCTCTACGATGCCGAGCGCAAGCTGTTCCTGGCAGACCGGTTCGTCAAAGGCACCTGTCCGCGTTGCGGCGAGGAAGACCAGTACGGCGACAACTGCCAGGAGTGCGGGGCGACCTACGACGCCACCGAGCTCGGCGAGCCGCGTTCGCTCCTGTCCGCCGCGACGCCGGAGTTGCGCTCATCCGACCACTACTTCTTCGACCTCGCGCAGTTCAGCGACTTCCTCAAGGACTGGACGGCGAGCGATGCGGTGCAGCCGGAAGTCGCCAACAAGCTCGCCGAGTGGCTGACCGGCGGACTCAAGGCCTGGGACATCAGCCGCGACGGACCGTACTTCGGCTTCACCATCCCCGGTGCCGGGGACAAGTACTTCTACGTCTGGATGGACGCCCCGATCGGCTACATGGCGAGTTTCAAGAATCTCTGCGAGCGCACGGAGGGTCTCGACTTCGACGACTTCTGGGCCGCCGACAGCGAGGCCGAGGTTCACCACTTCATCGGCAAGGACATCATCAACTTCCACTGCCTGTTCTGGCCGGCGGTGTTGCGCGGGTCCGGCTACCGCACGCCGACCAAGGTCCACACCCACGGCTTCATCACCGTGGACGGCGTGCAGATGTCCAAGTCCCGGGGCACGTTCATCAACGCCGGAACCTATCTCGAGCACCTGGACCCGGAGTACCTGCGCTACTACTACGCCACCAAGTTGGCCGCCAACACCGACGACGTCGACATCTCGCTCGACGATTTCGTCCAGCGGGTGAACTCGGACCTGGTCGGCAAGGTCGTCAACATCGCCTCGCGCTGCGCGGGATTCATCCACCGAGGCTTCGACGGCGTGCTGTCGGCCAGCGTGCACGACGAAGCATTGTGGGACGCGGTGGCGCAGGCCCGGCACCGACTCGCCGAACTCTACGAGCGGGGCGATTTTGGGCGCGCCGTCCGGGAGATCACGGCGCTGGCGGACCGCGCCAACCAGTACATCGCCGAATACGAGCCCTGGAAACACGTCAACGACCCCGACCGCCGGGACGAGGTGCAGGGCGTGTGTTCACTGGGCATCAACGTGTTCCGCGCGCTCGTCGTCTACCTAAAGCCGATCCTGCCCGCCATGGCGGCCAAGGCCGAAGCCTTCCTGAGGGTCGAGCCGCTCGCCTGGGAAGACGCCGGCACGCCCCTCGCCGGCCACGAGATCGGCCGGTTCAAGCCGTTGTTCACGCGCATCGACCGCAAGGATGTGGACAAGGTGGTCGCCGCCACGAAGGCCGAAGCCGTGGCGGAGGCTGACGACGAAGCCGAGGACGACGGCGCGGTGATCAGCATCGACGACTTCGGCAAGATCGACCTACGCGTGGCGAAGGTGCTGGACGCGAGTTTCGTGGACGGTGCGGACAAGCTGATCGAACTTCGGCTCGACCTCGGCGGCACCCAGCGGACGGTCTTCGCCGGCGTCCGGGAAGCCTACGATCCACATGCCCTGGTTGGTCGCCTGGTGGTCTTGGTCGCCAACCTGGCACCCCGCAAAATGCGTTTCGGCACCTCGGAAGGCATGGTGCTCGCCGCCGGACCCGGTGGCGAGGACATCTTCCTCGTCTCCCCGGATGCCGGCGCCGAACCGGGAATGCAGGTGACCTGATGGACTCCGTCTGCTGACTCCCATGGCCGAGTTGCTGCTCATCCTCCTGTCGGCGGCGCTGGTCAACAATTTCGTCCTCGTCCAGTTCCTCGGCCTGTGTCCGTTCGTGGGCAGTTCCGGACGCGTCGAAACCGCAATTCCCATGACGCTGGCGACGATGTTCGTGTTGGTCGTGGCGGCAATGGGCACCTACCTGGTGAACCGCTACCTGCTCGTCGCGATCGGGCTCGAATACCTGCGCATCATCGCGTTCATCGTCATCATCGCCGCGACGGTGCAGTTCACCGAGATGTTCGTCCGCGCCGCGAGTCCCGTGCTGCACCGGATGCTCGGCATCTATCTGCCGCTCATCACCACCAACTGCGCGGTGCTCGGCGTGACCCTGATCGCGGTCGGCGAAGGGCTGTCGCTGCCCCGCACCCTGTTCCTCGCCGTCGGCGCCGGATTGGGCTTCGGCGTCGCCATCGTCGCCTTTGCCGCACTGCGCGAACGCATCAGCGACGACGCGGTTCCCGAACCGTTCCGCGGTCCACCGCTGGCGCTGGTGACCGTCGGCTTCATGGCGCTGGCCTTCTACGGCTTCAAGGGACTTGGCGGATGACGGCTGCGCTGGTTCTCGGCGGCATCGGCCTGGTGGCCGCGATCCTCTTGTCCATCGCCCGGCGGGCGCTGGCGAGCAGGCAGGACTCCAACGCCGACGCCGTGGTGACCGCCATCGACGCCATCCTGCCGCAAAGCCAATGCGCCCAGTGCGGCTACCCGGGATGCCGACCGTACGCGCAAGCCGT
>JAGWBN010000103.1:7094-8587 GCA_021295875.1 Pseudomonadales bacterium
GCCGGTGCGCCGAAGTACCTGCACGGGGTGATCGAGGAGCGCTGCACGGGCTGTGAACTTTGCCTGCCGGCTTGCCCCGCGGACTGCATCGAGCTGGTACCGAGATCCCCGTCGACACCGATCGTGGGAACCCCGCCAAGGGCACCCGCCCCGGCGCTGCCTTGCATCGGTTGTGGCCGGTGCATGCCCGCCTGCCCGGTGGACCTCGATCCCCAGGCCCTGCACATCGCCTTCGAAGGCGGAGAAGCCGACGCGTCGGTATTCGACTGCATCGAGTGCACCGCCTGCACGCGGGCATGCCCGAGCGGCATCGACCTCGTCAGCGAGTTCCGCGCGCTCAAGGACCGGACGAGCCGGGAACGCGAGATCGCCGAGCGGGCGCAGACGGCGCGGCTGCACTCGGAGGCACGCAACGACAGGCTGGCGCGCGAGGTCGAGGAACACGAGACCCGTCGCGCCGAACGTCTGCGGACGACGCACCAATGGCAATAGTCGCCCGGTTTTGCATCGTCTGGCGTGACCGTGGAGGCGATCCCGCGCCTTGGCAGGGACGTTGCGGTCGCTTGGGGCAGGGCAACGCCGTGCGGGCGCGTGCGACCCCAACGCGCCCGCCTAGGCGCGCGGTCGCCCCTGCGGCGTCGATGGGGCGCTAGCCGGCCATGGCGACGATCGCCCTCATCGGCAGGCCGGATTCGGCACCGGCGATCATGGACCGGGTGCTGATCGCCCTGCTGCCCGCCATCGGCGTCGCCGCCTGGGCCTTCGGCTGGCTGCTGCTGGTGCACTGTGCCGTCGCCCTTGTCGCGGGTGCGCTGTTCGAGGCGCTCTGCCAGCGCCTGCGCGAGCGTCCGGTGCGTCCCTTCGTCGACCGCAGCACGCCGGTGACCTGCCTGCTGATCGCCATCGGCATTCCACCGGCCGCGCCGCTGTGGATTCCCGTCGTCGCCACGGCCGTCGCCATCCTGCTCGCCAAGGAACTCTACGGCGGCCTCGGCCGCAACGTCTTCAATCCGGCCATGGCGGGGTACGCGGCCATCCTGGTGGCCTATCCCCAGGCGATGACCTACGTCGATGCGGCGAGCGGGGCGACGGCATTGGACGCCCTCCGGTTCCGCGGCGGGACCACCGTCGAGGAACTTGCCGGCGTGCCCGCCTTCGGCCTACTCGGCGGCGCCGGCTTCGAGTGGGTGAACGCCGCCGCGCTCGCCGGTGGCCTCTACCTGATGGCCATCGGCGTCGTGCACTGGCGCATACCGGTTGCGGTTCTGCTCGGACTTGGCCTTCCCGCCTTGGCCTTCTACGACGGCGGCAGTTCGGCGAGCCTGGGATCACCCGTGTTCCACTGGTTCGCCGGGGCCTCCATGGTGGCGGCGTTCTTCATCGCCACCGACCCGGTCACCGCACCCAAGGCGGCGGCACACCAGTGGCTGTTCGGCCTCGGCATCGGCGCGTTGGTGTTCGCGATCCGCGCCGGCGGCAGCTACCCGGACGGC
>JAGWBN010000103.1:8704-9207 GCA_021295875.1 Pseudomonadales bacterium
GCTGACCGCGCTGGCCGGGGCGGCGCTGGCGTGGTTCGCCGACTTCACCGAGGAGGACGTACACCGCAACCGAGTGGCAGCCGAGACCCGCGTATTCCGGGAGCTTGGCCGCGTGGACTTCGTCACTCTCGGCGACGGCGACCTCGTATTGTGCGAACAGGGCCTCGTCGTGCTGCGGGTCGCAGGCCGGGGCTACGGCGGTGAATTCCGGCTGGCGGTGGCGCTCGGTCTCGACGGCTCGGTCACGGGTGTCCGCGTTCTCGAACACGCGGAGACCCCGGGCTTCAGCGACATTCTTGCCGCCGACGCACCCTGGCTCGAGTCGTTCACCACCGGCGACGTGCACGCGGTCAGCGGCGCGACGGTGACGTCCGCAGCGGTGATGGCAGCCGCCGGACGCGCCGTGGAGCGGGTCCGGCAGGAAGGCATGTGCCCGTGAACCGGTTCACCGAAGCCGCCGTGGCGCGCAATCCCGCCGCCGTGCAGCTGCTCGGGCTGTGCCC
>JAGWBN010000104.1:0-410 GCA_021295875.1 Pseudomonadales bacterium
GCCGAGGATGGTCTCGAACAGGCGACCGAGAATCTGCAGGGCGATGTCCTTGAACGAAAGCGTGGGACCGTGGAAGAGCTCCAGGATGCGGATCTCGCCCAGATCGACGAGCGGCGCGATGTCCGGATGGTCGAAGGCGGCGAAGGCGTCGGCCACGATGGCGTCGAGGTCGTCGCCCGGGATGTCGTCCGCCCCATCGGCCCCATCTGCCCCATCTGCATAGAGCCGGAAGATCCGTTGCGTCAACTCGACGTAGGAGAGCGTGCGCCAGGCGTCCAGCCGGTCGGCGACATCGGGGAACCGTTCCGGCACCAACAGGCCGCCGTCGGGGGCGAGGCCCGTGAGCACGGCCTGGGTGAACGACAGGGGAGCGCAGCCGCCCCGGGTCGATAGGTATCGCATCGAAAATC
>JAGWBN010000104.1:559-1046 GCA_021295875.1 Pseudomonadales bacterium
CGACGGCGTGCTTGACCGTCGGTCCCACGGTGAGCAGGCCGTGGTTGCGCAGCACGATGCCCCGGTGGCGGCCGAGTTGTTTCGCGATGCGTTCGCCGCAGTCGAGGTCCTGCACCTGGACTTCCTCGTCGTCGAACACGGCGTGGTCGTCGTAGAAGATGCACGCCTCCTGGGTGATCGGCTCCATGAGTCTGGCGGACGCGGAGAAGGGCGACCCGTGGCCCGTGTGGGTGTGCGCGACGCTGACGGCGTCGGGTCGCGCGGCGAGGATCGGGTAATGGATGAAAAAGGCGGGCAGGTTCGTCCGTCCACTGCCGCCGCGCGCGTTGCCGTCGGGCTCGATCAGCACGAGCCGGTCGGCGCTCGCCTCGCGGAAGGGCGTGTCGACATCGAGTAGCCAGAAGCAGTCCGTACGCTCCGGGTCCCGCGCGCTGATGTGGCCGTCGCCGAGGTCACCCCAGCCGAGCGCGGCGAATACGCGGTAGCC
>JAGWBN010000104.1:1054-11762 GCA_021295875.1 Pseudomonadales bacterium
GTCACGCAGTGCGTCGATGTCGATGGCCTGAATCGCCATGGCGGGCAATGATGCCAGAGAAGAACTCCACCCGTGTGTTTGCGCGATCCGTATGGAACTGCCACACTCGAAGCGTTCCCCCGATCGAGCGACGCCATGGCCAGAAAGGCGACCACCCTGGGCAAACTCAGGGCCTCCGGCTACGAGGTGCTGGGCGTCAAGGCCGAGATGCGCCGCAACCTCATCGCCAAGCTGCGCTGCGGCGAGAGCCTGTTTCCCGGCATCGTCGGCTACGACGAGACCGTCATCCCGCAGATCGCCAACGCCATCCTCGGCGGCCAGGACATCATGGTGCTGGGCGAACGCGGCCAGGCGAAGTCCCGGCTAGTGCGCGGACTCACCAACCTGCTCGACGACGAGATCCCGGTCATCAAGGGCGTGGAGATTCCGGAGAATCCCTTCGAACCCATCACCGCCCAGGGCCGTGCGATCGTGGAGGAAAAGGGTGACGCCACGCCCATCGCCTGGCTGCCCCGATCCGAACGCTACGCCGAGAAACTCGCCACCCCGGACATCACCATCGCCGATCTCATCGGCGAGGTCGATCCCATCAAGGTGGCGGAAGGGCGCTACCTGGACGACGAGTTGACCATCCACTTCGGCCTCGTGCCGCGGGTCAACCGGGGCATCTTCGCCATCAACGAACTGCCCGATCTCGCCGAGCGCATCCAGGTCGGACTGCTCAACGTCCTCGAGGAGCGTGACGTGCAGATCCGGGGTCACAAGGTGCGCCTGCCCCTTGATGTGTTCCTGGTGGCGACCGCCAACCCCGAGGACTACACCAACCGCGGACGCATCATCACGCCGCTGAAGGACCGCTACGGTGCACAGATCCGCACCCACTACCCGGAGGACATCGACAAGGAAATCGACATCATGGAGCAGGAGGCGACCGCCCTCGACATGGGCGACTACCGCGTCCACGTGCCTGCCTACATGAAGGAGATCGTCGCCGAGATCACCCACCAGGCGCGTCGTTCACCCGACGTCAACCAGCGCTCGGGCGTGTCCGTGCGCGCCTCGGTGGCCAACTACGAAGCGCTCCTCGCCAACGCCTTTCGCCGCGCCCTCCGCATCGGCGAGACCGACGTCGTGCCGCGCATATCGGACCTGCCGTTCGTGCTCCCGTCGCTGCAGGGCAAGGTGGAGTTCGAGGCCATGGAGGAGGGCCAGGAGGACCGGATCACGGCGCGCATTCTCGCTGCCGGCATCAAGGCGGTGTTCGACCGCCATCTGTCGGTGGACGCCCTCGCCGATGTCGTGCTGGCCTTCGACGAGGGTTTCTCCGTCGACACCGCGGAGGACGCGACCTTCGCCGACTACGAGGCCATCACCTCCGAGCTCGAGGGGCTCGAAGCCGTCGTCGACAGGCTTGCCCACATACCCCCGGCGCGGCCGTCGGTGATCGAGTTCGTGCTCGAGGGGCTGTATCTGCACAAGCTGCTGAACAAGAAGAGCGCCGCCGGACGGTCCACCTTCACCGGTTGAACCGCCGGTAAGCAAGATGCGCCGACCACTCACACGCCACCGCTTCTCCCAATGGGACGGCAGCCAGGCCTCGGACATCGCCGCCGACGACGCCATGGGATGGACTACGGCGATCTGCGCTGGGCAATGCGCAATCTCCTATCAAGGGGCATGAACATTCCCCAGGGCGGACACCGGCAGGGCTTGCGGGACATCCTGAAGCGCCTGCGCGACCAGAAGCGCGAACATCTCGACCGCTTCAACCTGTCGAGCGTCTTCAAGGAGATCGAGAAGGAGTTGGACGAAATCCTCGACTTGGAGCGCGGCACCATAGACGAATGGCTCGAGGGCAAGGGCGACGAGGTGACGGGCGACGTCATGCAGCGCGCTGCCGCCGAGAACAAGGAACGCCTCGACGACCTGCCCGACAACGCGGCGGGCAAGATGCAGGAACTCGAGAACTACGAGTTCATGAATCCCGAGGCGCAGCGGCGCTACATCGAGCTGTTGAACCAACTGCGCCGCGCCATGGGGCAGACCTTCTTCGACGACATCGAGAACATGGTCAACAACATGTCCAAGGGCGACATCGATCGCATGAAGGACATGTTGAAGTCGTTGAACGACCTGTTGTCGAAGAAGGCCAAGGGCGTCGACCCCGACGTGCTGGATTCCTACTTCAAGGAATTCATGGACAAGTACGGCGACATGTTCGGCGACAACCCGCCGCAGTCCCTGGAGGACCTCGTCGAGCAGATGCGCCAGCAGATGGCCGCCGCGCAGTCGCTGATGGACTCCCTGACCCCCGACCAACGCCAGCAACTGCAGTCGTTGTTCGCCGACCGTTTCGGTGACCCGGAACTGGAAAACGAACTACAGCGCCTTGCGCAGAGCATGTCGGCTCACAACCCGCGTTCGTCCCGCTACCGCTTCTCGGGCCGCGAGGACATCAATCTCGAAGCCGCCATGCGGCTTATGAAGGAGATGCGCTCGCTGGACGAACTCATCAACCAGGTGCAGGCGGCGGAACGCAGCAACGACCTCGAACGGATCGACCAGGATCTGTTGAAGGAACTGCTCGACGACGAGGCCGCCGAGTCCATCGACGATCTGAAGAAACTCCTCGAGGCCCTCGAGAAGGCCGGCTATATCCGCCCCGAGGGCGACCGCTGGGAACTGACGCCGCGTGGCTCGCGCATGATCGGCTTGAAGGCCCTCGGCGAGATCTACGCACGCCTCAAGCGCCAGAGCCTCGGCAACCACGCCCTGCCGGAGGAAGGCCGCTTCGGCGAGCGTCTCGAACAGACCAAGGCCTACGAGTTCGGCGACCCCTTCCACCTGCACATGCCGCGCACCATCCGCAACGCCATCGACCGCGATGGTCCGCGCACGCCGGTGCGGCTGAAGCACGACGACTTCGAGATCTACCGCTCCGAACTCATCACCTCGACGGCCACCGCCATGCTCGTCGACCTGTCCTGGTCCATGGCGCTGCGCGGCTCGTTCCAGGCGGCCAAGAAGGTGGCGCTGGCGCTGCACAACCTGATCACCTCGCAGTACCCCAAGGACTCGTTCCACGTCATCGGCTTCGCCGCCTACGCCAAGGAACTCAAGGCCCACGACCTGCCGTTCCTGCAGTGGGACGAATACGTCCTCGGCACCAACATGCAGCACGCGCTGCTGCTCGCGGAACGCCTGCTCGCCAAGCACAACGCCGGCACCAAGCAGATCATCATGATTTCCGACGGCGAACCCACCGCGCACCTGGAGAACGGCCGCGCGCGGTTCGCCTATCCGCCGACGCCCGAGACCTACCGGGCCACGTTGCGCGCGGTCAAGCACTGCACCCAGCGGTCCATCGCCATCAACACGTTCAT
The DNA here is from genome assembly GCA_021295875.1 of Pseudomonadales bacterium. Classification (GTDB taxonomy): domain Bacteria; phylum Pseudomonadota; class Gammaproteobacteria; order Pseudomonadales; family Azotimanducaceae; genus VXYL01. Next base: position 4,438 of record JAGWBN010000104.1, read on the forward strand.
GCTCGACGTCGACTACCACCTGAAGGCGTTCATGGACGCCATCGCGCGCATCAACGGCGGCCGGGTTTTCTTCACCTCGCCCGACAAGCTCGGCGAGTACATCCTGGTGGACTACGTGCAGGGCAAACGCAAGAAGCTGGCCCGATGATCGACCCCAACTTTCGAGCAAGGCTGCTGACGGGCGAGCCGCTCCTCGGCGTGTTCGTCAACGTCGAGTCGCCGACCATCGCCGAAGTCCTCGCCGTCGCCGGCATGGACTTCCTCATGATCGACGGTGAACACAGTCCCATCGGTCCGGCCGAGGCGGTGGAGATGATTCGTGCCGCGGAGACGCGCCGGATCCCGGTGCTCTCGCGGGTAGGGGAGAACACCCAACAGGTCATGGCCAAGTACCTCGACGCGGGCGTCCTCGGCATCATGACGCCCTTGGTGAGCACAAGGGAGGATGCCCGGCGCGCGGTGGACTCGGTCAAGTACCCGCCGCTCGGCAAGCGCGGCCTGGCGGGGGTGCGTGCGAACGATTTCGAGACCCCACCGGACTACGTCGCCAAGGCCAACGCGGCGACGATCGTGGTGGCGCAGATCGAGACCCGCACCGGCGTCGAGCGTGCCGACGAGATCATCGCCACCGAGGGGGTCGACGTGGTGTTCCTCGGCCCGTCGGACCTCTCGGTCGCATTGGGCGTGCCGGGCGAGACGAAGCATCCGACTGTCCTCGACACGATCGCCTCGCTGACCGAGAAGATCGTTGCCGCCGGCAAGGCCGCGGGAACCATTGCGCGCACGCCCGATGACGTCGGCTATTGGCGCGAGCGGGGTGTCCAGGTGTTCCTGACCAGTACCAGCGCGTTGCTGCTGGGCTCGGCGCGCGAATACCTGAAGGGCGCAAGGGCGGCTGCTCAGACGCCCTGACCGTTTCGTCGCCGCCGCTGCCAGACGGACCTCGGATGAAGACAGGAGAAATCGACTACCCCAAGGCCATCGGCGCGTCCGGTCGCCGACACGCCAAGTACAAGCCGTTCTCCGATCCCGACTGCGGTCGTCACCTGGTCGAGATCGGACAAGTGATCTGCCTACTGCCGGACACGCCGGCCCGGATTCTCGACTTCGGGTGCGGCAGCGGCTGGACCAGCATCTTTCTCGCCAACCACGGCTACGACGTCTTGGGCGTGGACATAGCGCCCGGAATGATCGAACTGGCCGAGGAGCGGTGTCGGGAGGAGAACGTCTCCGGCGCGCGTTTCGAAGTTGGCGACTTCGAGAACCTCAACCCCGGCGGCGACTTCGACGGGGTGTTGTTCTACGACTCGCTGCACCACGCCGAGGATGAGCGGGCCGCGCTCAAAGTGGCTTTCGAGGCCCTGAAGCCAGGTGGCGTCTGCGTGGTGTGCGAACCCGGCGAGGGGCACGAGGTGAACTGTTATTCGCGCGAAGCCGTGGAGCGCTACAACGTCAACGAGAAGGACATGCCACCGAGACTCGTCAGACGCATCGGTCGTTCCCTGGGTTTCACCGCCGCCGACATCCATCCGCACCCGTTCGACATGCTGCTCGCCATTTCCGCCACCGGGAGAGGAGTACCGGCGGCGAAGCTTCGATCCCGTCTGCGGCGATTTCCGATGCTGCGCGTGCTCGTTCTCAACTATTTCGCGTGGTGGCGCAAATACAGCAACGGCATCGTCGTACTCGTCAAGTAGGCGGACCGCGCGTATCACGGTGTGTGCCCGGCGGGTGCTTCCCAATGCAACCTTGCAACTCGCGGTTGCCTCGCCGCACAACCTGACCGATGCTCGGCGAACCGAACGGGGTTGAGGTAAACCAATGGCGTCTTCGGCCGAAACATCCGCCCGCGTAAGGCTGCAGCGTCTGTGGAAGGGGACGCTGTTCGTCGGCATCGGCGGCGGCTACGTGCTGCTCATCGCCCTGCTGTTCGTCTACCGCGGCTGGCGTCCGGCGCTGCTGGCGCTGTTCCTCATCGGCGTCGCCCAGTTCTTCCGCTACATCGCCAACGACGTCGACCGCATCGGCTGGCGCATGTCCAACGAGTGGTCCGGCGAGGCGATCAGCGACTCGACCACGAGCTACCAGAAGCGGATGCTCATCGCCCTCGTGGTCCTCGCGCAGGGCGTCAACGTCGCCCTGGTCTACCAGGCCTACCTTCTCGGCGGCCTGTATTGGATGCTCCCGATCCTCGTCGGTGTCGCCGTCATCGAGGTCCTCTACTCGCGGATCCGCAGCGTCAACCGGCGCATCGAGTTCGACGAGGCGAGCTACGGATTCAAGGACCGGGGCCCCTTGAGTGGCGGGCCGGAGTCCATACGCCCGTCCGGTCGGGCGCGGCAGGACGAGCTAGACCGCAAGCTCGAGGAACTGAAAGCGCTCGTCGACGCCGGAGAGATATCCCAGAAGGCGTACGAAAGGGCGCGCGACAAGCACCGCGTTCGGGTGGTGATGGACAAACCGTAGGGCACGCGCGTCCGGGCATTGGAAGTCACAGGACATCGATGAGCACGAATCCAAGTCTTCGGTTGGACTCCTGGGCGAGGCAACCCGTTGTCAGACCTGGTGGTGGCGCTGGTCCTCCGACGCCAAGGGAGTGGGCGGGCATGACGCACATGCGAGACGCGACCGCTTCGCGGTCGCCCGAGAATTCGCTAAGCGAATTTTCCCGGCATCGAGCGCCGCTGACTACCAGGCAACAACGGAGTGTTTGTTTCGTGGAAGCTCTGGCCTGCGTGTTGTTCGCGGCGTGTGTGATCAGTACCGCCGGTGCCCTGTCGGCAAACGCCTTGGACATGGATTGGCAACCCATGGACGCGTCGAACGCCGACCTCCCGGCTGGCGTGCGGGTCTTCGCGGGCACCGAGCCGAATCTGCCGTTGCGCGCCTGGTACGTGTCGGTGGCGCCTGGGGAAGACTCGGGACGGGTCGAGGTTCTCGTTTCGGACGACCCCGAGGACCGCCGCGAGACGGTGTCGAGCTTCGCCGCCGACACCGGTGCCTGCGTGGTCATCAACGGCGGCTACTTCACGATGGAACGAACGCCCGCCGTGCACGCCGGTCTGTTGGTCGTGGACGGTGTCGTCGAAGCACCGGCCACGCGATCCGTCGTCCGCGACGAGGTGCACTATCCCACCGCTCGGGCCGCCCTTGGCTTGACGCCCGGGGGATTCGACATCGCCTGGGTGGCCAGTCGGGAAGGAAGCCTCGAAGCCTGGTCGAGCCCGCCGCCGCACCGGCGAGGCGCACCGGTGGAACTGAACTTGGCGACTGCAGTCACCTGGACGGTCGAAGACGCCCTCGGTGCGGGGCCTGCGCTGGTGTCGAACGGCGAGATCGACGTGACCACCGACGAGGAGGTCTTCTTCGGCACGGCGATTCCCTACACGCATCCCCGAACGGCGGCTGGCGTAACCGCCGACGGCAGACTGATGCTCATGCTCGTGGACGGCCGACAACGCGAGAGCCGGGGCGTCACGTTGGAGGAACTGGCGGCATTGATGGTCGGTGTCGGCGCGGAGGAGGCCTTGAACCTCGACGGCGGCGGGTCGTCCAGCCTCGTGGTGAACGGAAAACTGCTCAACAACCCGGCCGGACGCGGTACCGAACGCGAAGTCATGACGGCGCTGGGCGTGTTCTGCGACTGAGACAAGATGGCGCTGCCCCCCTGCCTCCTTCAGTTTCTGCGGCTGAACGGAAGTAAGTGCAGCGCAGCTCGCTGCAGGTCCTTTTTGGCGGGCTCGATGCCCCATTCGCTGGGGTGGAGGAGCGGAGGGGGTTTACAATCCCGGCATGAACCAGCAACCCGACATCTGGAAGCCGCTCGAAGGCTTGCCCGAGGGCGCGAAATACTGGGGCAACCCGCAGTACCGCATCCTTGAACGGCAGTGGCTCGAGGCGCGCTCGAAGATGAAGGCGGGAGACCCGGCCGACCGCTTCGTCGCAACGTGGCTCGCCGAACGCAACCGCGCGTTCGCTATCGAGACCGGTCAGATCGAAGGACTCTATACGCTCAAACGCGGCGTGACCGAGCAGTTGGTCGCTGAAGGGTTCGCGGGCGTGGTCGGCGCCCACACGCTCGAGAACCTCGATGATCAGGTGATCATCGGACTGCTCGAAGATCAGACCGCCGCCTGCGAGATGGTCTGGCAGGACGTCGCCGAGGGACGCCCGCTGACGGCAAGCATGCTGAAAAGCTGGCACGCGCTGTTGACCCGTCACCAGGAGACGGTCACGGGGTTGACCGTTGTCGAGGGCCGGGTTCGGAAGGTGCAGGTGCCTTTCGTTCGCAAGGGGATGTGGAAGATCGCCCCGAACAACCCTTGGCGACCCGACGGCGTCGTCCATCAGTATTGCCCGCCCGAACATGTCGAAGTGGAGATGGACCGGTTCTTCGCCATCTACAACGACGAAGTGGCCCCGCGCCGTTACCCCGTCGAGGTCGAAGCAGCCTGGCTGCATCACCGCTTCGTGCGGACACATCCGTTCCAGGATGGCAACGGGCGGGTGTCGAGACTGTTGATGGCGTTCGCGTACGTAAAGCGGAATCTGCCACCGCCGATCATCACGGCTTTGGCGAAGCCGGCCTACATCAACGTATTGGAAGTTGCGGACAGAGGTGATCTCCGGGCTTTCGTCGATCGAATCGCTTTGTTGGCCTTGGACCAGATTCAAGCGTCCATTGACGTCGCACGCCAGGCGTTGTCGGGAAAGTTGAATCGCCCCACCGGAAACGGCGGCCGACGAGTCGGCGACGACTATCTACCGCCGTGCAACGGCGAACCCGACTTGGACGAACTGGCTCGCTGACCGAGTCGCCGTACAACCAGCCAAGGAGTCACCCGGACGGTTGGGATGCGGTCGGGTTCAGTACGACCGGGGCAGCCCCAATACGTGTTCCGTCACGTAGTTCAGCACCATCTCCTGCGAAATCGGCGCGAGCCGCTGCAGTCGCGCTTCCCGCCAATACCGCTCGACGTGGAAATCCTTGGCGTAGCCGAAGCCGCCGTGGGTCTGCACCGCCTGGTCGGCGGCCTGGAAGCAGGCGTCGGCGGCCAGCCACTTGGCCATGTTGGCTTCGGCCCCGCAGGGCTGGCCGTTGTCGATGAGCCACGACGCCTTGCGGATCATCAGGCGCATCTGGGCTTCGCCGAGCGGGAACGAAACCCCCTGGTTCATGCCGATCGGCCGGTTGAAGACGACGCGTTCGTTGGCGTAGTCCACGGCCCTGCGCATGGCGGCGCGGCCGATCCCCAAGGCTTCCGAGGCGACGAGAATGCGTTCGGCGTTCAGGCCGTCGAGGAGGTAGCGGAACCCCTTGCCCTCTTCGCCCACCCGGTCGGTGATGTGCACGGGCAGGTCGTCGTAGACCACCTCGCAGGTGGCGACGGCGTTGCGGCCGACCTTGTCGATGGGGGAGATCGTGACCTCGCGACGCTGCAGTTCGGCGAGCAGCAGGGTCATGCCCTCGGTCCGCTTGGCGACCTTCTCGCGGGACTCCGTGCGGACCAGCAGCAACACGCGTTCGGCGTCGAGCGCCTTGGTGGTCCACACCTTGCGGCCGCGCACGATGTAGGTGTCGCCTTCCCGGCGGGCGCTGGTGGTGATGGACGTGGTGTCGGTGCCCGCATCGGGTTCCGTAACCCCGAAAGAGACGTGCAGGTCGCCGTTCGCCACCCGCGGCAGGTACTTCTGCTTCATCTCCTCGGAGCCGTGCCGGACGACGGGATGCATGCCGAAGATCGACAGGTGGACGCTGCTCGCGCCGTTCATCGCCGCACCGGAAGCGGCGACCTCCTCGAGCACGATGGACGCCTCGGTGATGCCGCGGCCGCTGCCGCCGTAGGCCTCGGGGATGGCGATGCCGACCCAGCCGTCCTTGGCGAGCGCGTTGTAGAAATCCCACGGAAAGCGGTGTTCGCGGTCGCACTCGGCCCAGTAGGCGTCGGGGAAGTTCGAGCAGATCCGGCCGATGGCATCGCGGATCAGTTGGTGTTCGTCGGTCGTTTCAAAGTCCATGCGGCGATAGCATAGCGCCAAAAGGGGGTGGTCGATGGCCGGTAAGTACTTCGAGGAACTCGACATCGGACGCCGGTTCGACCACGAGCCGGGTCGCACGGTCACGGAGACCGACAATCTGCTGTTCACCACGCTGACGGGGAATCCCCAGCCGCTGCACCTCGACGCGGAGTTCGCCAAGGACTCGATCCACGGCCAGATTCTCGTCAACAGCATCTTCACCCTGGGCGTGGTCGTAGGCCTCTCCGTCGGCGACACGACGTTGGGCACGACCCTCGGCAACCTCGGTTTCGACAAGACCACGTTCCCGAACCCGGTATTCCTCGGCGACACGATCCGCGTCGCGTCGACGGTGGTGGATCGCCGCGAGAGCCGCACGAAACCGGATCGGGGCATCGTCACCTTCGAGCACGTGGGGACCAATCAGCGGGGCGAGGTGGTGTGTTCGTGCCTGCGCGGTGCCATGATGATGCGCAAGCCGGCGTGACTTGGCGATTCCGCCGATATGAGACGAGGGAAGACGAGGGGAGATGAGAGAGGTAGCGATGAACGCGTGGCAGACAGCTGGCGCGGTGGATGTTGCGGGCTTGCAGGGTGCCAGGCTCGATCTGTGGCGCAACCATCGGCTGTGGTACATGGCGGAGTCCGGCTACCTGATCGACGGCTTCGAGAACAGACCGGGCGTGCATCCGTGGCAGGGCGAACACCTCGGCAAGTGGCTGCATGCCGCGACGCTCGCTTGGCTCGCGACCCGCGACGGCAAGCTCCGGGCGGAACTCGAACGCAACGTCGAGCGTCTGCTGGCCACGCAGTTGCCGGACGGCTATCTCGGCACCTATGCACCCGAGTCCACCTTCGTGGCGGCGCCCGAGAACGTTCCCCTGGCGGAACCGCACGACGACATGGATCCCAAGGTTCGTGCAGCGACGGGTCGCAAACACCGCTTCGGCTGGGACGTCTGGACTCACCGCTACAACCTCTACGGTCTGCTCACCTTCGAGGCGGTGTTCCCGGACGAGCGGGTGGTCGACGCCTGCCGGCGAATGGCCGACCTGCTGATCGAGGTCTACGGTGGGGACGGGGCGGACATCACGAAATACGGAACGCGGAAGGGGATCTCCGCGACCACGCTGCTCGAGTCGATGGTCATGCTCCACGAGCGGACCGCCGACACCAGGTATCTGGACTTCGCCGAGCACATTGTCCGCAGGATGGAGGCCAATCCGGATCTCAGGCTGATGAGCACGATGCGAAGCGGCGGCAGCGTGGTGGGTCCGGGCGACGGCAAGGGCTACCAGCTCATGGCG
>JAGWBN010000105.1 GCA_021295875.1 Pseudomonadales bacterium
CCTGCTCCATGAGGATGGCGCGCTCCTTGGCGATCACGTCGTCGGGCATGTCGGCCGGGGAAACGACCAGGGGACGCATGGCGGTCACATGCATCGCGATATCGCGGGCAAGATCCGTGTGGTCGTGGTCTTCGCCGCCGCTCACGGCCACCAGCGCGGCCTTCTTGCGATCCTGGTGCAGATAGCCGGCCACCACGCCGTCGGGCACCGACAGCGCCGCCGCCCGACGCACGCTGACGTTCTCGCCGATCTCCTGGACCAACGTCTGGCGCTCGTCTTCCAGCGCCTCCGCCAAGCCATCCGTGCCCGTGACCAGCGCCTGCTCGACGGCACGCTCCACGAACACGCCGAACTGGGCGCTACGGGCCGCGAAGTCGGTTTCCACGTTGACCTCGACCACGGCCCCGCCGGCATCGCCCACGGCGAGGCCTAGGAGACCTTCGGACGCCGTCCGGTCCGCCTTCTTCGCCGCCTTGGCGCCGCTCTGGCGACGCACCACGTCCACCGCGCGGTCCATGTCCCAGTCGGCCGCCACGAGGGCCTTCTTGCAGTCGCCGAAGCCCACGCCGGTGCGTTCGCGCAACTCCTTGATCATCGCGGTGTTCATGACTCCTCCTCCGCGTCCTCCACGACCTCGACGAATTCCTCGGCGTCGACCTCGCCCGTACCCCGGGTCTTGCCCTCGAGAATGGCATCGGCGACCGCCGTGACGAACAGCCGCACCGCGCGGATCGCGTCGTCGTTGCCGGGAATCACGAAGTCGACACCTTCCGGGTCGCTGTTGGTGTCGACGACGCCTATCACCGGAATACCCAGTTTGTTCGCCTCCGTCACGGCGATGCGCTCGTGGTTCACGTCGACGACGAACAACGCATCGGGGAGGCCGCCCATGTCCTTGATGCCACCGAGGCTGAGCGTCAGCTTTTCCATGAGGCGACGCTTCTGCAACGCCTCCTTCTTGGTCAGCAATTCGAACTTGCCGGCCTCGGCGTCCGCCTCGAGATCCGTCAGCCGCCGTACCGACTGGCGGATGGTCTTGTAGTTGGTCAGCGTACCGCCCAGCCAGCGCCGGTCGATGTAGGGCATTCCGACCCGTTCGGCCTGCTCGCGAATGACCTTGGACGCGGCCCGCTTGGTGCCGACGAAGAGAATCTTGTTGCGTCGCGCGCCGAGCCGACGGGCTTCCGCCAACGCCGCTTCCAGCGCCGGAACCGTCTGCCCCAGGTTGATGATGTGGATCTTGTTGCGGGACCCGAAGATGTTCGGCGACATCTTGGGGTTCCAGAAGCGCGTCTGATGGCCGAAGTGCACGCCTGCGGCCAGCATGTCGCGCATGCCGATTGTTGCCATAACTTGTCTCCGGGTTGTGTGCATCCGCCGTGCCCGGCCGTTGATACGCCGCCAATCAGGCGGCCACCCGCAACGACACCAAGCGGCACGACGTCTCGTTTCACCGCGGGAGCGTCCCCGCAGCGCGCGGCTTTATACCACAACTGGCCGGCTTTTCTCACCAGGGGCCGCGATGTTCGCCGAGGATGCTGGCCCCGTGCGCGTGCTCGCGACCGAAAGCCTATGCACGCTGAACAGCGCCCGCCAATGCGCCTGCGTGCGCAGCACGGAAACCCGCACGCCGCCCTCATGGCGGAAGCGGTTCGACTGCAAAACGAGCTAAACGGGATCCGGGGCTCCGCATCGACGCGAACGGTGTCGTCGACGCCCACGCGCGGGGAGAGCGATTGATGGAAAGGTTGTCCGAGGTGTTTCGGGGGCGACGGCTGACGGGGGCCTATTCGAGCAACTGTTCAAGCTTCTCGTCGAGCTTGTGGCGGCGAAGGTCCTTCGCAATGATCGTCCGAGTTCGTGAGTCGACAAGGTAGTTGTTCGGCAGACCCTCGGTCCTGGCGTTGTAGGCGAGAGGAGCCTCGGCCTCCCACCCCATCCCAAGGTCGTACCACGGCAATTCTTCCTCTTGGGACGCCTCGACCCAGTCCTCGCGTTCCTCGTCCACGGTAAAAGACACGATTTCGAAGCCTTTGTCCCGGAAACGCGCATAGGCTTGTTTCATATGCGGAATCTCCATGCGGCAGGGTCCGCACCAGGAAGCCCAGAACTCCACCAACAGGTAACGACTGTCGCGTCTCAAGTCGCTCGTACGCACGATCTCGCCATCGAGCGTTTCGCCCGTGAAGTCGATGACGGAGTCGCCGGGTCCAAGCAGCTTGGCCCGAGTCTCCGGATCAAAAGCAGCCTCCCAGGAAGCTAGACTCTCGGTGACCCAGGGATCTTCCGGCGTTAGTTTGGCGAGAGATCGCAACCCTTCGACTACCCACGGCCCTATTGACCAAGCCGACTGGATCACCAGCCGCCTGACCAGCGGGTCAGGGTGGGTCAGCGCCACGTTGGATCTGCCCTGCGCCTCAAGCTGGAACACCTTGTTCTGGGCCACCTGCATGCGATCCCAGCGTTTTCGCTGGGCCTCTTCCGTCTCGCCCTCCACAGGCGTGCGCAACTGCTCGTATTCCGATTGTGCCGTCTTGTATTCGTCGGTGAGCCGCCAGGAGTTGAAGACGGCGTCGTTGTAGTAACCGCCGGTAATGACCGAATAATCGCTGCGTATCATCCGCAACTCGAGCTTTCCAGGCTCGAGTATGAAGTTGTTGCCCATCTTTACGGGACCCCAACGACCGCCACCTGGGGCCATGGCATTGAGTACTGCGAAATAGGCGGTTCGGGGCCCGTCCACCGGAATCTCGACGCGGAATTTGGCATCAGGACCAATCGACGCTTGAGCGATGACCCCCTGTGCTTCGAGGGGAGGCATTTCGTCCGCCTTCGCCGTCTCCTTCCATTGCTCCAATCTGGTTGGATCCCAGGCGCGTGCCTGATCGAACACCGTGAAGTCGCCGTTGTCATACGGCCCGGCGGTCGTTCCTTCCAGCACCATCACCGATGCTTCCTCGGCGAGGACGGGCAACGATGCAAGCAGCGAAACGGCCAATGGAAACACGCAGTTCCGCGTGCAATGCTCCTTACGCCGCACTTGTCGAACCCCACGTCCCGTAACACTCACGCTGACCCTACCACACTCACTTGCGCACTACGGTGGCCAACCCCTTCGAGCAAGGGCAATCGCTCAGTGAACGAGTATGTCCGGACTCGAAGACCCGCCGCAGGCGTCGTCCCCCGCATCCTTGAACCGGACAACGCCGTCTGCCACGCTAACGCGATGGACGACCGGCCGCGACAACTGTTCATGCCGGGAACCGGCCAGCTGCCGCCCTACTTCGCCGGGCGGCAGGTCGAACAGCGAACGCTGTTGGACTGTCTCGACGTGCTGCGGGATGGCGGGACCGTTCCCGCCGACATCGTGATGATGGGACCCCGCGGCAATGGCAAGACCGCACTTTTGCGCTGGTTCGACCGCGAAATCGTCGCAGCACGGGCTGCGGATGCGGTCTCGCTGACCCCCGACGACATCACGCACCCGGACGACCTCGCCCGCGTGCTGTTCCCTTCGATTCTGGACCGCATTGGCAAGGCCGAAGTGAAGGTACCGGAAGTGGGGAGCATGTCGGTCGAAGGGGGGCGTGTCGGATCGTTGACCAGACGGTTGATCTCGCGCTGCAGGAAGCGCCCGGGGGTCGTACTGCTCGATGAGGCACACAACCTGGACCTCGATGTCGGGCGGGCACTGCTCAACGTCAGCCAGCGGGTGCGCGCGGAGGCGCCGTTTCTGCTGATCCTGGCCGGCACACCCAATCTCGTGGATCGGCTGGCCCTCATGGGCGCGTCCTTCTGGGACCGGTCGAAGCGTCTCGACATCGGTCGGCTGGACTCAGCGGCGAGCTTCGAAGCCTTGGCCAAGCCGCTGGAGGAACACGGAGGAGTCGTCGCGCCGGATGCCCTGGACTCCGTCGTCGCGGAGAGCCAACTCTATCCGTATTTCATCCAGGTCTGGGGCGATGCCTTGTGGGCGGAGCTTCGGGAGCGCGGGGCGACAACGGTCGATGCCGATATCGTCGCGGCCGCCGAACCCCGGTTCCACGAACGAAGGGACGAGTACTACGCCAATCGCTATCGCGAACTCCGGAGGGAAGGATGCTTGCCGGTCGCCTCGGCGGTGGCCCGGGCGTTTGCGCGCCAGACCTCGAACGAGAACCCCACCCTAACGGACGAGGAACTGGACCATGCGGTCGGCGCGGCCCTGCCAAGCGCGGATCGTAGCGCCCAGAAGGCTGCGGCTCGACTGCGCGAACTGGGATACATCTGGCAACCCTCGGGCAAGATCGACTGGGAACCTGGGATTCCGAGACTGATGGGGTACGTCCTGAACCCGCGGACAGGCGGCAGGGCCAACCCGTAGGGTTGCCGATCAACTTCCCATTCTGATTCGGTAGTCGAGCCCGTGACGCAACTCCGCCTCGAAGGCAGGGGAATCGACCGACCACTCCAAACGCCGTGTTCGTCGGGCAAGTTGAGGCGCACTGACTACGTAGCGTTCGTCGTATCGCCGATACAGCGTCTCGAAGAAACGTCCGAAGTGAACCGGGCTATTGGCATCCGGAAAGTCGTCTATCAGTTCTCCGCCACGTCCCCCGGAGACCTCGATCATCGCCATCGCGATTGCCTCGTAGCGACTGGCATCGTTCCGTACCCCGAGTCGCCCCGTCATGGCACTCAACGCCTGATGGAAACGCAAGACGCCTTCGACAGGGCGCCCTGTACGGTCGACGACGACATCGGTCGACGCCACGCCGCGACCCTCTCGATTCGCACGTATCAAGAACAGGTACCCGAAGACGAGTGTGGGATAGCCGATGTGGATGTTCGTGCACTCGCCAATCGTCTCCTCGAGCCGGTTCGTCAGATTGCGGACTGCACCCGTCATCCCCTTGCACGAGACCGCCAGAACCGGACCGATTCCGCCCTTGGTCACGACGATGTCCACGTTCTTCGTCTTCAAGCCCCCGAGTACGGTGGCCTCGCTTCGCGTCGTCTGACTAGGGTCGTAGACAACGCGTGGCATCGGCCCCGACTCAACTACGCGAAGTGGTGGCCTTGGCTCAAGTTCGCTCGGGCGAAAACCACCTTCTAGAACCAAGCGGCATGTGACGTACTCGTGCAGGGGCCGGATGTGCTCCTGACTCTGGGTCCGCCCGGTGAACCGCGCGAAGTGACGGAAAGCGTGCAGCCTATCGAACCCAAGGCTCGTTGCCTTCGATTCATCCGGCACCATAATGCCTCCAGCTGCGCAAGGTCGAAACCGCGCCCTCAATTGCCGTCTCGTCTAGGCACGACGTAGCCTCTGGAGAGGGCAATACCACGCGTGCGGCTTCACCGGGTTCCAGCTTCAACATACCGCCGCCGAGTGCGTGACCCTCGATCTCGCAACTCAGTTGAACATAGGTCGAGTCCCACGCATCAAGCAGTGCGCCGCCATCTCGGCCATTGTGGAGATGCACCGCGTGCAGAGCATTGGTGCAAGTCGCGGCAGCCTCGTTCCGAACCAAACTGGGTGCGATGCCCGACATGTACGTCAGGAAGAATTCCGGTACGCGAACGTCGGGCACGCAGTACCACGGATTGCGGTTGCGGCACTTGTAGGTCTGCCGCGCCTTCTGCCCCTGGGGCGAGTCGAGGTAGTGCGAGACGGTTCGAGGCACATCTGCGTTTTTCGGGATGCACAGCAGCAACATCGGCTCGTCTGAACGATGCCAATCGTTGATCGTACGCGCTGTGAGCGCTCGGGGCGGCAGCACCCGACCGTTGCGTACCGTTGGATGGAGGAATTCGGCAGGGATACGCCAATGTTTGGCTTCCGAGGGGCGCAGGTGGAAGAACTCGTTGGCACCGCTTACGTAGCCAATGCCGACTGACGCGGCGATGCCTAGGCGCAACGTGTCGGGCCTCTTGGCCACGGCCTGGTAGGTTGCACGCTGGGAATCCTTGAGCAGATAAGGCCGCAGCCGGCGGTTCCACAAGCCGCGCCACTCGTCGACCGGCACAAGCTCCGCGACACGGGGAGGGATATCGCCTTCCCTGAATCGCTCCATCGGCGCAAAGTGGATGTCCCGGCTCGACCCGCCGAACCCTTCGGCGAACAACAGCCAGCAGTCCTCGGAGAGATGCGGAAACAGCTTCTCCCGAATCGGGACGATGCGCACGGCGTCGAAGTTCGCGACCAGATAGTCGATCAGCGGCGCTGCGTGGGGTGCATGGCCAATCGATGCCGGCACGACGAACGCCATTCGACCGCCGGGTCGGAGCAGACTCGCGGTCACCACCAAGAACGGTGCCCAGGACGCCGTCAGACCCGAAAACGTGGCACCGAACTCGTCGCACAGTCTGAGCGCCCGTCTCCGCACGTCGCCTGCAAAAGTCTGGTAGCGGATGAACGGCGGATTGCCGGCCGCGCAATCGAAGCGTTCGGTCGATTGCTCCGCCCACTCGAAGAAGTCGCCTTGGTGCACGACTGCCGACGGTGCACGCTGTCTCGCCGCCCGGGCGGCTTCCTCGTTGCGTTCCACGCCGGTGCTTTCCGGATGGCGGGAGATGAAACGGCCATCCCCACAGGAAGGGTCGAGCAGACGATCGTTGCTGTTGCGCACGGCCCACCGGACCAGGGTTGCCGCCACGGGATCAGGCGTGTAGAACGCGCCGCTCTCCTTGGCGGCCATTGCGGCTTCTGCTGATTGACGGAGCATGACGGACTGCAACACGTGTCCCTGTGCGCGCACCTTGACTATAAAGGATCAACCCGTTCGCTTGGCGCAGAAATTAGTCCGCTAGCCCGCATATCTCACCAGGGGCCGCGATGATGCGCGCCCTTACGGCGCGTTCGAGGATTTTGGCCCCGAGCGAACGTGCTCCTTGGAGCACGCGCTCGCGAAGGGAGCACGGACGTGCTCGGGGCCAAAAGACCAGCGAGGGTCTCCTGCGCGAAGCGCAGGCGGGCGCGGCCAGCGGGCCAGCGCAGTCTGTCAAATGGCGATTTGCGGGATTCCGATACAAGCAACTGATTTCCTAAGCCTAAGCATTCGTCATTCGCACAAGCGACCTGGTGAGATATGCGGGCTAGGCGTGCCGCACGGCAGAGCAGTGGCCGAAACCCGCCTTACAGCGGACGATACACGGATTGGTTGGATGGCGCGGCCCACCGCCGACGGCGGCACGAAAGTACCGAGGATCTTCAGCGTCTCAAGGTCGGAACTGAATCACCCGCGGCTTCAACCGCTCCGGCAGCGTCACCAGCCGCCACGCCGTTTCCAGCCACTCGCAGACCACGCGTCGCGTATCCCGCGGATCGATCATCTCCTCGATCTGGAATCTCGACAGCGGCCCGACCGGCCCGCGGGCGCTTTCGATGCGGGCCATCAGTTCGTCCCTCAACGCCCGCGGATCCTCGGCTTCGGCCAATTGCCGCTTGTACGCGGCCTCGATTCCCCCTTCCGGCGGAATGCCGCCCACGTCGGCGGCGGGCCATGCGACCCGGGAAGACACTTGTGATCGCGGTGTAGCGTAGTTGTTGCCCGCCACGCCGAAGCTGCGCCGCATCACCACGGTGAAGATCGGCACGGTGACCTGGGAGAAGGCGACCATCCACTCGCCGCCGCGGCGGATCGTGCCCGTGATCTCGTGTTCGAGCCCCACGGCGAAGCCGGGGTTGTCGACGAGGTTCAGCACGGGCAGGTGGAACAGGTCGCACAGATCCAGATGGCGTGTGAGCTTGCTGCAGCCGTCGGCGGTGAGCGCGCCGCCGTTGGCGTGCTGGCTGTCCGACGCGATGACACCCATCGGGTGGCCGTTCATGCGCACGAAGCCGGTGATCTGGTCGGTGCCCCAGAACGGGCCGATCTCGAAGAACGAGTCCCGGTCCGCGATCAGCCGGATCGCCTTGCGCGCATCGAACGTTGTCGTGCGTTTGCGCGGGATCAGCGTGAACAGTTCCTCCTCCCGGCGCTCGGGCGGATCGCCCGTTCCCGGCGCGCTGACGGGCGGTGTCTCGTATACAGACGACGGCAGGTAGGACAGGAACCGCCGCGTCAGTTCGGCGGCCTCCTCCTCGGTACCGGCGAGATTGTCGACGGAACCGTTGCGGCAGTGTATATGCCAGCCGCCGAGATCTTCCTTGGTGATGTCGTAGCCCATGGCGTGGGCGACGACCGGCGGCCCGGCGACGAACAACTGCGCGATGTCCCGCACCATCACGGAGAAGTGCCCGAGCACGGCCTTTGCCGCGCCGATGCCGACCACGCTGCCGAGCAGCATGTTCACGACCGGCACCTTGCCCAGTTGGTCGGTGTACATGGCACTGCCCAAGTGCCCGGGTAGGAAGGAGCCGCCGCCACCAGCGACCCGTGGTCGACCGGCCTTGATGGCGCCCCGGCTTTCCTTGGCCTTGCTCTCGCCTTCCTGCTTCTGTGCGGGCACCATGGAGGCCACACTGCCGCCGCCGGAGGATCCATCGAGGAGACGGATGGAAGGAATCCTCATTTCGATGGAGAGACGGTCGATATAACCGCTCTTCGCGCCGATGGCACCGTCGGAGTGGCCGCCGCGGGAAGTAAAATCGTCGGCGCAGACCACCACCGAACGACCCTCGATCTTGCCGGAACCGCCGACGTGGTTGGCCGGCGTGAAGGCGGTGACGTTGCCGTTCTCGTCGTAGGAAGCGAACCCGGCGACGCTGCCCACTTCGCGGAAGGTGCCGTCGTCGAGCAGGAGGTCGATGCGCTCACGGCACGTCAGCTTGCCTCGGCTTCGCTGTCGTACGACGCCGGGATCCTCCGATCCCGGGGCGAGGCGCTCGTGGGCCAACGACTGCATCGTGGCGACGTCCTCCAGCAAGTAAGACCAGGTATCGTCGCCACCGTCTTCTGATAAGCGTTCCGCCCCCGCCTCGGGCTCGATCACCGCGAACACCTGCCCAGCCTCGACGCTGTCGCCGGCGCCGAGTGCCTGCACCGCGGCCACGATGCCGTCGCAGGGCGCCGCGACCTGGGACTCCATCTTCATCGCGCTGATCACGATCAGCGCCTCTCCCGCCTTGACGACCTCGCCTTCCCGGGCGCGGAACTCCAGCACGGAACCGGCCATGGGACA
>JAGWBN010000106.1:0-2308 GCA_021295875.1 Pseudomonadales bacterium
TTCGCGTGTCGGGCCCGAGACCTCGCGTCGCCGTGTCATCCCAATGTCCACCCGACCACAATACGTAGAGGTCGAAGGCATCTCGGGTCTGTGGCTCTCGACGACCGGCGAGCGCCTGCAGCTTCTGTCGCACAGCGCTCCCGGCGTCGTAGTGCTGACATGGCAGTGCCAAGCGTCGATAGGTCCGAACCACGTCCGGTGAGACTGGGTCTACCTTGAACGATCCACCGTCCGCGCGACGGGAGAATTCAACCTTCGTCGGCCAACTCTCCCCCGCTGTTGACGATGAGTGAACTCCATGTCTTATTGTGTACTTCAATTGGCAATTAGGTCAATTCAGATACACTTTGACATTGGGACGTTGCTCATCGCGGTCCATGAATCAGTAAGGCACGTTAGCCGACGCGTCCGACCCGGGCATTCACCTATACTTCGGCGAAGCGACGCCGGGAGATGAACCATGAAGCGGTTGATCGGTTTGCTGGCCGCCTTGGCGGTCGCCTTGGGTGTGCCCGGCCTCGCCGACACGGTTCTCCGCAACGGCCGCGTGCTGACGATGCTCGACGGGCCCGAGTACCGCCAGGTGGATCTCGTGGTGCGCGACGGGAAGTTCGTCGACGACGCGCCGGGGGAAGGGGCGACGGTGGTCGACCTCGGCGGGCGGTTCGTGATCCCGGGCCTCACCGAAATGCACGCCCACGTGCCGGTGCGGCGGTTCGACGCCGGCGCGTCGGACTATCGTGCCGACGTGCTCTTCCTGTGGGTGGCCAACGGCGTCACCCTGGCCCGCGGCATGATGGGACACCCCTCCCACCTCGAACTGCGCGGCGCGCTGGCCGACGACGAGGTCCTGGGGCCGACGCTGATGATCTCGGGACCCTCCTTCAGCGGCGGCAGCGCGCGCACCTTGGACGCCGCCATGCGCCGCGTACGCGATCAGAAGGCGGCGGGATACGACCTGCTGAAGATCCACCCCGGCCTGTCGCCGGCCGTGTTCCGGGCCGTGGCCCGCACCGCCAACGCCGAGGGGATTCGATTCGCCGGTCACGTCACCGGCGACGTCGGCTTGCTGGCGAGCCTGGAAGCGGGGCAGCACACCATCGATCATCTGGACGGCTTCATCGAAACGCTGGTTGCACGGGAACACCTGGCAAACCGCAACCCCACGTGGTTCGGGGCGGACTTGGTGGCAAGCGTCGACGAGACCCGCATCGAGAGCCTCGTCGAAGCACTCAAGGCCGCGGGCGCCGCGGTCGTACCAACCGAGACTCTCCTCGAGAACGTCGCCGGGTCGCTCGAGGAACTCCAGGCACGGGCCGAGTACGCCTACCTTCCGCCCAACCTGCGCCGGGGCTATTCGGAGGCGGTCGCCGGCTCCGCCAACGCCTTCACGCCGGCAACCGCCGCCGCGTTCCTGGCGTTGCGCAAACGCCTCATCGCCGAGTGCTACCGGGCCGGCGTGCCGGTGCTCTTGGGATCGGACTCGCCGCAGATCTTCAACGTGCCCGGGTTCTCGATCCACTGGGAACTCGCCGCCATGGCGGAGGCGGGACTGACGCCCTTCGAAGCGTTGTCCACGGGGACCACGGCACCCGCGCGCTTCTACGGCCAGGGCGACCGGTGGGGAAGCATCGCGCCGGGGCGCGCGGCGGACTTGATCGTCTTGCGGGAGGACCCGCTCGCCGACATCGCCAACACCCGCAGCATCGATGCGGTGATGGTGCGCGGTCGCTACCTGCCTCGCGACGAGCTTGACTCCCGACTCGCCGACATCCGCGAGCGCTACCGCTGATCGCCGTTGCGCGCCAGTCGGCGGTCGGTAAACTGCGCCCTTTTCCAGTCCCCACCCGGAGCAAGACATGGCGATAGAGGAAGGCAAGGCCGCACCGCTGTTCACATTGAACGACGCGGACGGCAATCAGGTCGCGTTGAAGGATCTCAAGGGCAGGAACGTGGTCGTCTACTTCTATCCCCGGGACGACACGCCGGGATGCACCAAGGAAGCCTGCGGGTTCCGCGACCACTGGCAGGAGATCCAGGACGCGGACACGGTCGTGCTCGGCATCTCGCCGGATTCCGAAGCATCGCACCAGAAGTTCCGCGACAAGTACGAGTTGCCGTTCACCCTGCTGGCCGACCCGGACCGCAAGGTGATGACCAAGTACGGCGCCTACGGCGAGAAGATGATGTACGGCAGGAAGACCATGGGCGTCATCCGTTCCACGGTACTGATCGGCGCCGACGGCAAGGTCGTCAAGCACTGGCGCCGCGTCGCCAAGGCCGCCGACCATCCCGCCAAGGTCCTCGA
>JAGWBN010000106.1:2419-2785 GCA_021295875.1 Pseudomonadales bacterium
GGCTTCGGCGCCGGGGCGTTCCTGGGCGGCCGATATCTCATCGCCGACGTCGCCGCCGACCCGCAATCCGCAGGCGTGGCGATCCTCGGCTATGCCTTGCTCGGCGCCGTCCTCGCCGCCGGGGCGATGGCGTCGCTGAGTGTCCTTGCACCGCCGAAGCCCGCGCGCATCGCCACCATCATCGCCGGCGGACTGTCCTTCGCCCTGCTCGTCTACATGGCCAGCGACTACCTCGTGGACCGCATCGACCGCGCCGAGGTGTTCGACGCGGCCTTCGCCCGCCTGCCCGCGTTCGAAGTCACGCTCGAGTCCGGCGACCGCCATCGCCGACCGTTCTCCACGCTGACGTTCACCTTCGACGGGCAA
>JAGWBN010000106.1:2903-4450 GCA_021295875.1 Pseudomonadales bacterium
GGCAGGCATCGTGGACAATCCAGGGCGAAGCGGCGGTGACCGGCCGCTGTGCGGACGACGGCCACGCTTTCGCCGCGCTCTTCGCCACCGCCGACGACATGATCGAAACCACCGAGCGACGTTCCTCGTGTCGGCGGGCGACGGATTTGCAGTCCAACTGAGGCGCTGACAACATCAGGCTCCGCGCGGGAAGAGCCCGCGGCGGCGGGAGGCAGGTTTGAAATTCGGAATCTTCTACGAGCACCAGTTGCCGAGAGACTGGCAACCGGACAGCGAGCACAGGCTACTCAAGAACTCCCTCGAGCAGATCGAGCTGGCCGACCGGCTCGGCTTCGACTACGCCTGGGAGGTCGAGCATCACTTTCTCGAGGAGTATTCCCACTCGTCCGCGCCGGAGGTATTCCTGGCGGCCGCCAGCCAGCGCACGAAGAACATCCGACTGGGCCACGGCATCGTCCAGATGACGACGAATCATCCGGCCCGGGTGGCGGAGAAGATCGCGACGCTCGATCTCGTCTCCGACGGCCGCGTCGAACTCGGTCTCGGCGAGGGCGCTTCGGTGACCGAACTGCACCCGTTCAACCTGCGTTTCCGCGACAAGCGCGACGTCTGGGAGGACGCCGTGCGCTGCACCCGGGAGTACGACGGCGAGTACTTCAAGTTCCCGCTGCGCGCGGTGGTGCCGAAGCCGCTGCAGAAGCCCCATCCGCCGCTGTGGATCGCCTGCTCGCAGCTCGACACCGTGCGCTACGCCGCGCACCGGGGCATGGGATCGCTGTGCTTCAAGTTCGTGAGCCTCGATGCGGCGCACGCCTGGGTCAACGCCTACTACAACACCTTCATCCGCGACCTCGAGAAGCTCGAGGACTACCGGACGAATCCGAACATCGCCGTGGTCTCCGGCTTCATGTGCGCCGAGACCGACGACGAGGCCTGGGCGAAGGCCGATGGCTGGACCTTCTTCCAGTTCGCCCTGCAGCTGTACAACAAGGAAGGCCCGTTCGAACCCGGGACCATGAACTTCTGGGAGCGCTACCAGGCGTGGAAGCAGACGCCCGAGGGCCGCAAACGGTCGGGCAGCGAGTTGATCGGCTCCCCCGACACCATCCGCGAACGGCTCAAGGAACTGGAGAGCGCCCACATCGACCAGGTCATCCTGCTCAACCAGGCCGGCAAGAACACCCACGAAGACATTTGCTCGAGCCTCGAACGCTTCGCCCGGGAGGTCATGCCCGAGTTCCATGAACGCCACGTCGAGCAGGAGGCGTGGAAGGCCGCGGTGCTGGCCGGCGAGATCGAGTTGGAGGACATCGACACCGAGCCGTTCAACTTCACCGCCCGGGGCAAACCGAGCAAGCCTTCGAGCAAGGAGGCGCGGAACATGATCTCCGGCGTCACCGGCCGCCCCGAAGCCCGGACCATCGCATGACCACGGGACGCCGGACCGCCCTGGTCACCGGCGCATCGGCCGGTCTCGGCGCCGAGTTCGCACGCCAGCTCGCCGCGCAGGCCTACGATCTCGTGCTGGTCGCCCGCCGTCTGGACCG
>JAGWBN010000106.1:4620-16997 GCA_021295875.1 Pseudomonadales bacterium
TGGTCGGAACAGGCGGCGTTCCTGCAGCTCATGATGACCTCCATGGCGCACCTCTGCCATCTATTCGCGCCCGGCATGCGCGAACGAGGCTTCGGCCGCATCATCAACGTCGCCTCCGTCGCCGGCAGGATCGCCCGCGCCAACGACCTGAACTACGGCCCGAGCAAGGCCTACGTCGTCGCCCTGTCCGAAGCCCTGCACCTGACGCTGAAGCACCACGGCGTGAACGTGTGCGCGCTGTGTCCCGGGTTCACGCACACCGACTTCCACGAGGTCGCCGACATGCAGGATATGAAGGCGGCTTCGCCCCGAATCCTGTGGTACGACGCCGACGTCGTCGTCCGCGAGGGACGCGCCGCGGTGGAGAAAGGATGGTGCGTGTACTGCTCCGGGCGGCTGTATCGGTTCCTCGACCCCCTCCTTCAATCTCTTGGGACACGGCCGATCGTTCGAAGGTTCACCGCCAGGTAGCATGCAGGCCGCACAGGTTTCGCGCAGATCGATCATGCGTGTGGCGCGACCACAACTGAAGGGTGGGGCAATTTGATGGAAGCAGGCGAGGAGATAGCCCGGTACTTTCCAGCGGCCCAGATCGATGAGATACCTGACGATCTATCGAAGCCGCGACACATTTTCAGCGTGATGAGCGCAGAGCAGCGTCGCAAGCACCAACAACGGTGTGCTATCGCCACTGAGATCTGGAACGCTGCGGAAACAGACGCCGGCCGACGCGCCGCCCTGGATGAGTACCGTGCCAATGGTCCTGTCGACCATGGTGCTTTCAAGGTCCTGGAAATGTTCCTGGGAGGGGCGCGTAATCGACTTCCGCCTACTGAAATCGAATTCGCGATGGAACAGCTTGGCCTCACCAATGAGGACAATGGCGTACTTTCCGATGCAGAAAGAGAGTCTCTCGACCGCGATGGTTACGTCAATCTCGGGCCGCTACTCGATGCGAATCAACTGCAAAAAATGCGTGATCGCTACGACGCGGCAATAGCGGAAGAAGGTGCGCACCCGGCGAATGCAGAGAAGATGGGGATCGGTCGGCTCGCAGACACCGTGGTCAAACCAATGAATCGCGACGGTCTCCTGGACCCAGTCTTCATGCACCCAAGGTTGCTTGCCGCGGTAAGACATGTCCTTGGTGTCCACCTGAAGTACATCGGATCCAACTATCACTGCCCAATGCCAGGCTACGGCCACCAGGGAATCCACACGGACTTCGTGTGGGGTGTAAAGGGAGAACCTCAGGTCGTGAATGCCGTGTGGATGATCGACGAGTTCACCGAGGACAATGGCCCGACGCGCGTGGTGCCGGGTTCGCATCGCTGGGGCGTGCACCCAAGCGGGGATCTGGTAGGCGGTGAGCCCCGCGACCCCAACGCACCCGTCGAGGGTGAAGTGAAGGTCACCGGTAGCGCCGGTTCCTGCATCGTCTACAACGCCCATTTGTGGCACAGGGGTACGCAGAACTGCACCAATAGACTACGACGCGCACAGCATGCGTTCTTTTCACGCTCGAATCGCCCGTCGTCCACCGACGTGCCGGCGGTCATCGACGGGGAAGTCTACGAGCGTCTTGGCAGGCTGGAGCGCGCCGTATTGGATATCGAGGAGGGTCTCGGCTGTCAATTCCTGGGTCGACGCGCTCCTCCGGATCATCCGCTACGTTGTAGAGTTCATGGGCGCCGGCCGGGTAGCGCCAGATGAGTTTCCATTCCCGCGAGCGGATCATGCGTACCGGCCCATACTCTCTCTTTCCCCGCCCGCCTGACCCGCCAGCAATGGCGCGAACGATCATCCGGGCAACCCGCCTGGTACACGGTCCGCGGCGCCGGCGTAGTCCAGGAACGTAGGCAGCCAGTCGTAACGATGGCCGGCTCGACTCTGGCGTTGAATTTGGCGGCACATCCCTGTGCCGCGCTAGGGAGCTAGGGAAGGTCTCAATCAGACCTTCCCTAGTGGTTGTTGGAGCGGTTGGTTTCGTCTTGCCGGCTGGCGTTGCTGAACTCGCCGGTTTGATCTACACGGATCGGCCGCCATTCGGGTTGGCACGTCTGACGGGCTCCCAGAGGAAGCGGACGGGCACAGCAAAGAGACGGTCGCCGAAGCCGGCACACGTCTCCCAATCGTACAGGACGACTCCGGCGACGAACCGTTCGGGCTCGCTGCGCTGTAGTTTGCGCAGACCTCGGAGGTCGTCCTTCTTGACCGTCGCTCCGGCCTTGACCTCGATCCCAATTTATTCGGCTAATTTGAAGTTTGTCGAGCGTCTAATTCAAAGCTCAACTACCGTCCATATCAAAGTCCATGACGCGTCTGATGTAAGGTCAGAGCGCCACCCGACTACTTCTCGAGCCACGAGCTGCGAAGCCGGAGCCGGAGCGATGCCGTCGCGTTGCCAGCCCGCGACCCTCAGGGTCCGTAGTTGCCACCGGACAGGATCACCCCCACCCTACCCCGCGCGGCGCCGGTGTTCTCGACCATCGCCGCCAAGGTCACCACCGCCGAGGGTTCGACGACGATCTTCATCACCTGGGCGATCTGATCCGTCCAACGCTCGATCCCGCCCTCGGACGCCATGTGGACCCGGCAGCCGGCCCGCCGCAGGATCTCGAAGTTGAGCCTGCCGAGCGCCGTTCGCAGTCCATCGGCGATGGTCTTCGGTGGCAGCGCCGGCAGGAGCGTACCGGATTCCAGCGAGTCCTTGGCATCGCGGGCGAGCTCCGGTTCGGCCAGCACGACCTCTGCGGCTCCGTCCACGGCCAGCACCGTTCCTGCCGCCAGGCCACCGCCGCCGACCGGCACCCAGACTTGGTCCAAGCCGGGACACTGTTCCAACAGCTCGAGAGCGGCGGTTCCCGCACCCGCGATGATTCGCGGATCGTCGTAGGGCGGGACGAACGCCGCACCGGTGCTGTCCACGACCTCGTTCAAGGTCGTCTCGCGGGCCTCGAGGGTAGGTCCGCAGTCGACGATCTCGGCCCCATAGCGCTCGATGGCCGCACGCTTCGACGCCCGTCCATTGCTTGGCACAACGATGATCGCACGCCGCCCCGCCTCGGCGGCGGCCAGCGCGAGCGCCGCACCGTGGTTGCCCGACGAGTGCGTGGCGACGGTGCCGACGTCATCCGGCAGCAGGGCGACGGCGTTCGTCGCACCCCGCATCTTGAAGGCCCCGGTGCGCTGCAGGTTCTCGCACTTGAAGTAGAGGGCGGCGTCGAGCAGCGCGTTCAGTGTCCGGCTCGTGAGCACCGGCGTCCGATGCACGCGGCCGTCGATCCGGCGCGCCGCCGCGACGACATCGGTTCGGGTAGGAATCACCCCGGCTTGTAGCTGTCGCGCAGCGCCACGGTGCGGTTGAAAACCGGCCTATCCGATGTGAAGTCGCGGGCGTCCTTGACGAAATACCCCGTGCGCTCGAATTGCATGGACGTCGCTTCGCTCGCGACGATGGCCGGCTCGACCCTGGCGTCGGCGATGAGCAGCGAGGTCGGATTCAGTGCCTCGACGAAGTTGCCGGCACCGGGGTTGGGATCGTTGAAGAGCCGCTCGAACAGGCGAACTTCGGCAGGGACCGCGGTGTTGGCGTCCACCCAGTGGATCACGCCCTTGGGCTTGAGCCCGCTGGTGTCGCTACCGCTTTTGGATTCGGGCACGTAGCGGCAACGAAGCTCCTCGATCTCGCCGTCCGCTGCCTTGACGACCTCCTCGCAGACGATGATGTAGCCGTAGCGCAGGCGCACCATGCCGCCGGGCGTCAAGCGCCGGTACTTTCTCGGCGGCGACTCCCTGAAGTCGTCGCGCTCGATGTACAAGGTCGAGGAGAACGTCATCTCCCGGTGTCCCTGGTCCGGCTGCTGCGGGTGCCAGGGCGCCGAGAGGGACTCGCTGTCGCCCTCGTAGTTCGTCAGGACGACGCGGAGCGGGTCCAGTACCGCCATGGCGCGCGGCGCGGTGGCCTCCAGTTCCTGGCGCACGCAGAACTCGAGCAGGGCGTACTCGACGGCACCGTCGGACTTGGTCACGCCGATGCGGCGACAGAATTCGCGGATCGCGCCGGCCGGATAGCCCCTTCGGCGCATGCCCGCCAGCGTCGGCATGCGCGGGTCGTCCCAACCCGTGACGTGGCCGTCGTCCACCAGCGACGAGAAGAGCCGCTTCGACATCACCGTGTATTCGAGGTTCAAGCGCGAGAACTCGATCTGCGGGGGGTGGTAGTTGATCGCGATGTTGTCCAGCACCCAGTCGTAGAGGGGTCGGTGGTCCTCGAACTCCAACGTGCACAGGGAGTGGGACACGCCCTCCAACGCATCGCAGATGCAGTGGGTGAAGTCGTACATCGGATAGATGCACCAGTCGTCACCCGTGCGGTGATGACTGGCGTGGCGGATGCGGTACAGCACCGGATCGCGCATGTTGACGTTGGCCGACGCCATGTCGATTTTCGCACGCAACACATGGGTGCCGTCGGCGAACTCCCCGGCGCGCATGCGGCGGAACAGATCGAGGTTGTCGTCCACCGTGCGGTCGCGGTACGGACTGTCGGTTCCGGGTTCGGTCAACGTCCCTCGCGTGGCCCGGATGTCCTCCGCCGGCAGGCTGCAGACGAACGCCCTGTCCCGCTTGATCAATTCCTCGGCGAACTCGTAGAGGCGTTCGAAATAGTCGGACGCGAACGTCGGACCGGCCCAGGCGAAGCCGAGCCAGGCGATGTCGCGCTGGATCCCGTCGACGTACTCCTGGCTCTCGCGCAGCGGATTGGTGTCGTCGTAGCGCAGGTAGGTCCTGCCGTCGAACTCCCCCGCAACGCCGAAGTTCAGGCAGATGGACTTGGCGTGGCCGATGTGCAGGTAGCCGTTCGGCTCCGGCGGGAACCGCGTGACGATGCCATCGCTGGCCCCGGTTCGGAGATCGTCGCGAATGCGATGGCGGATGAAGTCCCGAAGATCCTCGGTCATGGGGCTTGTGCTGGAATGCAGACGCGCATTGTACCGGCAGTGCCGCACGCGGAGTCGTTCAAGCCGATCCCAGCAAGCCCACTGCTACACTCTCCCAATGGCGGCTGGAAACCAGAAGGCATCGCGCAAGACCGCGTTGGCATTCTGCATCGCGGGGGCGGGCGTCGCGACGCTGGTCGTCGTGATCGCCGCCGCCGGCATCTGGCAAGCCGTGCCGGCGACCCCCGAGAGCGAAACCGCCGATCGCCTCGCGGGGGAGCGCTGGTACGCGGTGACCTTCCGGCATACGCCCATAGGCCACTACCGAACCCACAGCGGACGTACGGAAGACGGCGACTTCGAGTTCCGGTCGGTACTGCGTTTCAAGCTGGAGGCCGGTGGCGAGACGCGGGTAGAGGATCGACTGGTGTTCAACCGGCGACCACCCCACCGGTTGGTCCGCGCCGAACACGCCGCCGGCACCGCCGGTTCCGAGTCCAGGCACGTGACGATCACCGACGGCCAAGCGGATGTCGTCGACGCACACAACACGCGACGGGTGGACGTGGAATCCGACCTGGAACTGCGCGACTACGTCGCGATCGAGAACTGGCTGGCCAACGTCGTGCCCGAGCTCGGCGACATGCAGACCGCCCGTTCCATCGACTTCGACGCGCTGACCGTCGCCACGGACCGCTGGCGCGTGGTGGCCACCGAGGGGGGCGCCGTGGAAGTCGTCAAGGAATCCGCCCCGCTTGCGGCTCGCATCCGGATCGGTTCCGACCTGACGCCGGAGCGCATGGATTCGGGCGGTCTCATCAAGATGCAGCGCGTGGACGAACGCGCGGCGCGGGTCTGGGAACGAAGTCCCCCGCTGTTCACATCCGCCGACCACAGGGTGCCCGTGGACGGTGTGATCGAGAGTCCGAACGCACTCCGGCGTCTCACCGTCGAGGTGGACCATGAGTTCGGCGCCGCCGTCCGCTGGCCGAACTCCAAGGGTGCCGACAGGCTCGTCGCGGAAGCGGATGCCCGCAGGGTCGCCCACGCAGACGAGATCACCGGCGCCAGCGCAGCGACCGTCAACTTCCCCGCCGCCGATCCGGAGATCCGCACACTTGCCCAGCGCGCCGTATCGGGCCTCGAAGACTCGACCGAAATGGCTGACTCGCTGGCCATGTTCGTACACAGCCATCTCAGCTACCGCGACACCGCCGGGGGACGCACCGTTCTCGACACCGTGCGCGACCGCAGCGGCGACTGCACGGAATTCGCCGACCTGTACACGACCTTGGCGCGCGCCGTCGGGCTACCCTCCCGCACCGTTATCGGACTCGCCTACCAGTCCCAGGTGAAGGCCTTCGCCCTCCATGCCTGGAACGAGGTCGCCATCGATGGTCACTGGCGTGGACTGGATCCCACCTGGGGACAGACACGTCTCGGCGCCACGCACTTCGCACTGCCCACCGACGATGCGCTGGCGGTGATCGCCGATCTACCGCATTTGAGTTTCCGGGTGGTCGAGACGCAATATTGAGCCTTGCCGAGGTGCTCCCGCACGGGAGGACCAATACATCATTGAAAAGTAAGAGGTTTCCATGAAGTCACGAGAGGTCGTACTTGCCCGCCGCCCGGTCGGCATGCCCGCTGCGGAGGACTTCGCGATACGCGAAGTGGAACTCGGCGAACCCGAGCCCGGCGAAGTCCTCGTCCGGAATGTCTGCATGTCCGTCGATCCGTACATGCGCGGGCGCATGATCGACCGGCGTTCCTACACCCCGCCGTTCGCCGTGGGCGAGACCCTGACCGGCGGCGCCATTGGCCGGGTCGTGCAGTCCAACGATCCTGATTTGCCCGAGGGCGAGCACGTCGAATCGCACCAGGGCTGGCGCGAAGCGTTCGTCGCCAAGTCCACGGGGGTGCGCCGCCTCGGCAACCTGGAGGCGCCCGCATCCGCCTATCTCGGCGTTCTCGGCATGCCGGGCATGACCGCCTACGTCGGACTCCTCGACGTGGGTGCCCTCAAGGAAGGCGAGACGGTCTTCGTCTCGGGCGCGGCGGGCGCCGTGGGCAGTGCCGTGGGCCAGATCGCCAAGATCAAGGGCTGCACCGCCGTCGGCAGCGCCGGCAGTGCCGACAAGGTGCGCCACCTCACGGAGGACCTCGGCTTCGACCATGCCTTCGACTATCACGACGGCCACCTGGAACGGCAGATCTTCGCGGGCGCTGCCGAGGGCGTCGACGTCTACTTCGACAACGTCGGCGGCGACCACCTGCAGGCGGCGCTCAACTGCATGCGGCCGGGCGGCCGGCTGCCGCTGTGCGGCGCCATCGCGCAGTACAACGCCACGGAACCCGTGCCCGGCCCCAACAACCTCGCCATCGCCATCGGCATGGGCCTGACGATCAGGGGCTTCATCGTCTCCAACTTCAACCACCGGCGCGGCGACTTCATGCGCGACATGACCGACTGGGTGACAAGCGGCAGGCTCAAGTACCGAGAGACCGTGTTCGACGGCATCGACAAGGCGCACGAGGCGTTCATTGGGCTGTTCACCGGGGCGAACACCGGGAAGATGGTCGTCAATCTCGGGGATTGACCCGGGACGCCGGCCGTGACCGAGTACGACTACGTCGTCGTCGGCGCCGGCACTGCGGGCTGTGTACTGGCCAACCGGCTGACCGCCGATGGCCGCTACAACGTGCTGCTGATCGAAGCCGGCGGCAAGGACGACTACTTCTGGATCGACATCCCCGTCGGCTACCTCTACACCATCGGCAACCCGCGCACCGACTGGTGCTACCACACGGAGCGGGAAGACGGGCTCAACGGGCGCAGCATCGCCTACGCCCGCGGCAAGGGTCTCGGCGGCTGCTCGTCCATCAACGCCATGATCTACATGCGCGGCCAGGCGGGCGACTACGACCACTGGGCGCAACTCGGCAACCGCGGCTGGTCGTGGGACGACGTGCTGCCGGTGTTCATGCGGTCCGAGGACTACCAGCACGGTGCCGACGACTTCCACGGCGGCGGCGGCGAACTCCGGGTCGAGGAACGCCGCGTCAACTGGGAGATCCTCGACGCCTGGCGCGACGCCGCAGCCGAGTGCGGCATTCCGAAGATCGACGAGTTCAACCGCGGCGACAACTTCGGCTGCGCCTACTTCCAGATGAACCAACGTCGCGGACGCCGGTGGAGCGCCGTCAAGGCTTTCCTGCGCCCCGCCATGACACGCCCCAACCTCGACGTCGTGACCCACGCGCAGGTCCACAACATCGAGCTCGACGGTCGCCGTGCCGTGGGGCTCCGCGTCGATGCCGGCGCCGACGGTCTGCGTTCGGTTCGCGCGCGACGCGAAGTCATTCTCGCGGCGGGGTCCATCGGCTCCGTGCAGATCCTGCAACTCTCGGGGATCGGTCCCGGCGGCCTGCTGCACGATCACGGCGGCGAGAACCTGCAGGACCATCTTCAGGTCCGCACGATCTACAGGGTCGGCAACACCGTCACACTCAACCGGCGCGCCAACTCGCTGGTCGGCAAAGCCGCGATGGGGCTCGAATACCAGCTGTTCCGCACCGGACCGCTGACCATGCCGCCATCGCAACTAGGTGCTTTTGCCAGGAGTGCCAAGAGCGACCCGGATCAACCGGCGGCGAACCTCGAGTGGCACGTTCAGCCCCTGTCGCTCGACGCGTTCGGCGAACCGCTGCATGCCTTCGACGGTGTGCAACCTGCGGCCCACCAGCCGGGGCCATGTCCGCATCGCCAGCGACCGCGTCGCCGACGCACCCCGAATCGCACCGAACTATCTGTCCACGGACCAGGACCGCGCCACCGCCGTCGCCGGCCTCAAGTTCACGCGCCGAATCATGCAGGCCGAGGCGTTGCGCCGATTCGATCCCGAGGAGTGGAAGCCCGGATCCGACATCGCGACCGACGAGGCGCTCCTCGAAGCCGCCGGCGACCTCGGCACGACGATCTTCCACCCGGTAGGCACCTGCCGAATGGGCCGCGACTCCCTGGCCGTGGTCACCGATCGACTCAAGGTCCACGGCATCGACGGCCTGCGCGTGATCGATGCGTCGGTCATGCCGACCATCACCTCCGGCAATACCAACGCACCCACGGTGATGATCGCCGAGCAGGGTGCCCGGTTCGTACTGGAGGACGCCGCCTCATAGGGGCAGGGCTTGTCGTCCCGGGTGCGCGCAACCCGGGACGTTCGTCGAGCGAATCGGGTGACGACAAGCGTCGCCGCTACGGTAAAACCGTCAGCGTTCCGCAGTCCCCGTCGACAGCGATCCGCTGTCCCGAACTTCACCCCCCGATGGCGCTGGCGGGTCTATGGCCGGTCAGCTAGCCCGTCGGCCCGGGTCCAAGGTTCCAGGCTCGAAGTGCTTGACAACCCGTAGGTGCCAGCCAAACTGACTAGCCATGCACATCCGGCGACTGACGATCAGGAACATCCGCGCCATCTCGGAGTTCGAACTCAGCCTGAAGGACGACGAATGTGCGGGATGGCACGTACTACTTGGCGAGAACGGCTCCGGCAAGTCGACTTGCGTTCGAGCGCTCGCCACTTTGCTGATGGGATCGGTAAATGCCCACGCATCTCGGCAAGACTGGTCGAACTGGTTACGTGATGGCGCACCGACTGGCAACGTCTCGGCTACGATCAAACAGCACTCTCAGCGCGACAGGTGGGTTGGCCAAGGCAACACCGCTTCCGGACTCATTCACCCACGCGCCGACATATCCGCCAACGGTGAGTCGACCGGGTCCAATGGACCACCCACCACCAAGATCTCGTTTACCGGTCGCCATACGCGCCGTTCCATTTGGGGCGAAGGCGCCGGATGGTTCTCCGCTTCGTTCGGACCGTTCCGGCGGTTCCTCGGCGGCGACCCCGATGTCGATAAACTGTATTACAGCCACCCGCGCCTCGCGCCACACTTGTCCGCACTTGGAGAGCATGTCGCGCTTGGCGTATCCCTGCGCTGGTTGCGGGAGCTTCAGACCCGCGCCCTGGAGCACGAATACGATGCCGGACCGACTAGGGACGCCGTCGTCAACTTCATCAATGGGTCCGAGCTGTTGCCGTACGATGCCCGCATCGAGCAAGTCATGTCCACTCGGATCACGATGGTTGACGGGCAAGGTGCCCATGTCGCCATTGAGGAAATGAGCGACGGCTACCGCTCAATCCTCAGCATGACCTTGGAACTGTTGCGCCTGATGTCGCACATCTACGGCGACCCTCTCGCATCGAGCATCGGGGATGACGGCACGGTTCGTCTTCCCGGCGTAGTCTCGATAGACGAAGTCGACGCCCATCTGCACCCGCAGTGGCAGGCGAGGATCGGCGAATGGTTCGTCCGGAGATTCCCGCAGACGCAGTTCTTCGTGACCACGCACAGCCCCATAATCTGTCGGGCCGCGACAAGCGTGTGGAAACTCCCGCCGCCTGGTTCTGAAGAGGGATTTCACCGTGTCACCGGGTCCAACCTTAGGCGGCTCGTGGATGGGAACATCCTCGACGCCTATTCCACCGACCTATTCGGCCAAGGCACGTCTCGATCAACCGAGTCGCGACGGAAACTCTCACGGTTGGCGGAACTCAGCCAGAAGCAACTGCATGAAGACCTGTCAGTTGAAGAACAGACGGAGTTGATCTCGCTGCAGTCCACGTTTCCAAGCGCCCCAACCGGTACGACCGACGGTTGATGCCAGCGTGCTTCGCCTTCGCGATCCTGGCATCGACCCAGCCACGGCCCGAGTCCTTGCGGCGTATCAAGCGCAAGTCGCTGCGGCTGGCGACTACGCTGCGCAAGTGAATGCAGCACAAGCGCTATTCAAGATCCGGAACACGGAAAAGAATGCGGCATTCCGCGTGATTCGACGCCAATTGCGGCGCATGTCCGCGTCTCCCCAACGGTGCGGCTGGTGCGAGGACTCCGAGGCGGGGGAGATCGACCACATCAGACCGAAGGGGCTCTTTCCGGAGCACACCTTCGTGTGGGATAACTTTCTGGGGGCTTGTGGCGTCTGCAACAACAGGAAAGGCAGCCGGTTCGCCATACTCGGTCCGAATGGCTTGGTGGACATCACGCGGCAACGAGACGAACCGGTAATCAAACCTCCATCAGGTCCGTCGGCCCTGATCGATCCCCGCGTCGAAGACCCGTTGATCTTGTTGGAACTAGAAGCACGGAACACATTCCACCTGCAACCAAGATATGGCTTGTCTCAGCGTGGTCGCGACCGCGCCACGTACACGGCAGGGCTTTTGTTCTTGAATCGCGAAGCCCTCGTTTTGGCCCGCCGGCGGGTCTTTGCGGACAACCGCGAAGTCCTGTCGAGCTACCGAGACCTTCGAGAATCAGGAGGAGACGCTGCAAGACTCGAAAGGTTGAAGGATGTCTTGCTGCAGCGTCCGCATCCAACGGTGTGGCGGGAAATGCAGCGCCAGCACGAACTGTCCAGTCTGGTCGGCCTGTTCCGAGACGTACCCGAAGCGTTGAGTTGGTAGTCGGGTGTCGGCGCCCCTACGTCAGGATCGTCACCGTTCCCCGGCCGCCGTCGACGGCGATCCGTTGTCCCGACTTTACCCGCCGGGTGACGTCGCCGATGCCGAGAACGGCGGGGATGCCGTATTCGCGGGCGACGATGGAGCCATGGGCGAGGATGCTGCCGATGTCCGTGGCGAGACCCGTGGCGTGGGGGAACAACTGCGTCCAGGCCGGCGTGGTGAGGGGACAGACCAGGATCGAGCCCGGCTTCATGTTGCCGAAGTCGTTGGGCGTCATGATGACGCTGGCCTCGCCCGTCACCGTGCCCGGCGACACGGCGAAGCCTCGCAGCACGTCCTCGTCCCCGGCGTTGCTGACGACCGTGGCGTAGGGTCCTTTGTGCTGCAAGGGCGGAATCGCCGCCGGTTGTTCCATACGGAAGCGCGATGACCTGAGCCGGCGCTGCGCCTGGGCCTTGTCGCCGAGTTCCGCCAGGGCCGCCCCGTCGGCCTCCAGGGCTCGCCCAAGGTCGTCGCTGGTCACGTAGAAGACGTCGTCCTCCCGCCCGAGAGTGCCGCGCGCCACCAGGCGCCGGCCTAGTTCGAGGGCCAACGGACGGAACGTCGACCAGGCCCGGCCCATGTGGAACAGGGCCTCTTCCCGCGACGGGTAGTTGATCCTCGCCGTCCAATACGCGCGCAGAAATTCGAGGCGCCGCCGGCCCCTGAAGAACCGCAATGCGGCGACGAAGTTTCGCCGCCGGGCGCGGGCCACCGCCCGCTGGCGGGTCGCCAGGTCGTACCCGGGGTCCCGCACCAGCGCCTTCAAGCCGACGGCGAAGGGCAACGGGTCTTCGGCGAGCGCCGGCTCGACGAAGTCGAGGTTGAACACCTGCCGACCGAAGTCGTCGAGGTAGGTGTCGAT
>JAGWBN010000106.1:17112-25014 GCA_021295875.1 Pseudomonadales bacterium
CGCGAATTCGGCATCGAGTGTCCGCGACGGGAAACCAGACAGGAAGCTGCCGCTGATGAATCCGCCTTCGGGCCCGCCACCTTCCGGTGGCGCATTTTCCTCCAGGAACCGTTGGAAGCCGCCGTCCGTCAACTTCGCGGTGCCGATCACGGAGCGGAGGGCAAGCCAATATCGGGCCTCCGCCAAGGTCAACGACTGCATGCCGGCCAGCAGTTCGGCGTCCGCGAGTGCCACGGGATCCCGCGCCTCCCATTCGCCGATGACGGCGAGATAGTCGGGCAACTGCTCGCGCTGCCAGCGGACGATCGCCGGGTACTTCCTGAACGTCCGCAGCGTTCGCACGAACAAATAGATCCACGAAGGCAGCGGACCGCCCTTCGCTTCGGTGATCATGAACTCCCGCATGGCGAATGAGCCCTTGAGATTCGCCCACCAGGATCGCTTCGCCTGCGCCGTGCGAACCTTGGCCATGTGCTTGTCCCAGTCGCCCGATCCGCCGTGGTAGATCGGCTGGTAGGCGTAGCCGTTGACCGTGATGACGACGAAGTTCTTCATCCAGTTGCGGGTCTCGTTGCCTTTCCACTCCCAGCCTTCGGGCCACTTCTGCACATCGAACAGCGCCCGCAGGTAGAGGTCCTCGAACAGCGGCGACAGCGGGTCCGGCATGTTCTCGGCCACCTGGCGCTTCATGAGCTGGGCGCCGGGAATCTCCGGCCAGGCGACGTCCCCAGGGGGCGGCGGGGGAAGGTTCGTGATGGGGCGCGACTGCAGCAACGAGAACCTGGCCGTGCCGTCCGGGTCTTCGCACCAGGCCCACTCGATGTCCTGGGGCACGCCGTCGAAGGTGCGTTCGACGTCGATGGCCAGCGCCGCCAACGCCGACAGCTGCTCGTCCTCGAGCGAGGAAAGGCCGCGTCGGTCGTCGGCGATGGTTTCCATCTGGACGCCCTGGTCGCCATCCGGGACGACCATCCGGTCCTTGTCGCCGATGACGGTCTCCTTCGCCGTCAGGGTCTCGCGGTCGATGACGAACGTGTCCGGGGTGACCTGCCCGCCGACCACCGCTTCGCCCAAGCCGAAGCTCGCGTTGACGATCAACTCGTGCCGATCGCCGGTGCCCGGATTCGCGGTGAACAGGATGCCCGAGACCTCGGCCGGCACCATCGCCTGGACCACCACGGCCATGGCGACCGCGGCATGGTCGATGTCCATCTCGTGACGATAGTTCATGGCCCGGGCTGACCGCCGCGACTACCGCTTCGGCGCCACTGACGTTGAGATAGGTTTCCTGCTGGCCGGCGAACGACGCTTCGGGCAGGTCCTCCGCATTCGCCGATGAGCGAACGGCGACGGTGGCGGCCTCCAACCCGGCGTACGCTTTGCCGATCTCGGCGACCAGTTCGTCGGCCAGACGGTGCGCCGCGAAGAGCTGTTGGATGCCTGCGGCCGCGGCCTCGAACGACACGGCACCGTCCGCGACTGCCGGTCGGGCGAGATCCAGGATGCGGTCCCCGAGCCCTTTGTCCGCCACGAATCGGCGGTAGGCGGTACTCGCGACGACGAAACCCGGTGGCACCTCGTAGCCGGCCAAGCGAGCGTCCCTTGCCGCCGACGGCTTCGAGATCGACTCCCGCGGCTTTCAGAGGGACAACGAACATGTCAGCCCGACGAGCCGTCGCCGCCCTGCAGTTCCACGAATTCCCGGTAGGCGCTTTCCGGGTCGGCCATCAGTTCGTCGTGGGAACCGACATCGCGGATCCGGCCGCCCTCCAGGAAGACGATGCGGTCGGCGTTGCGGATGGTGGACAGGCGGTGGGCGATCACCACCACCAGGCGGTCCCTTGCCGCCGCGTGCAGCGACGCCACCAGTTGGTTCTCGGTCTGCGGGTCGAGCGCCGCCGTGGGCTCGTCGAGGATCAGGATCCTGGAGTCCCGGACCAGCCCCCGGGCGATGGACAGCCGCTGCTGCTGGCCGACGGAGAGGGTGTCGCCGGAGCGCCCGAGCACGGTGTCGATGCCGTCGGGCAACCGTTCGATGAACTCCATGCAGCCAGCGGTCCGCAAGGCGGCCTGCATCCGTTCTTCGCTCGCTGCCGGATTCGCCAGCAGCAGGTTCTCGCGGATGGACTCCGGCAACAGCAGGTGCTCCTGGAAGACGTAGGTGACCTGGCGGCGGAGACTGTCGAGATCGATGTCGTCGGCATTCACGCCGTCGACGAGAACCCGGCCCGCGGTCGGCCGCAGCAAGGCGGGGATCATGTAGGCGAGCGTCGTCTTGCCGGCTCCCGTCGGACCGACCAGGGCCACCAACTCGCCCACCCGGAGATCGAGATCGACGCGGTCGAGCGCTTGGTGGCCGTTCGGATAGGCGAAGCCGACACCCTCCAGGCGGACGCCCTGGCGCACAGTCGCGAGCGATCGGCCACCGCCGCGGGTTTCCTCGGATTCGTAGTCGGCGAAGAAGAACACCCGCCGTGCCGCGGCGATGGTCTCCTGCAGCTTGATCCAGATGGCCCCGAAGTAGCCGGCGGGGCTTGCGATGCCGTAGTACACGCCGAGCAGCACCGCGAAGTCGCCGACGGACATGACGCCGTCGATGATGCCGTTGGAGATGAGAATGGTCACGTAGATCGCCGCGATGCCGCCGACACCGCCGACGACGGCTGCCGCGACGATGATCACGGCGATGGAGTAGCGTTCGCGCAGGAACGACTCCCGGCTGCGTTCGGCGAAACGCTCCTTCTCCTGCTCGCCGGCACCGAGGCTCTGCACCGCCCCGATGCTGCTCATGGATTCTTCCATGGTGTTGGTCGTCGCCGAGCCGGCCGCGCGCTTGTTCTGGTTGGTTCTGCGCAGCGCGCCCGAGAAAGGAAAGGTGGTGATGAAGGCGATCGGAACCGCCGCCCAGGCGATCCACACCAACTGCGGCGACACGTCCCCGTAGGAGTACTGCAGGATGTAGAGATTGAGCGCCCCGCCCAGCACCATGAAGAAGGGCTCCGAGGTCACCCGGTAGGCGAGGTCGGGTGCCATGGGCGTGTCGTAGAGCACCCGGTAGACGCTGTCGCCGGCACGCTGATCGTCGAGGATCGTCATCGGCAGATGCGTCAACCGGTCGAACAGCCTGGAGCGCAGCCGATTGCAGAGCGTCTGGGTCAGCCGGACATGGACCATGAACTCCACGAGGCCCCACAAGCCACCTGCCCGGCTTCCCCCGGCGCTGATCTGGTTCTCGGCCTGCGTGGCGGCATCGCGACCTTGGAGCAGTCCGGCGCCCGTACCACCCGAACGGCTGCCGAACAGGACCAGCATGGCGAAGTAGACGATCATCAGGACCATCGCGATCCCCAGCGGACCGCGGCCCTGGACGGCATCGAGAATGGGATTCATGAAGGGCGGGAAGTTCACCTCCGTGGTGCCGAAGGGGCGTCCCAGGATGGCGTTTTCGATCAGGATCTTCGCCATCCACGGCAGCAGCAGCCCCGGCAGAACCGCGACCACGCCGAGCATCACCTTGGCGGCAAACAGTTCCTTGGCCCCGGCGATGAGACGGATGCTGCGGCCGATGACGCCGAGCGCCTCCACCGTCGTCACGTCCGATTGGGTGTCGACACGGTCGTCGAACCGATTCCTGCCGACGACCTCGCCGAGCAACGCCAGGGTCTTGCTGCGGCTGGTCTCGCCGGTCGTACCGGTGCCTTCGGGCACGCCCGCACCCCCGGGGGTCGTGACGTTGTCCGTCACGCGACCGCGCTCCCGGTGGTCTCGGCTTGCACGAAGGCCCGGTAGCGGCCATCGGCGCGGGCCATCAACTCGTCGTGGGTGCCGTGCTCGGCGATGCGGCCGTCCTCGATCAGGGCGATGCGGTGGGCGTTGCGGATCGTCGACAGCCGGTGGGTGATCAGGAAGATGACCCGCCCCCTGCCCCACGCCGCCAGGTTGTCCAAAACGCGCTGCTCGGTCCGGGCATCCAGCGATGCCGTCGGTTCGTCGAGCACGAGCACCGGCGTGTCGCGCACCACCGCGCGGGCGATGGACAGCCGCTGGCGCTGTCCGGAAGACAGCTTGCCGCCGCGCTCGCCGAGTTCCGTGTCGTAGCCGTTGGCCATGTCGACAATGAACTCGTCCGCACAGGCGACCCGCGCCGCCGCCTCGATGGCCGCACGGTCCACGTTCGGGGTACCGAAGGCGATGTTGTCGGCGACGTTCGCGGCGAATAGGACGTTCTTCTGCAAGGCGATGCCGACGTGCGCCCGCAGATCCGAGACCGCCAGGTCCTTGAGGTCCACGCCGTTGACCGACACCGTGCCGGACCCCGGGTCGTAGAGCCGAAGCAGCAGCGTCATCAGCGTGGACTTGCCGGCGCCGGTGCCGCCGACGACGGCCGTCACCGTGCCCGCACGGGCCTCGAGATCGACACCGCGGAGCACCTCGGCGTCCGGGGCATAGCCGAAGTGAACACGCCGCCAGGCGACACTCTCGATGGGCGTGGGAAACGGTACGGGATCGACGGGGTCGGTGACTTCCGGTTCGAGGTCCAGCAACCAGAACGCGCGTTCCAGGGCGATGAAGAGGTCCTGCATCCGCATCCAGGTGCCGAGCAGACCCCGCGCACTTCCCGAAAGGCCGCCAACCTGGCCCCGCGCGATCTCGACCGCTCCGTAGTTCCACAGCACGAAGCCGACGAAGCCGGCCACGAGTGCACCCGCAAACGTCTCCCGATTCTCGATGACGAAGGACACCATGACGTACTCGGAGGCGATCACCATGCTGGTTCCAAGCAGGGCCACCACCAGGGTGATCAGGACCATGTCGAGGCGAAGGAAATAGGCCGCGTTCAGAGCACGCCGGGAGTCCTCGTCGAACTGCTCGAAGATCCGCCCTTCCGCACGGTTCGCCTTGACCACCTTGATCGCCCCGAACGCCTCCTGGATGCGCGACGTGAGCCGGCTGTTGGCGATGCGGTTGGCCAGCGCGCGACGGCGGATGCGCGACGTCGACTTGACGATCACCCAGGTGGTCGGAATGCCGACCAGTACCACGAGCAGCGCGAACCAGGGATCGAAGGCACCGACGATCACGATGCCGCTGGCGACGCCGAAGAGGGCCGTCGCCGGCGCGAAAATCGCGCTCTGGATGAGGTTCACGATCATCGCGCTGTCCTGGTAGACCCGGAAGATGGCATCCCCGACGCGGTTGTTGTCGTGATAGCGGAGCGAAAGCGATTCCGCCCGCTCGATCATGGCGACGCGGAGGTTCTGGTTGATGCACTGCCAGATCCACGTGCTGTAGTACCAGAAGCCGGATCCGAACAGGGTGCCGAAGATTCCTCCGACGATGCCCCAGATCACCAGGCGGTTGCGAACCGTGCGGCGCTGCTCGCGCGTCAGTTCGGGTTCGACGGCGGAACCCGCCGCATCATCCGCGCCCTGCTCCTGTCCGACCAGGCCAGAGGCTTCGTCATCCACCTCGCCGGTGGATACGCTGACGGGTGCCTTGCCCTTGCCCTTGCCTTTGGTCTCGCCCTTGGCGGTACGCAACTTGCCGAGCTTCTGCGGGTCCGTCGTGATGTATTCGTCGCCGACGAACAACACCGTGGCCTGGATGGGTTGGAGTCCTTCGCCAACGAGAACCTTGTTGGTGAACAGATCCACGCCGACGAAGTAGCCGACGAGTCCGGTCACTCCACCGGAGAACATCAGCGCGATGAGCACGATGAGGTGGAAGCGCATGGGCCACATGTACGGCCAGGTACGCCACGCCAGCACGACCATCCGCCAGAGGGTCATCGGCGGCGGCGACTCGACGAGCGCCCTGTCGCCGTATCCCGCGATCAGGGACAGCGGGTCAGTGTCCGGGTCCCGCTGAGGCGTGGCCATGTTGGGTTCGCTTGGCACAGCCGCCGATGTTCGCCCACTACCGCGCCGGAAAGCAAAGCCGGTTTTGTCCGCAACGCACAGCGAATGCGAACCGCCGTCCCGGGTATGGGGCGCTTCTCACGACGGGTCACGACGTAGCTGTCCCTTTTCCGCGAAGCGGCGTATAGTCCGCGCTCCTTTCCGGCCGAACCTGGGAGCAAGTTGCCATGAAGCTTGATCCAAACTCGCCTCTAACCGCGACGAGAGCGCTCCAGCCCTAGGCCGTCCGCCCGCTTCAGGCGGGTTCAATCAAGCCGCGAAGCTCGCCCTTCGCAAAATCAATCGGCCTTTGCGTCCCGACCGCCCCGTCGCATTGGCGGCGCCCGGCATGTGCAAGCGCGGGTGCCCTTGACCAACCATCCGGTTGCCGATCCGTGAACAAGAACACATCAAGAAACCTCTGGCGAATCACCGCCGGTCAACGCCTGCGGTATGCGGCCGCCATCGCCGTCACCGGCCTCGCGAGCGCCTTCATGCTCAGCGTGCCACTGGTGGGCGGCTACGTCCTCGACGTGGTGAACACCCAGGACCTGGCGCAGGGCGCGGTCGTGCTCGTCGAAGCTGCCACCGCGCTGGCGGCATCCGTCGGCGCTGAACCGTACGTCGCCTATCTCGTCCTCTCCGCCGTGGCCGGCATCGGCCTCACCGCACTCGGTGCCGCGTGCCAGTACCTGCAGGGGCGCTGGGCCGCCATCGCGTCGGAGGCGCTGGCCCGCCGGCTTCGCGAGACGATGTACGAACGCATGCAACATCTGCCGGCCCGCTTCTTCGACCAGGCGGACACCGGCGATCTCGTCCAGCGCTGCAGTTCGGACGTGGAGACGGTGCGGGTCTTCCTGTCCTCGCAGGTGGTGCAGATCGGTCGCTCGTTCCTGCTGCTCGGTGTGCTGACCCCGATCCTGTTCGCCCGCGACGCCCGGCTCGCGAGCCTGGCTCTCGTGCTCATGCCGTTCATCATCGCCGGCGCCTACTACTTCTTCGCCAAGGTCCGTGCGCAGTTCAAGATCACCGACGAAGCGGAGGGCGCGCTCACCGCCCGCCTGCAGGAGAACCTGACCGGCATCCGGGTGGTCCGCGCGTTCGCCCGCCAAGCCTACGAAGTCGAACACTTCGGTGCGAAGAGTCTGGCCCTAAGGGACAACCGCGAACGGCTTAACCGCTTGAGCGGCGTCTACTGGGCCGTCAGCGACTTCCTGTGCACCGCCCAGGTGTGCATCGTGCTGATCGCGGGCGGCATGTTCCTCGCCGCCGGCTCGCTCACGGTGGGCGAACTGTTCGCCTTCATGATGCAGGTGACCATGGTGATCTGGCCGGTGCGGCACCTCGGCCAGGTGCTGAACGAATCCGGCAAGGCGATGGTCTCCCTGGCACGCATAAACCACGTCCTTCTGGCCGAGGAGGAGAGCCGCGATCCGGTGCCGCCCATCGCGCGGGCCCGGGGGGAGCTCGTTCTCGAGAACCTGACCGTCGAATACGAGCCGGGTCGACCGGTGCTCAGGGATCTCTCGGTGCACGTCCCCGCCGGCGAGACCGTCGGCATCGTCGGTCCGCCGGGTGCCGGCAAGTCCACCCTGATTCGCCTCCTGGCCCGGCTCTACGAACCGCAGTCGGGACGCATCCTGATCGACGGCCTCGATGTCCGCGACGTGGACCGTCACTGGCTGCGTCGCCAGCTTGGCATCGTCATGCAGGATCCCTTCCTGTATTCGCGCACCGTGGCGGACAACCTGCGCATCGCCCGCGCCGACGCGGACGACGACGAGATGATGGCCGCGGCCCGGGAAGCCGCCGTTCACGACGCCATCGTCGGCTTCCCGGCGGGGTATCGGTCCCGCGTCGGCGAACGCGGCGTGACCCTGTCCGGCGGCCAACGCCAGCGCCTCGCCCTGGCGCGGGCCTTGCTCGTGGAACCGCCGATTCTCGTCCTCGACGATGCACTGTCCGCGGTCGATACGGGTACCGAGGGCGAAATCATGGCCGCCCT
>JAGWBN010000106.1:25140-28341 GCA_021295875.1 Pseudomonadales bacterium
GTCCGGTCCCTACCGGCGACTGTGCGAGATCCAGGGCGCCCTGGACGAGGCCATCGAGAGGGACCTCACGGAGACATCCGATGCCGTATGACGACGAACAACACGACGACGGCTTCGACGACACCCCGGGGCGGGTGCAGATCGACATGTGGAAGCGCCTGTTCCGCTATGCGCTGGTCTACCGGCGGGAACTCGCCTTCCTGATCGTCGCCGCGATCGCCACTGCGGCCGCGGAGGTCTGCTACTCGCTGTTCACCAAGTGGGTGGTGGACGACGTCCAGCAGAACGGCATGGACGCATCCTTCGGCCTGTGGGGCACGCTCTACCTCGTGGTGGCACTGGCCATCGGCGGCTTCGAGTGGATCGCCGGACGGGTGAGCTGCTTCGTCAGCCACGACATCCGCTTCGATGCGTTCCAGAACCTCCAGCGGCTGTCGTTCTCGTATTTCGACAGGCGTCCGGTGGGTTGGCTGATGGCACGCCTCACCGCGGACTGCGACCGGCTGACCGGCA
The DNA here is from genome assembly GCA_021295875.1 of Pseudomonadales bacterium. Taxonomy (GTDB): domain Bacteria; phylum Pseudomonadota; class Gammaproteobacteria; order Pseudomonadales; family Azotimanducaceae; genus VXYL01. The sequence goes on from JAGWBN010000106.1 coordinate 25,654, forward strand.
TTCTCTCCTGGGGCTTCGTCGACCTGGTCTGGGGATGCACGATCATGATCGGCCTGGTGGGCGCCATGCTGGTGATGGAATGGCGCCTGGCGCTCCTGGTGATGATGGTGCTGCCGGCGGTGTGGTGGGTGTCGGTGAAGTTCCACCGCCGCATCCTGCACAGCGCACGCCTGGTGCGCAGCACGAACTCGGAGATCACCGGGTCGTTCAACGAGTCCATCATGGGGGTGCTGACCAGCAAGACCTTCGTCAGCCAGGGTGCCAACGCCAGGCAGTTCGGCGTCCTCACCGACCGGATGTACCGGGCGTCGGTGCGCAACCTCGTGCTCGCGGCGGTATACCTGCCACTGGTGCTCGTGATCGCATCCGTCGCCGTCAACGTCGTCCTGACGGTGGGCGGATCGTTCGTCTACCTCGGCCTAATCGGTGCCGGTACCGTGGTCGCGTTCACCATGCTGGCGCGCAACTTCTTCTGGCCCGCGGAGATCATGTCGTCGTGGTTCATCGAACTGCAGATGGCCCAGGCGGCGGCGGAACGCGTCCTGTCGGTGATTGACGCACAACCCGAGATCCAGGACTCCGACAGCGTTCTGCGCGCGCTGATGGTGACCCGGGAGTCCGAGGATGGACGCCTCGGGCGCTTCGCCGCCGACGGTGGCCGGGCACGTATCCAAAGCATCGAACTGCGAGGGGTCGGCTTCGCCTACGACCCGGAACAGCCGGTGCTCGAGAACATCGACCTCGTCGCCCACCGGGGCGAGACCATCGCCATCGTCGGTCCCACCGGCGGCGGCAAGAGCACGCTCGTGAACGTCATCTGCCGGTTCTACGAGCCCACGGCCGGACAGGTGCTGATCGACGGCACGGACTACCGCAACCGGAGCCTCTACTGGCTGCAGTCGAACCTCGGCATGGTGCTGCAGGACGCCCACGTGTTCAGCGGCTCCATCCGCGACAACATCCGCTACGGCCGCTTGAGCGCCACCGATGACGAAGTGGTCGAGGCCGCGCGCCTCGCCGAGGCGCATCACTTCATCGCCGCCCTGGAACAGGGCTACGACACCCCGGCCGGGGAAGGCGGCAGCCGGCTGTCGGCAGGCCAGAAACAACTGGTGTCGCTGGCGCGGGCGATCCTCGCCGATCCGCAGATACTCGTCATGGACGAAGCCACGTCGTCGGTGGACACCGAGACCGAACTCGCCATCCAGCGCGCGCTGGCCGAGATCTTCAAGGGACGCATCAGCTTCGTCATCGCCCACCGGCTGTCGACCATCCGCAACGCGACGCGCATCCTGGTCGTCGACGGCGGCCGCATCGTCGAGGCTGGCGATCACCGCCAACTGATGGCGGCGGATGGACGCTACGCGGCCCTTTACCGGCAGCAGGGACTGAACGAGGCGACCCGGCGCTGGCGTGCCGTCGACAAGGACCGGGAAGCGACCGCGACATGATGTAACCCGAGAGCGTTCACCGGCGTCTCACGTAGGCGCGCAGTCCTTGACAACCCCGCCACTGGCACCGACGATCCAAGTCGGTCCGCGCGGATGTTCGACGTCACGCGGGTTGCCGCATCCTGGGGGAATCGAAGATGAAGACGATCACGTTGGGCATCGCGGCTTGCGCCGTCGTCTGGGCCGGTGCCGCGAGCGCCCAAGCCGAGGGTGCAACCAATGACGCGGAATCCCGCGCCGTCACGGCCACCACCGTCATCAAGCGCTGCGACACGGGGCGGACGATCGGTCGGGCGCGATTGACCGAGCGTGCCTCGGACGAGGGCGTCAAGGTCGTCGAGGTGGAAATCGGGATCCGTGCCGGCTTGACCGAGGGCAAGCACGCCGTCCACATCCACGAGACCGGCCAGTGCGAACCCTGTTCGGCGGCCAAGGGCCACTTCGACCCGGGTCCCCACGGCCATTCGAGTCCCGACGGCAACCATCCGTTCCATGCGGGGGACCTCGTGAACATCGAGATCACCAACATGGGCGGCGACGTCACCCTCGACGACGGAACCCCGCTGGGCAGTGGCAGGCTCCGCACGATCACCACCCGGGTCGCGCTGTCGGACGGTCCGCTGTCGCTGTTCGATGAAGACGGCAGCGCGTTGATCATCCACGTCGACCCGGACTCCTACTGCCCGGGCGGCGAAGAAGCGGGTTGCGCAGGCGGCGCGAGGGAAGCCTGTGGCGTGATCGTCAAGGCGGCGGGTTAACCCGCCAGCTGTCCGACGTCACGCCAAGCGAAGCAGGTTCTCGGCAAGGAGCGCGTGTTCATTTGGCGCGTTCTGGCTTACTGCGCCAAACAAAGTGGCGCGAAAGAGTGGTCGAATAGTCCAGGCTCGGGCTGGCTCAGTGCTCCGTGGAGCACTCAGTCCGCGTGGAGCACTTCCCGTAAAGCGTCGCGAAGCCGGCCGTTGCGAAGGGATCCCTCGCCGCTTCGCGCAACCACGGCAACGGCGAAGTCGAGCAACACGTTCTCGTCGGCGAGCGTTTCCGCATCCACGGCGGGGATGTCCGGGTGGTCGGCCAGGACGGCCGAGGCGTAGACGCCCTGCCCCGTACGCTGGAAGGAACCACCGGCATCGAAGACCTTGACGCCGGCGAGACCGCAGCTCGGCGAACGGTCGGCGAAGATGTAGCCGTGAACTCCGGCGAGCGTCGACGCCACCTCGCACGCATACGCCTGCAGGCG
>JAGWBN010000107.1:0-6691 GCA_021295875.1 Pseudomonadales bacterium
CGTCCACCGTCGACGGGATCAGCATCTCGATGACCGGCGAGTTCGACCAGTCGCCCCGTCGCGCATCGAGGTAGGCCTCTTCCAGGTAGCGCATCGTCGGCCCGATGAGGATGCCCGAGCGGTGATGGTCCTGCGCATCGGTGCCGGGCCGGCAGGTGAAGTCGGGCAGTTCGGCGAGGGCGACGTTGATCCTGAGCGTCGCGGACTCGGTGCGGATGGCGCGGACGCGGCGCAGGAACCCGTCGTCGAGGTGGGTGTCCTCGACGAGGTCCCGGTACAGGAGCTTGGGAGCGACGTTGGCGGCGACGACGCGTGCCCGGTGCGTGGTGCCGTCTGCGAGCGCGACCCCGACGGCTTGTCCCCGCTCCACGATCACCTGGGTGACCTCGGCTTGTGTCTGGACGTGTACGCCGAGGTTGCGCGCCTCCTGGAGCATGGCCTGGGTGATCGCGCCCATGCCGCCGATGGCGTGTCCCCAGGCGCCGCGCACGCCGTCGAGTTCGCCGAGGGCGTGGTGCAGCAGCCCGTAGGCGGTGCTCGAGGCATAGGGCGAGGCGAAGTTGCCGACCACGGCGTCGAAGGCCAGTGCCGCCTTGACGTGTTCGTTCTCGAAGGCCGCGTCGAGTACCTCGCCGACGGGCTTCAGGAACAGGTCCGCGAGATCCCGTCGTCGGGTCATGGAAAGCGACTTGGCGTCCATGGCGGCGAGGCCGGCGTTCAGTAGGTCGGCGACGCCGCCACCGATGTTCGGGGGGGTCCGGTCCATCTGACGCCGCACGACGCTGCCGATGTCCCGAACCATGACCCGGAATCCCGGCAACGCCTGCGCGTCGGGGACGGAGAAGCGGGCGAACTCGCGCGCGGTCTCGGCATCGCTGTTGAAGACGGTCAGCGATTCGGTGTCGGACAACGGCAGGAAGTTGGCGACCGGGCGCGGCACGAAGCGGCAGCCGTGGGCCTTCAGGTTGAGGTCGCGGATCACGTCCGGCGACAACAGGCCGACGGTGTAGCTCGCCGTGGAGTTGCGGTAGCCCGGATGGAACGCCTCGGTGACCGCGGCGCCACCGACGATGGCGCGCCGTTCCAGTATCCGGACGCCCAAGCCCGCCTTGGCGAGATAGCAGGCGCACACCAGTCCGTTGTGGCCACCGCCCAGGACGATGACGTCCGTGTCCCGGTCAGCGGCCACCGGTACCGGTCAGTTGCAAGACGATTGCGGGAAGCAGCCGTCTGCCACCCAGTCGCGGAAGTCGGCATACGACCGGAACTCGGTCTCCTCGCGCAATAGGGGAGTCAGTTCGGCGAGGGCGGGCGGCACGATCCACACGGTCCCCTCTTCGACATGCACTTCGGCGGAAGCGTCGAGCCCGGTCTCTTCGAATGCCGCCGGCGCGAGTGCCCGGTAGGTCTGGGCGAAACTCGCCGCCGCTTCCGGACTGCGCCAGCGGCCGATCCAGACCCGGCCGCTCGAGGACCGGTCGTCGTCCTTGCAGCGGAGGAACGCCTGGCGGTCACCACGCCAGTCGAGCAGGTACGAGGGCATGTTGTCCTCCTCCACTGCGACGTCGGAGTCCATGGCGAGGTTCCAGATGCCGAGGACGCCTTCGGAGTCGGCTGCGTCGACGTGGCAACCGCGGGCGGCAAGTTCCGCGCGCGGCAGGCCGATGAGTTCAATGGCGGCCGAGAGATCCGGCCGAAGCACCTGCAGGGAAGACATCGGCGGCGCATCGAGCAGCCCGCTCAATCCAGCTACGGGATCGGCGTCGAAGGCCTGCGCGGCTAGCACCGGCCCGTAGGTCGCCGGGACAACCGCCGAGGACGCGAAGGCCCGTGGGGAGTCCGCGAAGTAGGCGTCTTCCAGCCAATGGCGGAGTTCCGTGTCGTCGATGCAGCGCGTGAGCAGCCGCCAATCGGGCTCGGCGTCGAGCCGAAGCAGGTAGCTGACGCCGCCGTACGCGGCGCGGCAGGCGGTCTTCTGATCCGTGTTGCGCGCCGCGTTGCGGGTGCAGAAGACGGCCAGCCTTCCGGCGACCTCGGATAGTTCGGCGGCCCCGGCGATCAGGGGTGCGGGCTCGTTTCTCGCCTGCCGGACACGTTCGAGCCAGGCAACGAATCCGGACGGTGGAGGTGCGGACCTTCCGCGACGCACACTCTCGGTACACATGGCGGGCAGGTCGCCAGTCGATGTGCTTTCCGTCTCGTTCAAGGGGTTGTAACAGGTGTCCTGGGGAAAGCAGCCGCTCGCGATCCACCCTCGGTAGCGTGAAAAGGTGCGGGTTTCCGCTTCGGCGACGCTGTCCAGCAGACCCTCGAGTCCGGGCGTAAGCACGATCACCGCCTGGTTGCGGACGACGACGGCAGGTTCGGCGCCGAGCACGCCGCCGTATTCGACCATCGAAGCGGCGACTTTTCGGATGCGCGTGGCGAACTCCAAGGCGGCTTCGGTCGTGCGCCAGCGTGACAGCCAGGCGAGTTCGTCGTCCTCGTCCGTGCAGCGGTAGTGCACGAATCGATCACCCGCCCAGTCCGTCACGAAGGCGGGAATCTCGGCCCTTGCCGCGTCCGCGTCGCCGTGTTGGCGCAGCAGTCCCCAGATGCCCACCGCGCCGGCGGTGTTGCGTAGACCCATCTCGCAGTTCCGCTCGGACAGGGCACCGGCGAGGGCGTCGACGGGAAGCTTGATGAAGTCGACGGGCCCGGCCGCGGCGGGTTCAAGCACGGCGAGGGTCGACAGCGGCGGGTCCGTGAGCAGCGCGTCGAGACCGTCCGTGCCCTCGTCGAGCAGGTTTGCCAGCGCGATCTCCGGGCCGAACGCATGGGGGAACACCTCGTGGGCCTTGAAGGCGTTGGGCTCCCAGTCCCACCAGCGGGGCCGTCCGGATTCCCCCGGTTCCGGCGTCATCAGGCACAGCCGCACCCGTTCCTGGCTGCTGAACGACCAGCCGACGACATGGGCACCACCTTCGATCACGGTATTGCCCGCGGCGGCCAGGTCGCGGTTGTACCAGAGGTGGAGCGCGTTCATGTCCGGAAAGTTCTGGTGCTGCAGGGCATGGACGAATTCGTGCGCGACGGTGCTGCGCGCGTCGGCGGCGGTGTCGATGTACAGCGCGTTCTCCGCCACGTCGTACAGTCCCGGTTGGTTGGACGTCGCCCCGCCCTGGCCAGTGCCGGTTCTGCCCTTCGGTGCGCAATAGACGCCGAGGGCGCACCACCCGTCCCGCCACGCATCGGCGAACTCGGCTTCCCACACGGTACTGCCGATCCCCTCCGTGTAGCCGCCTTGGAACCTCGACATCGAACGCACGGCCACGGGTCTCTTGAGCGGCAGGTTGCGGATCGCGCAGGTCTCCGCCATCGTCTGCTCGACGACGCGCTGCCAGGCGTCGGACTCCGCCGCCACGACCGTGGACGCCGCAGCGAACCCGGCGCCGAGCGCGAACCGGGCAAGCCACGGCGCGCATACACCGGAGAGATGTGATTCGGGCGACGGCGTCGGGCCGCTCATGCCGGTCAACTCCGGGTGGAAGCCACTTCGTCGAGCGTGCCGGTGACGCCCGCTGCCAGGAGTTCGGCGTATGCGGCGTCGGTCATGCCGAGTTCCTGGGCAAAGACCTCGCGGCTGTGCTGGCCCACGCACGGCGCCGGCCGGATGGGCTCGGAAGGCGCCGCGGAGAACCGCCACGGCCTGCCCGGCATCCAGTTTCGACCGGCTTCGGGATGTTCCACCCCGGTGATGAAGCCGGCGGCGGCGAAGTGAGGATCGGGGCGGGCGTAGACCTCCGCCAGCGGTACGACCCGCGCCGCGCAGATGCCGGCGCGGCCAAGCTTCTCCGCCGTTTCTTCGGCATGCTGCCGCCGGCACCAGGTTTCGAGTATCGCATCCAGTTCCGCCTCGTTGGCCTTGCGCGCGTAGTTCGTCGCGAAACGGTCGTCATGGAGACGCGGATCGCCGACGAACGTCTTGAGGGCGTTCCAAGCCGCTTCGGTCTCCGCGGCGAGAGCCAGGTACTCGTCGTCCACGGCAGGGTAGGTGTTGTGCGGGGCGATGCGCGGGTGATGGTTGCCGCGCGGTCCCGGTTTGCGGCCGGTGGCGTCGTATTCGAGCACCGCGTCGCCGATGGACGCGGCAACCGATTCCATCATGGACAGATCGACCCGCTGGGCTTCACCGGTGAGGTCGCGGTGCGCCAGGGCCGCCATCACCGTGGCGCACAGGAAGTAGCCGCTGATCGGGTCGGGAATCAGGCCGGCGGTGTTCATGCCGCCGTCGCCCTCGTAGCCGTTCAGCGACGCCAGCCCGGCCATGGGTTCGGTGGTGTTGCCGTTGGCCGGGTAGTCGCGGTAGGGACCGTCCTCGCCGTAGCCGGAGATGGACGCCCAGATCATGCCGGGTCGTACCTCGTGGAGCTTCTCCAGCGTGATTCCCCAGGAAGGCAGCACGGTGGGTCGGAAGTTGTCGGCGACGATGTCGAAACGCCGCAGCAGGCGCCAGAGGATTTCCCGACCCCGCTCGTGGGTGAGGTCGAGATTCACTTCGCGCTTGTGCAGGTTGACCGAGTTGTACTGTCCCTGGGTGTTGGCGACGTGCTGGCGGCGTGACTCGTCGACGACCCCGGCCGGCACCCGGTTGCTGATCCGGCGAAAGGAGTCCGGATGCTTCGTGGACGCGATCTGCACGACATCGGCGCCGAGCAGCGCGAAGAGTTCGGTGCCGAAGGTGCCAGACCAGGCCTGGCCGAAGCTCAACACCCGGATGCCGGCGAGCGGTCCGGCGCGGAGATCGGCCGCCGATGCTTCGGAACTCGCGACGTCGGGGGCCGGTGCGGCGGCGTTCGGTTCCCACCCGCCGAGTCGCGGTGCCGGGCGGTGTACCCGCCAAGGAGAAGGGTACAGCCTCGCCGGCGCACCCCCGGCGCGCACCCGGCGGCCGTCGATCTCCGTCGTCACGAAGAAGCCACGGGCTTTGAACTGCTCGTTCGCGGGCATGTCCTCCACGTCCTGCACGACGCCGATGACGCAGCGCAGCTTGGCCAGCGCGTGGAAGACGTCCCAGCGTTTGAGCTTGGGAAGGGTGTCGGCGAGGCCCCAGACCGCGTCGCGCATGTCCCGGGAGTGCCGGCCGATGTCCGGAATGAGATCCTCGCGGGCGCCGATCTCGGGCAGGTTGCAGACGTTCATGGCCTCCTGCCAGTTGTGGAAGTCCGCGAGGCCGAGGTTCATCCGACCGTCGGCGAGATCCCAGAGCGGCCCCGGTTGCCCACGGCGCCGTCCGCCGGGCCGCCTGGAGCCGTCGGCGCCGTGATACACCGAGGCGACGCCCCAGGGATGAACGGTGAGCGCGAAGGCCTCGAGTTCGCTGACGTCCACCCGCTCGGCCTCGTCGGTGGCGTGGCGCCGCCGGAGCGCGGCCGCGGCGGCGATGAATCCGGTGACGCCGCCGACGACGCCCACCGAGTCTCGCGGCAACTGCAGCGGGGGCTCGTCGGCGTAGCGGTTGAGGTAGGACCAGCCGACGCGCGCGCTTATCGTCAGGTTGTTGCCCGGGACCCCTGTCAGGGGATCGTCCAGGCCGTGGGGCGTCACCGAGAGATGTACGGTCTGCGCTGGCAGGGCGGCCAATACCGGTGCGAGGTCAGACGAAGGCGCCACCGTGGTCGTCACGACCACATCGGCGCCCTGCACGGCGCGGGCGAGTTCGGCTTCGGCCGCGGCGATGACCGAGTGCTTGTTCCAATTGAAGAAGGCATGGACGACACTGCGGTCCACCCCCGCCTCGTCGTCGAGAAACGGCGGCTCGGCGCGCAGTGGATGACCTTCCGGGGGTTCGACCAGCACGACTTCGGCGCCGAAGTCGCCGAACAGGCGCGCGGCGAAGGCACCCGACAAGCGGGTGGAGAGGTCGGCGACGCGGAGGCCGTCGAAGGGTGCGACCATGGTGCCTCGCTGCGGGTGAACAAACCGACAATAATGCACCACCTGCGGTAGTGCGGCGACGGCACGGGAAAGAAAGACCATTGGACATCGAGACCTATCAGCGCCTCGGCCTGCACCGGAATTTCAACGAGGTGAATCCGGATGGCTTCGTCAACAACCGCGCCAATGCGGAGATCGCCAAAGCCCTCGCCGTGCCGGGAGACGGGCACTACCACCCCTGTCCGGAGGCCATGAAGCGGGAAGGGGTTGCCGAGGGCGAGGTGCGCAGCATTCGCGGCTACGACGCGAGCACCGTGTTCCCGGGCACCCGCCGGGACATCTGGGTGTACACGCCGTCGGGGCTCGACCAGCTCGACAATCCTCCCGGGCTCCTGGTGTTCAACGACGGCGCGTACTACCTGGACCGGAACGGTCCGGTGCGGGCCACGAGGGTGCTCGACAACCTGGTCGCGGCCGGCGAACTCGATCCGCTGGTCGCGGTCTTCGTCATGCCCGGCGCCCGGAACGGCGTCCCCGCGAGCGAACGCGCCCGCCGGGACACTCGCAGTATCGAGTACGACTCGCTGAAGCCCGACTACGCCCGCTTCCTCGACGAGGATGTGCTGCCGCTCGCCGAGGAAACCGTCGGGCGGCCGTTTGACGCCGATCCGGCGCGGCGCGCCGTCTGCGGCATCTCGAGCGGCGGCATCTGCGCCTTCAATGCCGCCTGGCATCGTCCCGACCTGTTCGGCCGCGTGATCAGCCACTGCGGCTC
>JAGWBN010000107.1:6705-11065 GCA_021295875.1 Pseudomonadales bacterium
CTGGTCCGCAGCACGCCGCGCAAGCCGCTTCGGGTGTTCCTGCAGAGCGGCGAGAACGACGCCGACATCATCTTCGGCAGTTGGCCGCTCGCCAACCGGGAGATGGCGGCCGCCCTGGATTTCGCGGGCTACGACTACCGCTTCGAATTCGGCACCGGCGGCCACAACCTCCGCCACGGCGGTGCCCTCTTCGCCGATACCCTGAGATGGCTATTCCGGTGACTGCAGGTTCGTCCATACCCGCGCCGATGTTTTTGCGAAGCAAAAACTCGAACGCGCCCGTCAGGGCGCGCTGGCTGTTCCGGTGACGAGCCGGTGATCTGCAGCCTCTCAACCGCTTTCGTCGGGCTGCTTGTCTGCACTTCCACCTTCGTGGCGGCGACCGAGCCGAGCCATGGGTTCGCGTATTTCGGCAACCTGAAGTATCCGAAGGACATGGCGCACTTCGACTACGTCAATCCGGATGCGCCCAAGGGAGGCACGGTCAGAATGGCGGTCGTGTCGACGTTCAACAACCTGAACCCCTACGTCGACAAGGGGATCCTCTCGGTCTACATGGATCCGCGGATCGCTTCCGCGATCTACGAGCCGCTGATGCTGGCTTCGCAAGACGAGTTGGCGTCCTACTACGGTCTGCTCGTGGAGAGCGTGGAAGTGGCGGACGACTACAGCTGGGTCACGTACACGCTGCGCGACGATGCCTACTGGCACGATGGCGAGCCGGTGACCGTGGACGATGTCGTCTGGACCTTCGAAAAGATCAAGGCCGAAGCCTCCATAAGCTGGCGAAGCGTCTACCGGGAGATCGTCGCGCTGCACCGGCTGGGGCCGAAGTCGTTCAAGTTCGTCATCGCCGAGGATGCCGAGAAGACGCCCCAGCTGATCATCGAGACGGCCGGTTTCACGCCGCTTCCCAAACACCACTGGGAGAACAGGCCGTTCGACGAGACTACCCTGGAGCCACCCCTGGCCAACGGACCGTACCGGATCGCGGAAGTGGAGGCGGGCCACAAGATCGTCTTCGAGAGGGTCCCGGACTATTGGGGCCGTGATCTCAACATCGCGGTCGGCTACTACAACTTCGACCGCATCGAGGTCCTCTACTTCTTCGACGAGAACGTCATGCTCCAGGCGCTCCGCGCAGGCGTCTTCGACTACTACCGGGATCAGAACGAGAGTACGTGGGCGACCGCGTACGACTTCGACGGCTTTCGCCGGGGTCTGTTCCTGAAGGAGACCTACACGATGGGGACGTCCTACGGCATGCACTACTCCCTGGTGTTCAACACCCGGCGCGAGGTATTCAAGGACGTTCGCGTTCGCGAGGCGGTGACGCTGGCGTACAACTTCGAGTGGGCGAACCGCGTCTACTGGCACCACGGCATGGACCGCAACAACAGCTACTTCATGCGCTCCGGAATGCAGGCCAGGGGGTTGCCGAGCGAAGCGGAACTCGTGCTTCTCGAACCGTTTCGCGGCCAGGTCCCCGAGCGGGTGTTCACGCATCCCGTGGAACTGCCGAAGAACGAACCGTTCGGCCGCAATCGCGAGACCCTGCGGGCCGCCGACGCGCTTCTCGTCGAAGCCGGCTGGGTCGTCAAGGACTTCGTCCGTGTCCACGAGGAAACCGGGGAACCGCTCACGTTCGAGTTGGCGGTCTCATCCGGAAACCACGAACGCATGCTGACCCCGTTCGTGGACAACCTCGAGCGACTCGGCATCGACGCGGTGCTGCGGCGCATGGAGAACAACCTGATGGTCAATCGGCTGCGCACCTACGACTACGACGCGACCATGCGCAAACTCTATACCTTCAGGATTCCGCGCCCGGCGCGGATTCGCGGTCAATTCACCTCTCGCTACGCCGATAGGCCGAACATGACGAACTACGCGGGCATCGAGAATCCCGTGGTCGACCACCTGGTCGAGGTCATCGTGGCGGCCACCACAGAAGACGAGATGAACACCGCCGGGCGAGCGCTCGACCGCGTGCTGCTGTGGAATTTCTACGTCATCCCCGACGGCTATCCGGTGGGACGCAAGCTCGCCTATTGGGACCGTTTCGGACATCCCCCGTTGGGCGTCGAGCACATGAACTGGACCGGGTTTCCGATGCTGTGGTGGCTCGACCGTGACAAGAGTGCGCGGATCGACGCCGCACTCGCCGGAAGTTAAGGCGATCAACGATGGGCTGGTACGTCCTTCGCCGGATCGCGCTCATCTTCCCGACGCTGATCGGCATCCTGCTCGTCAACTTCGCCATCATCCAGGCGTCTCCCGGTGGCCCCGTGGATCAAGCCATCGCCCGAATCCAGGGCGAGGGCGTCACCGCGACGGCGGCGATCGCCGGGGGCGGGGGTGGCGGCAGCCTGGACGCCGGCGCGCCGAGCAGCAGCTACGAGTTCGCCAGGGGCATCGATCCGGATCTGATCAAGGAACTGGAAAAGCAGTTCGGCTTCGACAAGCCGGCGCACATCCGTTTCCTGAAGATGCTGGGGGACTATTTCACCTTCGACTTCGGCGACAGTTTCTACCAGGACGTGCCCGTGGTGGATCTGGTGGTCGATCGGCTTCCGGTGTCGCTGTCCCTGGGCGGTGCGACGCTGCTGCTCGTCTACCTGATCTCGCTTCCCCTCGGCGTTCGCAAGGCGATCCGCGACGGCACGCCGTTCGATGTGTTCACCAGCGTGGTGATCCTGGTCGGCTACGCGATTCCGGCCTTCGTCCTGGCGATGCTGTTGATCATCGTGTTCTGCGGCGGCGAGTTCTTCGACTGGTTCCCGCTGCGCGGACTGGGCTCGGAGAACTACTCGGAACTCAGCGTCTGGGAACAGGTCAAGGATCGCGTCTGGCACCTCGCCATGCCCGTGGCGGCGATGGCGGCGGGCAGTTTCGCGACGCTGACCATGCTGACCAAGAACTCGTTCCTCGACGAGATCGGCAAGCAGTACGTGCTGACCGCCCAGGCCAAGGGATTGGCCCCGCGACGCGTCCTCTACGGCCACGTGTTCCGCAACGCCATGCTGATCGTCATCGCCGGGTTCCCTGCGGCGCTGCTCGGCATACTGTTCACGGGGGGCATTCTCATCGAGGTCATCTTCTCGCTGAACGGCATCGGGCTGTTGGGCTTCGAGGCCGTGATGACGCGCGACTATCCCATCGTCTTCGGCACGCTGTTCGTGTTCACGCTGATCGCCCTGGTGGCGCAGTTGATCGCCGACGTCACCTACACGCTGGTCGATCCCCGGATCGACTTCGAGACCCGGGAGACGTGAGATGGCAGATGGGCGAACTTCCGTGCCAACAAGCGGGGCTACTGGTCGTTCTGCCTGTTCCTGGCGCTGTTCGGGGTCACGCTGTTCGCCGAACTCATCGCCAACGACAAGCCGCTGGTCATTCGCTACCAGGACCAGTTCTATTTCCCGTTGTTGGAGCGGCACGCGGAGTCCGAGTTCGGCGGCGTATTCCAGGTCGAAGCGGACTATCGGGAACCGGTCGTCCAGCAGCTCATCGCCGACGCCGGCGGCTGGATGATCTGGCCGCCGATCCGTTTCCGCTACGACACCATCGACTACGACATTCCCGGTCCGGCACCGTACCCGCCGTCGAAAGAGCACTGGCTCGGCACGGATACCGTCGGCAAGGACGTTCTAGCTTCGCTGATCTACGGTGTGCGGCTGTCGTTTCTGTTCGGCATCGTCCTGACCGTGCTGAGTTCGGTGATCGGCGTGTGCGCCGGTGGCGTGCAGGGCTACTTCGGCGGCAAGGTCGATCTCTTCGCCCAGCGGTTCGTCGAGATCTGGGCGGGTCTGCCGACGCTCTTCATCCTCATCATCCTGGCGAGCCTCGTGGAGTCCAACGTGTTCTGGCTGCTCGGCCTGCTCGTCGCCTTCGGCTGGATGGCGCTTGTCGGCGTCGTGCGCGCGGAATTCCTGCGGGCAAGGAATTTTCAATACATCCAGGCGGCACGGGCCCTCGGCGTCGGCGACGCCAGGATCATGCTGCGGCACGTCCTGCCGAACGCCATGGTCGCGACGATCACGTTCCTGCCGTTCATCCTGACGGGATCGATCACCGTGCTCACCTCGCTGGACTTCCTCGGCTTCGGGCTGCCTTCGGACTCGCCGTCGCTCGGCCGTCTGCTGGCCCAGGGCCGCGCCAACAGCATTCATGCCCCTTGGCTGGGACTGACCACCTTCCTGACCATGGCGGTCATGCTCACCCTGCTCATCTTCACCGGCGAAGCCGCGCGCGACGCCTTCGACCCCCGCAAGGATCCGGGATCGGGCCCCACCCGCCGCCATTTGTGAGACGCCGAGTTTTGGCCCCGCCAAAACAAGAAACGCCCCCCACAGGGCGC
>JAGWBN010000107.1:11268-11592 GCA_021295875.1 Pseudomonadales bacterium
TGCGCGCCCCGGCAACGCCGACGGCGCTATGCGGGTCGAGCACGTAGCCAAGCCGCGTGTACACGTCGCGCATGGTCGCCTGGGTCTCGTCCATGTCGACGGCGATCGCATCGATCCGCGCATCCACGGGCCCGCCGTCGCCGACCGAGGCTTCTCCGGTGGCCGCGAATTCCGCCATGAACCCCTTGACGCGTTCCGGGTCGCGGTCGAAGCGGAGCCACAGGTAGCGTTCGAGGTTGCTCGCGACCTGGATGTCCATGGAGGGGCTGATGGTGTGGTGCACGGTTCCCCGGCGGTAGACCCCCGTGCGGAAGAACCGCGCCA
>JAGWBN010000108.1 GCA_021295875.1 Pseudomonadales bacterium
CAGACCTGGCGGTAGCCCACGGCGCGCATGGATGGCAGATCGACGGACAGTGCCGGATCCGCGCGCAGGGCACGCACTTCGTCGACCAGGCCGCGTGCCAGCATCGTGCTCAGCCGGCGGTCGACTCGCGCGTGAAGTTCGCCGCGTTCCCGGGGCACGATGGCGACCTCGAAGAGGCTCGCCCCGAGGCGTTCCCGGGCCGACGACGAAGGCTCGTCCCACCACGAACCGAGGGGCCGTCCGGTGAGTTCCAGGACCTCCAACGCCCGTTGGATGCGCCGCCCGTTGTTGGGATCGATGCGGGCGGCGGCGATCGGATCGCGCTGCTCGAGTTCCCGGTGCAGCGTCGGCCAGCCCAGCTCACCGCCACGGGCCGCGATCTTCGCGCGCAGCGCGGCGTCGGCCTCGGGGAGTTCGTTGAGACCGAACTTGAAGGCGCGGAAATACAGCATCGTGCCGCCGACGAGGACCGGGATACGTCCTCGGTCCAGCGCTTGGCGGACGTGCTCGTCGGCATCCGCCACGAAGCGGGCGGCGGAATAGGCTTCGTCGGGGTCGAGGATGTCGATCAGGGCATGGGGATGGCGGCTCAGCACGTCTTTTGCCGGCTTGGCGGTGCCGATGTCCATGCGCCGGTAGACCATCGCGGAATCGACGCTCACGAGATCGACATCCACCGCGTCGGCGATGCGCAGCGCCGCGTCGGTCTTGCCGGCGGCCGTCGGACCCATGAGTAGTACAACAGCGCGCCGCAGCGACTCGGTTCGCGGCGTCGGGTCGATCACTGCCCCCGTAGAAACAGCCTGTCCAGGTCCGCCATGGGCTGAACGACGAACGTCGGCCGGCCGTGATTGCACTGGCCGGCGTTCTCGGTGGACTCCATATCCCGCAATAGCGCGTTCATCTCCGGAATGGACAACCGGCGATTGGCGCGCACCGAGGCGTGGCACGCCGCCCCCGCCAGCAGGCGTTCCTGGCGTTCGCGGATGATGTCCGTCGTGCCGAACTCGACGACATCCGCCAACAGGTCGCGAACCAGTTCCTCGATGTCGGCATCGACCAGCAGCGCCGGCACCTCGCGTACCGCGATGCTCGACGGTCCGGTCCGCTCGAGGACCACGCCAAGGCCCTCCAGCTCGGCGCCTCCGGCTTCCACGAGGTCCGCCTCCGCAGTGGAGACATCGACGGCCACCGGCACGAGCAGGCGCTGTGTGTGCACCTGCCCGTCCAGGGCTTCGGCCTTCAGCCGTTCATAGGTGATGCGCTCATGCGCGGCATGCATGTCGACGATCACGAGGCCTTGGTCGTTCTCCGCGAGGATGTAGACGCCATGCAGTTGGGCCACCGCGTAGCCCAGCGGCGGCACGTCGGCGGATCGGGGCGCATCCATCGCCGCCGGCGCATCGCGGAGTTCGTTTTGTTCGCTGAACAGCCGCGCGAGACTCGGTTCATCCAGCCGACGGGGGTGATGGTGGCGAAAGGCGAACTTGCGCTGCGCGGGATCGTCGCGCGGGTCCGCTGCGAAGGGTGCGGGTCCCGCTGCCGCTTCGGGTGTGGTTGCGGGACCGGGAGCGGTGCCCGGACGTTGGTCCCGCAGTACCTTGGCGAGTTTGCCGAAAACGAAGTCGTGCACGTCCCGGCTGTTGCGGAACCGCACCTCGCTCTTGGTCGGGTGCACATTGACGTCCACTCCTTCGGCGTCGAGTTCGAAAAACAGCACGAAGACGGGATGGCGCCCGTGGAAGAGCACGTCGCGGTAGGCCTGGCGCACCGCGTGGCCCGCCAGGCGGTCACGCACCGACCGCCCGTTGACGTAGAAGTACTGGCGGCTGGCGCGGCTGTCCGAGTGGGTCGGCAAGCCGATCCGGCCCCTAAGCCGCATGCCGCCGCCCGTCTCGTCGATGGCGATCGACTCCGCGAGAAAATGCTCGCCGAACACGGACTCGATCCGCTCCGCCATCGTGCCGGCGGGCAGCGACTCCAGCGGCCGGGGACCGGTGGTCAACTCGAAGGCCGTCCCGGGATTCACCAAGGCGGTTCGACGAACGGCTTCCTGAACGTGAAGCAACTCCGTGCGTTGTGTCTTCAGGAACTTTCGCCGCACCGGCGTGTTGTAGAAGAGTTCCACGACCTCGACCGTCGTACCCGGGGGATGCGCCGCCGGGCGGTGACCCCGCTCCGCGCCCCCATCCAACTCCAGGCGCCAACCGCTCTCCAACCCCGTTCGCCTCGAGGTGATGGTGACCCGGGCGACGGACGCCGCGCTGGCCAGGGCCTCGCCGCGGAAACCGAGCGTCTCGACCCCGGCCAGGTCCCCGGCGGCCGCGATCTTGCTCGTGGCATGCCGCGCGACGGCGAGTCTGAGATCGTCGGGATGGATGCCGATGCCGTCGTCGCGCACGAGGATGCGCCTAGTTCCTCCTTCCTCCACCTCGATCCGAATGTTCGAAGCGCCTGCATCCAGGCTGTTCTCGACGAGTTCCTTGACGATGGACGCGGGACGCTCGACCACCTCGCCCGCGGCGATCTGGTTGGCGACGAATTGACTCAGCGGGAGGATCCGTCCCGAGCCGGCGTGGTGTGCCCGCGCCTCGTCGCCGGTGTTCAACTGTCGCTTGCCTCGGCGTAAGGCACCATCAGCTCCTGGCCCACGTGGATGACGTCGCCGACGATGCCGTTGCGCGCCTTCAACTGGCGCGTGGAGATCCGATGGCGGGCGGCGATGACCGACAGCGAATCGCCCCGCTTGACCACGTAGCGAACCCCGCCGTGGTCCTTCATCGTGGCCAGCAGGGTACCCGCCGGCGGATGGTCTCGAGCGTACTCCCGGATGCCGTTGGCGATCGCCCGGGCGATGCGCCGCTGGTAGCTCGCGGTGCCGAGCCGGCGCGCCTCGTCCGGATTCGACAGGAACCCCGTCTCCACCAAGATGGAAGGCATGACCGGCGACTTCAGCACGGCGAAGCCGGCTTCGCCGACGCGGTTCCTGAGCAGCTTGACGTCGCGGCCGAGGGCGCGCAACACGGTCTCGGCCAGCTCGATGCTACGGTTGCGTTTCGAGTCCATGGACACGTCGACCACGATCCGCGCCACGGCGTCGTCCACGTCCTCGAAGGACACCGGGCCGAAGCCGCCGACCAGATCCGAGCGGTTTTCCTTTTCCGCCAGCCACCGGGCCGTCTCGCTCGACGCCCCCCGTTCGGAGAGCGTGTACACCGAAGCGCCGCTGACCCGGGGTGTGCGGAAGGCGTCCGCGTGGACCGAGACGAAGTAGTCGGCACCGAATTTCTGTTGCGCGCGCTGCACGCGGCCGCGCAAGGGCACGTAGTAGTCGCCGGTGCGGATCATCACCGCGCGCAGACCGGCCATGCCGTCGAGATTCCTCTTCAGCTGCCGGGAGATCGCCAGCACCACCGTCTTCTCGTATATGCGACCGGCACCGATGGCGCCGGGATCCTCACCGCCATGCCCCGGGTCCACGGCGACGACGATGTCCCGTTCGCCCTCCGGGGCGCGGACGGCGGGTTCGACGTCCTGCCGTTCGACCCGCTCCGGGTAGAGGTCGATCACCAACCGGTGGCGATAGGGCGCGATCGGCGCGAGCACCAACTCTTCCAGCGTCGCCGATTGGGCGAGATCCAGGACCACCCGGTAGTGGACCCGTTGGCGGTAGGCGGAGCGGATCTTGCCCACCACGCGGCTGTTCGCAACCGGTGTCTTGAAGGACCGGCCGACGTGCGTATCGAACAGGTCGATCACCACCCGGTCCGGATTCGCCAATCTGAGGATTTTGTAGGAAGGCGCGTCGCGGGTACTCAGGACCACGCGCGTGGAGTCGGGCGCGTCGTGGATGCGCACGCCCTCTAGCTCGTTGCCGACGACCGGCACCGCGGCCAGAACCGCCGCCGCCGCGAGTGCGCCGTAACGCCCCCTGCGATAGCCCGTATGGAATCTTGGCGAGAGCCTTGGCCGGGGCGCCCCGGCGGGCCGCCGCGCGTCGGTTGGATCAACGCCGATCGACGAGTTCCACATGTCTGCCCCTTCCCTGGACATCGAGCCGAATCTCCACTTGCGCGGCCGGCAGCCGGTCGCCGGCATGGTCCGGCCACTCCACCAGCTTGACTGCGGGTTCGTCCATCAAATCGTCTAGGCCGATGTAGTCCAATTCGCGCGGATCGTCGATCCGATAGAAGTCGAAATGATAGACCTGTCGGGCACCGATCTCATAGCTTTCCAACAGCGTGTACGTCGGGCTTTTGACGGCCCCCCGAACCCCGAGGGCCCTGAGGTAGCCACGCACCAGCGTCGTCTTGCCGGCACCGAGTTCCCCGCGCAGGCAAATCAGCTCCGTCGCGAGGCCGAACTCGGCCAGGCGCGCGCCGAATGCGAGCGTCGCGGCCTCGTCCGCCAGGTACGCGTCGGCGCCAGCGCTCATTCGTCGAGCCTCAGGGCGTCGATCAGATCACTGGCGATCAGGCTTCGCGCTTGTCCGGACCGTGCCTCGTCGCCGGCCCGGGCGTGCAGCCAGACCCCGAGTCCGGCGGCGCCGACGGGTTCCAGGCCACGCGCCAGGAGAGCGCCGACGATACCGGTCAGGACATCTCCGCTGCCGGCGGTCGCCATGCCCGGATTGCCGTCCACGCAGACGGACTCCAGCGTCCCATTTCGGGCGATCAGCGTGCCCGCGCCCTTCAGAACCGCGACCACCCCCGCGCCGATCTCCGACAGCATGGCCGCAGCCCGGGGACGGTTCGCCTGGACCCAGGTCGAGTCCCTGCCCAGCAGCCTGCCCGCTTCACCGGGATGCGGGGTGATCACCGTCCCGCCGGGCAGATCCATCCCCGTTTCGGCAACGGCGTTCAGGCCGTCGGCATCGACGACCAGCGGTTTCCCCGCCGACGTCGCCGCGCCAAGAAGCTCACGACCCCAGTCGCGCCGACCGAGCCCCGGACCGACGGCGATGGCGCTGGCAGCGGCCATCAAGTCCGCCATGTCGGCCGGGGTTCGTACCGCGCGCACCATGAGTTCCGGCCGACGCGCCAGGATCGCCGACCGATTGGCCTCGTGGGTGGCGATGTTGACGAGCCCGGCACCAGCCCTGAGAGCCGCCTCGCCGGCGAGCAGAGCGGCGCCGCCCATGTCCGCGTCGCCGGCGACGATCAGCAACCGCCCGAAATCGCCTTTATGGGCGTCCGGTCGTCTCGCGAGCGCCGCCAGTCCATCGCCGTTCAGTACGGCCACCCCGGGACGGTCGTAGACGTCCTCCGGCAGACCGAGGTCGTCGAAGCGGACCTCGCCGACGTGGTCGACCGCGCCGCCGGTCACCAAGCCGAGTTTCGCGGCCACGAACGTGACGGTGAGGTCCGCCCGCACCGGGCGGGAGGTCAAGAGTCCACCGCTGTCGGCATCGACTCCACTTGGCACGTCGATGGCGAGCACCGGGCGGGCGGCGGCGTTGATGCGGTCGATGGCCGCCTGGTAGGCCTCGCGCACCTCACCACTCGCGCCGGTGCCGAGCAGCGAGTCCACGACCACATCGCCGAGCACCGACCAATCGTCCGTTGTCCACGTGATGTCCCCGCCGAGACGGGCCGCCGCGAAACGGCTGGCTTCGAGGGCGTCCCCGGTCAGTCGATCGGGATCGGCGACCTGCACCAGCTGGACCTCGAGTCCGGCGTCCTTCGCCAATCCGGCGATGACGTAGCCGTCGCCGGCGTTGTTCCCGGAACCGCAGATCACGGTGATCGACCGGGCATCGGGCCAGCGCGCGCGCAGGGCCTCGAACGCCGCCCGGCCGGCGCGGTGCATCAAGTGGATGCCGGGAATGGCGAACTCGTCGATGGCGCGCCGGTCGAAAGCCCGGGTTTCCGACCCGGTGAACACCCGCGAGACATTCCCTGTCGGCTGGGGCATGGGACTCCCTGCGCGAAGCTACTTGGACCGCGCCAGCAGTGCTTCCAACTCCGCGTTTCGTCGCTCGACCTGTCTTGCCCGTTCCTCGGCGGTTCGCAGCGCCGTCTCGGCTTTGTCGCGCGCCGTCTCGGCTTGCCGACGCAGGATTTCGGTTTGCGTATGGTCGGGCAGGATCTGGCCAGTGCCAGGGTCGCGGAAGCGAAACTTGTCTCCCTCGACCACGACTTCCAGCCCGAGCGCCCGGCTCGGCAGTCCGCCGTCGGGGAGCGGTCGGATGCTCTCGTAGGCGCCGTCACGGAGGCTGTGGCCCACCAAGTCCAAACCGAACGGTTCGAAGAGCCACAATTCGCGCACGCCCAACGCCGCGTAGAGTCCCGGCTTGACCCGGAGGTCCTTGCGCCAAGTACTCTTGGAGAGCACCTCCAGCACGAAATCCGGAACCCTGTCGCCCTCCTGCCAGACCTTGTAGGACGACCTGTCGGACGTGCCGGCATCGAAAATCACCATCAGGTCCGGCGCCAACGCCGCAGCGCGATTACCTTCCTCGAATAGCAACACCAGATCCTTTGCCACCAGCGTTTCCGGCCGATCCGAGAACCAGGTCTCGAGCGTGTAGTAGCCATAGACGGTCGTCGCCAGGTGACGCATGCTCTCGATCACTTTGCTGTCCGATCCCGGATAGCCGTCGTCGTCATACTCGACGGGCGGTACGGGTCGATAGAGCGCGTCCACGTGGATCACGGAGAGTGGCAGATCGCGGTCGGACGACGCTCGGTTTCGCTGGTCGGGCCCGGGGCTGCATCATCGGAAAGTACCATGAAAACGACGCTCGTACCGGTGGCGTCCACGGATCCGTGAGCGACCCGTCGGGGTGCCAAGCTTCCGTCAGATCAGGACCGAGGCGTTACAGAGATCGGCCATCGTGCTTGTGAGAAATCGACCGTTCGCAGCACCGGATCTCGTGCCCAAGACGGTCAACGGCGCTTGATCCACGGCACCACTCCGGGCTTGGCGATAGAATCCGACCAACAACGGCGACGAGGCATGGCGAGGCCGGGTCGCATGCCGGATGCGGTGGACTACGAGGCACTCGGGCGGGAGATCGAAGGCTGGGCCCGGGAACTGGGCTTCCAGCAGATCGGGGTCGCCGACACGAATCTCGACGACTACGCGCCGGCCTACCGGCGTTGGCTCGCCGAGCGGCTGCATGGCGACATGGGCTACCTCGCCCGCAACGTCGACAAGCGTCTCGCGCCGGGACAACTGCATCCGGGAACCATCCGCGTCATCACCGCGCGCATGGACTATCTGGGCACGCCGCCGCCGGCGGCCACCGACCTGCCGGAGAACGACGGCCGCGCCGTGGTCGCCCGCTACGGCCACGGGCGCGACTACCACAAGACGATCCGGCGCCGGTTGGCCAGGCTGGCGGCACGCATCGAGGAGGCCGCCGCCGGGCGCTTCCGCGCGTTCACGGACTCGGCGCCGGTACTGGAGAAACCGCTAGGCGAGAAGTCGGGACTCGGCTGGATCGGCAAGAACACGCTGCTGTTGAACGAAGACGCGGGCTCGTGGTTCTTCCTCGGCGAGATCTACACCGATCTGCCGCTGCCGGTGACGCCGCCCAAGCCCCAACCCGGGTGCGGATCCTGCCGGGCGTGCATCACGGTGTGCCCCACGCAGGCGATCATCGCCCCGGGCAAGCTCGACGCGCGGCGCTGCATCTCCTACCTCACCATCGAGCACAAGGGCTCGATTCCCGAGGCGCTGCGCGAACCCATCGGCAGCCGCGTGTTCGGCTGCGACGACTGCCAGATCGTGTGTCCGTGGAACCGCTTCGCCAAACGCTCGCCGGAGGCGGAGTTCGCTCCCCGCCACGGCCTCGACCAGACCACCATCGTCGACCTCCTCGGCTGGGACGAGGCGACCTTCCTCGCACGCACCGAGGGCATGGCGATTCGCCGCGTGAACTACCGCCAGTGGGTGCGCAACCTGGCGGTCGCCGCCGGCAACGCCCCACCGGACCCCGCCATCGGCGCGGCGCTGCGTGAACGGCGCAAGGACGCGAGCACATCGACTGGGCACTGGCGCGGCAAGGCGAATAGGGCGGCTCCAGAGAGGATGTCCACAATCAGCCCCTAGTCTTCGCTTGAAGAGTGCGACTTCCCTTCCAGGCATTCAACTGGGCGGACTCAGGTGATACGGGGGGAAGGTCAAGGGAATAGCGCGTGATGTAGTACCTCTCCTATCCCGGCTCCGGGCTCCCGACGCCCTCCCGGAATGGCGGGGGCAAGAAAGCCGGTGAGCGACGACCGGAGGTGCAACGGCGCGGTCCCTACCCGTAACGGCCAGACTTCACCAAGTTGTCCACAGCCGCTCGATGTCGAGCGTCAGAATCATCTTCCGAGAATTCCAGACCGGAACACGTTCAGGCCGGCCCTTTCGTCTCACTTGGAGCCAGCGGACTCGGACTCGTCAGCTCGCACATATTTGTGCTACGTTTGGCACGACTACCTATACGTTGTGGCACGACAATGCTCTTCCGGCTCTACCTCTACACACGCAAGTATGGTTCGCCGGTCAAGCCTCGGTTCGACAGCATTTTTGTCCGACGGAATGCGAGAACACCGAGTCACACGCGAGCATCAGGCTGTGGTCCACAAGAGGATGTCTAGGCCTTGGGCATCTTCTCTACCCCGGTGGAACGAGCGCGCATGCGCGACCTTCTGTCGGCTTGCCTGAAGCTCCCGCCCGCTAGAAAAACGGTGCCGGGTGCACTCATGGAAGCCATCGTCGCCCATGTGCACGATGCTCGTGTACTAGACACATACGACTTCGTCGACGTGGTCGACGAACGTACAAAGTGTGGCTGGCAGGTAAAGTCTACAAAGTCAACCACCCCGGTAACGTGGAAACGAGCGAAGTTGCCCAACGCAGAGAATCTGATCCACGAGTCCAGAGACTCGGAATCCGCACGGCAAGAGCTAGGTAGGGAGATATTGCAGTTCTGCAATGAACACGCACAGAGAAGCATGGAGCAATACGGACTTGTGGAAATAGGGTACTCTCGGTTGATCGTCGATAACGACACACTCGTGTACTTTGAGCGGCCTTTATGTTCACAAGCGCGACCTCAGGTCTTCGATCCAATGGATTTCTTCTGGACTTGGTCAGAACCAAAAAAGACGGTTACTAAGGAACAGCTTCCCGCACTGCATGGTGTTCACCGGCATACCAAGAAACGATGGTGGGCGTGGCACGGTCTAGGAGAGAACCAACTCCACTTTACTGGTGAACGGGAGTGGTGGCCAAGTGCAGAGAACGGGGGCTTTAGGATGGAGATGCCGAAGAATGACGAACTCATTTCATTCCGCGACCTCTTGCCACTGTTAGATTCCCAACTGTAGACGCATCGAAGATGCGATGACATCAATTAGCATTGGTGGAACTGCATTACCCAGTTGCCCTGCCTGCTGGACGAAACTGCCAACAAACTCAAAGTCATCTTTAAACCCCTGAATTCTTGCGATCTCACGAATGGTTAGCGTTCTAGTGTCAACGGGATGCCCCCACCGCCCAGAACCAGGATGAAATACCCAACGGGTAATGGTTGGAGCGGTCATTTCCTTTGTCAAACGCCCGTAGGCGCCACTGTAACCACCTCGAGTTTGGAGGTTGGACGGAAGATCCTTGTGCCCTTGCCCAGGTTCAAGCGACGCGAGTCTGTCGTATTGCTTCTTCTCGAGCTTTCTTGCGATATGGTTTCTCACGCTACTTCGACCATTTCGCATCAACCTCTGGTAGTCGGTGAACGGCGCGGAAGCGTACGGACAAGGATCTTTGCCTTCACCATGCCTTACGCTCGGCAAGTCTCCTATCGCATCCCAGACCGTCAAAAAAATAGGGGTGTCTACTAGAGTCAATTGATCGCCGGGCGACTTCATGTGGGTCGCGGGCGGGACACTCACGACCCCGGCCCGCGCAGCCAGAAAGAAAGCCCGGCGTCGTCTTTGAGGTACGCCGTACTCTGCTGCATTGAGAGTGGCATGCGTAACGAAGTAACCAGCCTTTTGCAGACGATTGACGATCTCATCTGTGAATCGTTGGGAAAACCCGTTCTTCATTTCAGCGACATTCTCCATCAAGATCAGCTTGGGTCGAAGACCCTCGCAGTAGCGAAGGAATGTACTGATAAGTTGATTGTTTGGATCGTCCATGTAGCGGATTCTTCGAGGTACGTTCTTGGAAAAACCTTGACACGGTGGGCCACCGGCAAGTAAGTCCAGCTGTTCTGGCTCAAGGTCGAGATCCGACATTAATTCGTTGGGTTCTCGGTTGGCGAGATCCAAATCAAGGGTTTTTGCACCGTTGAAATTGTGCCGAAACGTGGCGATGTACTTGGGTTCGATATCGGCGCCGGCGATCACGCGGAAGCCCGCGCTCCTAAGGCCCGCGGACATGCCGCCACAGCCACAGAAAAGGTCAACGGCATTGGGAGCTGTTGTACTAGGCATGGATGACCATGGCGTGTTGTTGTCTGTAAGTAGTCTAGTCTCAGAGTCTCTCGGCGGCAACGAAACAAAGGCGTACGAGGCCAAGCGGCGCTGTCGGCGAGAGCGAGTAGCGACACCTACTTCTCCCGCAACTTGGAACACCTACGCTTTCGCCTACGCGGGACAGCCGCCTTCTGCATGGGTCGCGGCTGTCGCGCCGACACCCACGCCGACAAACAGTGTCCGGGAGCACATTGATCGACCGGGCTCAAGCCCGTCAGCGTGGCTGCACACGCCCTAGTGTTAAGCGGTCATTCTGAGCCGTAGCTCAGCGGCAGCGGAGTCCTGTTCCCGAGGGCATGGCGATCCGCCGCGTGAGCTACCGCCAGTGGGTGCAGCAACCTGGCGGTCGCCGCCGGCAACGCCCCACCGGACCCCGCCATCGGCGCGGCGCTGCGTGAACGGCGCAAGGACGCACATCGACTGGGCTCTGGCGCGCCAATCCCCGATCGGGTGACGACCACTCATCCACATCACGTCAACGCGGCCAGCAGGAGTTCGTTGGCGACCTGCAGAGAAGGGACGATGACCTGGCCAAGCGACCGGACTTCCTCGTCCGGTTCGACGAGGTCCGGAATCTGCACCACACAGAGTCCGGCGCCGAGCGCCGCGCGCACCCCGTTGGCGGAGTCCTCGAACGCCCAGCAAGATGCCGGTTCGATACCGAGTTCGGCGGCCGCGACAAGGTAGATCTCGGGGTCCGGCTTGCCGCGTTCGATCCGGTCGCCGGTCACTTTCGCATCGAAGTAGCCTTCGAGAGCAACCGCCGACAACCGATCCGTCGCACCAGGTTCTCGCGTTGAAGTGGCCAGGGCGCAGGGCAATCCCGCTTTGCGCACGGTTTCCAGGACTTCGCGTGCGCCGGCCTTGACGGGTGGCGGTCGGGTCCTGAAGTGGGCGGCGTGGTAGGCGTGCCATTCCGCCACCACGTCGTCGTACGGGAAGCCCGGCCCATGGCCGTCGATCAGGATCCGGCGGGTATCGCGTGAACGGCGGCCGATGCAACGGTGGTAGGTGGGGAGATTCGGCGTGACGCCGTGGACGGAACAGGCGTGCAGGAAGCCCTCAAGCGCCTGCCGCTCCGTGTCCAGGAGCAGTCCGTCCATGTCGAACACGACCGCCCCCGGTGCGTCTAATCGCACGGGTCAGTCGTGGGCGGTACGGTCAGGTCGAAGAACGTATCCCGGTAGTGCCTGAGTTCCGCGATGGATTCGCGGATGTCGTCCAACGCGCGGTGTGTGTTCTGCTTGGCGAAACGTTCGACGAGATCGGGCCGCCAGCGGCGGGCGAGTTCCTTCACCGAGGAGACGTCGACGATTCGGTAGTGGAGCCAGTTCTCCAGCACCGGCATGTAGCGCCTGAGGAAGCGCCGGTCCTGCCACACCGTGTTGCCGCACAGCGGCGCCGTGTGGCGGTCGACATGGCGCTGGACGAACTGCAGCGTCAGCGCCTCGGCTTCCGTGACGCTCACCTCGGAACGCCGGACCCGGTCCACCAGTCCCGACGCGGTGTGGTGCTCGGTATTCCACGCATCCATAGCGGCGAGGGTCGACTCGTCCTGATGGATGGCCAGCACGGGCCCCTCGGCGACGATTTCGAGCTTCGCGTCGGTGATCACCGTGGCGATCTCCAGGATGACGTCGACGCCGGGGTCGAGCCCGGTCATTTCCATGTCGATCCAAACGAGCGCGCCGGGGTCGTCCATGCATCTGCCAACGGCGGAGAGGCCGAAGAAGATTACCAGACCTGCCCATATCGCCAATCCGTAGGCTTGTCCCATGTGATATGAGCCTGAACGGAGTGCGTCATTCCCGCGTGACATGAGCCTGAACGCGGTGGGTTTGGGATCATCGGAGGATGATCTTGAACCTCGATACCGAACGATTGCGGACGTTGGCCGAGGTCCGCGCTTTTGTGGACGGGAGCGATTCCGTGGACTTGCGGCTGGCCGACCGTGACGACGCCTACGCGTTCGGTACGGCGTAGCCGCGTACGCTCAAAAACCCCATCAATACCTGCTACTTACGGGCTTAGCACCTAGTCGATCCCACTACAGATCACCTTCCCGATCCGCGAT
>JAGWBN010000109.1:0-2022 GCA_021295875.1 Pseudomonadales bacterium
TTTACGGTCAGGTTGCATTTGCTGACGGGCGCTACGAGTCGCTCTTGTACGGCTCGCGTACTCGCGAGACGCCCTAGGGATCGGTTCCCCTGATCCGAAATATCGCGACGTGCCGGATCTCCGTGGCTACCATCCCGTTGACAACGTAGGCGATGGAGAGGTCGACGAACTCGTGTCCCTTGTGCCGCCATTTGCGTTGCGGCACCGTGCGCACGCCGATTTCGTCGCCAACGCGAAGCAGTCTGCGAAAGCGCAGGGTCGAGCCGACATGGATCCAGGCGGGCAGGCGGTAGCGGCGCGTGAACGCCCGGTTCGCGGTCGACAGGATGGCGTGGGGGTGGATGACGCCGTCTCGGTAGCAGCGTAGGTCGTCCTCCACCTGCGCCGCCGCCTCGGCGTTGGCGATGGCATCGGGCATCCACGTCCAGGCCGGGAACGGCTTGCCGACCTCGATGTTGTCCCAGTGGATCGCCGGTCGCTGGTCCATGGGGAGTCCCGGGTCCACCGCGCTCGGCGGCCCGTCCGACTCGCACGGCGTCGTCGTCAGCTCGGCGAGCAGCAGACCGCGCGCGCGGCAGCGGACGGAATGTTCCCTGCCTTGCGCCTCGTGGTGGATGGTCAACGCATCGCCGTGGTAGGCGGGCTTCAGCAACCGCACGTCGGCCTGCCAGCTCGACAACCAGTCCGTCCCCAAGGCGTCGAGCAGCGGGCGCGTCATGTGCCCGAAGATCGCCGCCCCGGGCACCAGCGCACCTTCGAACCCGAACTGCGCGGCGACCTCGTCGCTGTGGATGCGGTTCTCCGTTTCGGTGGAGAAGTTGCGCGCAGTGGCTTGGTGGACACCCACGGTCAATAGGCCTGCGCCGGAAGCCAGGTGACGAGTGCCTCCCAGTTGAAGATCAGCACGAGTCCGAGAAGCTGCAGCAGGATGAACGGCACGACGCCCTTGTAGATCGTCGGCGCGTCGATGCCGGCAGGCGCCACCCCCTTCAGGTAGAAGATCGCGAACCCCACCGGCGGCGTCAGGAAGCTGGTCTGCAGACAGACCGCGAACATCACCGTGAACCACACCGGGTCGAAGCCGAGATGAGCGACCACCGGTGCGACCAGGGGCAGGATGATGAGCGTCAGTTCGATCCAGTCGAGAAAGAAGCCGAGGATGAACGTGGCGAACAGGATCGTCACGATGATGCCGGTGGGACCGAAGGGCAGGTCGAGCAGCGTGCGTTCGATGAGCGCATCGCCGCCGAGGCCGCGCAGCACCAGCGAATAGGCCGTGGCACCGATCAGGATGGCGAAGATGAAGGCCGTGGTCTTGGTGGTTTCCCGCACCACCTCGGTGAGCACTCGTCGATTCAGCGCCCTGTTCATGGCCGCGAGCAGGAGGGCCCCCGCGGCACCGACGCCGGCGGCTTCGGTGGGCGTTGCGACCCCCAGGAATATGCTGCCGAGCACGGCGATGATCAGCGCCGCCGGCGGCACGATGGCGAGCGCCAGGTCGCCAACGGCCGCCAGATCGATGGGCTCGCGGTCCTTGGCGGGTGGCGCCCCTTGCGGTTTGAAGAGGCCGTAGCCGAGGAGATAGGCCACGTAGAGCCCGGACAGGACGAGACCCGGGAACACCGCGCCGAGAAACAGGTCGCCCACCGACATGGCCATGCGGTCGGCCATGAGCACCAGCATGATGCTCGGCGGGATGAGGATGCCGAGCGTGCCGACGGCACACACGGTGCCGGCCGCCAACGGCTTGTCGTAGCCCTGCTTCAGCATAACCGGCAAACCGAGCAGGGCGAGCAGCACCACGGAGGCTCCGATGATGCCGGTGGTGGCCGCGAGCAGCACGCCGATCAGCGTGATCGTGACCGCGAGTCCGCCGCCGATGCCGCCGAACAAGCGCGCGAAGCTGGTCATCAGGCGGTTGGCGATGCCGGATCGGTCGAGCATCAGGCCCATGAACACGAACATGGGCAGCGCCACCATCACCCAGTTCTCCATGACGTTCCAGATGCGCTCGACGGTGAT
>JAGWBN010000109.1:2061-2829 GCA_021295875.1 Pseudomonadales bacterium
GCCAGCGCGGTGAAGAGCACGGCCAGCCCGGCCAGGGTCCAGGCGATGGGGAAGCCCGCGAACACCAGCCCGATGAAGGCCAGGAACATGACGAGGGCGAGGATCTCGTTAACCGGCATCCGTGCCTCTGGGCGAGAAGAAGAGGAACTTCCAGAGCCGGGTCAGCCTGGAGAGCGCGGCGATACCGAGCAGCGCAAAGCCGACGACGAGCACCGACTTGATCGCCCACCGGTAGGGCAGGCCACCGGGCGAACTCGACACCTCGCCGGTGACGAAGCTGTCGACGACGAACGGGACGCCGTAGATGAGCATCAGCGCGGTGAACGGCAAAAGAAAGAGGATGATGCCGTACAGGTCGATCCACGCCCGGGTGGTCGGCCGGAACCGCTCGTGCAGGACGTCGACGCGGACGTGGGCATCGTGCAGCAGGGCGTAGCCGAGCCCCAGCATGAAGCCGACGGAATAGAGGTGCCACTGGATCTCCTCGAACTCGATCCGGCCTTCCGACAGGGCGTAGCGGAGCACGACGTTGCAGACGATGACCACGAACAGCACGACCCAGATCCAGGACACCGCGTTGCCGATCCGTTCCAGGACCGGTTCAACGAGACGTGAGAACGGGGTTTCGGGTAGTTCCAACGCGCCGACTCGGAAGTCCCCCGGGACTCAGAAGTCCCGCGGCAGGTACGCGAAGCGCTTCCACTGCGCGTACTGCTTCCTGAACGCGACCTGGGACTCGTGGATGATGCGGAAGTCCTCGTCGTTGGC
>JAGWBN010000109.1:2958-4074 GCA_021295875.1 Pseudomonadales bacterium
GCGGTGCACGCGGTGTCGATGATCGCTTGTTCGGCCGGGGCAAGAGCCTGCCACTCCTCGATGTTCACCACCAAGTGGGCCGCCGTGTACGGCTGATGCCAGCCCGGGTAGTAGTTCAGCTTGGCGATGCGGTCGAAGCCGAGTTGCTCGTCGACGTTGGGCAGCGAGAACTCGGTGGCGTCGATGGCGCCCTTCTCCAGCGCCTGGAAGATCTCCCCGCCGGGCAGCATGGTGACGGAGGCACCGAGACGCTCGATCACCTTGCCGCCGAGCCCGGCGAAGCGGATCTTCAATCCTTCGAGATCGTCGAGGCTGTCGATGGGAGAGCGGAACCAGCCCGCGGTCTCCGGTCCGATGAGTCCGCAGAGCAGGGGATGCACGTCGTACTTGGCGTACAGCGCCTCGGCCAGTTCGCGTCCCCCGGCCTCGTACCACCAGGCGGTGTATTCCCAGGGTTCCATGCCGAACGGCACCGCGCCGAGCAGCGGCGAGGCCGGAATCTTGCCCTGGTCGTAGCCGAGCCACGTGTAGCCGGCCGGCACCTTGCCCTCGCGCACGGCG
The DNA here is from genome assembly GCA_021295875.1 of Pseudomonadales bacterium. GTDB lineage: Bacteria > Pseudomonadota > Gammaproteobacteria > Pseudomonadales > Azotimanducaceae > VXYL01. The sequence continues at coordinate 3,520 of JAGWBN010000109.1, forward strand.
TCGACGATGTTGAGCGGTGGCACGACCTCACCCGGTTCGAACAGTTCGAGGACCATCGCGCCGTCGGAACTGCTCCGGATGGCGTCGGTCACCCAGACGACGTTGTCGCCTAGAACCTCCAGGGTCGTCGCGAACGCCACCGGAACCCGCCAGCGGACGGCAACCTGAACTTGACCATCTCGGGAGGCGGTGACCGCGGAACCCTCGCCCGGAGGCCGAATGGCCAAGGTCGCAAGCACGCCGGTCAGGAACGCGACGACGACGGCGATCAGGGCGGTCTTGTTGGTGATGGCTCGTCTCCGGATTCGACCGCGAAGAAGGGAGCGACCATCATACGGCACGGCGCATGTCGTCGGGCCCGACAAGGGAACGGATCTCGGCCGCCACCATGAGATCGGCGTCGGTGTAGCCCAGTACGCCGGCGTACGACGGGTCGTGCCCATGGGCGAGGTGGTTGACGTGCAGCCTCAGCCCGAGGGAACGCTTCACCGTCGTCTTTACCGCGGCGACGTCGAGCAGCGCGAACCTGCCGTTGGGCCGAAGTTCGAACCCCTT
>JAGWBN010000109.1:4175-13758 GCA_021295875.1 Pseudomonadales bacterium
AGCCGCGTTCATCGACAGTCGACGGCTTGCAGTAGCGCGCGACGTGATCGCCGTCCGGCAAGGGCCTCATTCGCGCGTGATCCCGACCGTGAACGGTCGCACGGCATCAAGCATCTCGTTCGCCGGCATGGTGCCGTGAACGGTGAGGCGCTCGCTACCGGGCCGGTGTGGCGACGACAACGCCGCGAAACGGATCATGGCGGTGGGAAGAAACTCCATGGCGAGAAGTCCGTTGCCCGAGCGGTCGACCGACCGGTCCGGCAGGTTCCACTCGACATGCGCGAAACCGTTTGGCGACGTGCCGACTTCCGGATCGACTAGTTGTGGGTACGAGAGCAGGAAGGAAGCCACGTGCCGCAGCGAGCGGATGTGGATAGGTTGTTCCTCGGGGTCGTCGCGGGCGAGGTCGTAGAGGTAGCGCAGACGATCGGCAACCGCGGGCCGACCCCGGGCGCGCAGGATCTGGATGACCACCGATTCGGTGGATGCGGCTGCGAGTTCCTGTTGCCAGGGTGGATCGGCGAGGGGGTGCGGCGATGTTTCGGCCAAAGCCGGTTGGCCGTCGCTGATCTCCGTGCCCGGTTCACGGTCCTCTGGGCCGACGAAGCGATAGAACCCGGGTCGGACCCGTTCGAACCGGCGTCCCCGCAGAATCCGCCTGAGAGGCGGGACGACTTGCTCAGCAGTTGTCTCCGGGTCGCCGCCGAACTCGATGAAGCGCTTGCGCAAAGCGTCGACGACCTCGCGGCGACGGTAGATCGTGTCCGGTTCGAGTACCCCGGTCGCTAGTAGTTCCTCGACCGTGGCGGTCCCGAACGGCAGCCCGACGAGCCTTTCCTGCAGAAGTGCCATCGCCAGCATTCCACAACATCGAGCGGAGAGTCTACGGTGGGTACAAAAGGTACGTCAAGATAACCAAGTACCTGTCATTGTGGGTACAAAAGGAACGAAGAACGGGGCGCGACGAAGCTACGTCTCCGGTCGATACACCCTGACGGCCGTGTCGTGGAACAACGCCGCCTTGTCACTCGCCGAGAAGCCGGCCGCGAGCCGCTTGAACGAATTCCACAGCACGTTGTAGGAACAGCTCACCCTGTCGACCGGGAAGTTGCTCTCGAACATGCAGCGGTCGACGCCGAAGCAGTCGATCATGTGCAGGTGGTAGTCGCGGGTCGCCTCGACCAGCTCCACGGAGGTCGCCGGACGTTCCCGCTTGTGGAAACCGAAACCGTTGATCGCCATCACCAGTCCGCCGAGCTTGGCGACGACGTTCTCGCATTGGGCCAGTTCAGCGACAGCGCCCTTCCAGTGGTCGTAGATTTCCGCGCGCCGCCCGGCGTACGGGCCGATTCCCAGCGGCCCGCCGAAGTGGTCGAACACGATCGGCTGGTCCGGAAACGCCCGCGCGAGGTCGGTGAGTTCGGCGATCTGCGGATGGTAGAGCCAGCCGTCGAAGGTCATGCCGCGCTTGCCGAGTTCCGCGAAGCCTTCCCGGAACGTCGCGTCGCCGAGCATTCCCTGTACCGGGGCGGTGTGCGAGTTGCGGATCTCGTCGTGGGCATCCCAACCGGCGGCGTGGCGGATGCCGCGAAAGCGCGTGCTGGCGGCGGCGTGGCGGTCGAGGACTTCGCCCACTCGGGCACCCAGGTTCAGATCGGCGTAGCCGACGATGGCGGCGCACGCGCGGCCCTCGCCGTACCGGCCGCTCGCGCTTATGGCGGCGATGCCGTTGACGAACTCCGTCTCGCCCACGGGCTTATACGCCTCGGGGCCATCGGCGCGATACATCGAGCCGCATTCCATGAACACCGTCGACACCACCCGGTGGCCGCTGCCGACATCGGCGAGCAGTTCGTCCAGCAGGTAGCGGCCCTCCGGATAGTCCCAGAGATGATGGTGCGGATCACAGATCGGCAACGCCGGCTCGAGGGTCTCCTCGACGACTTGGTCAAGCCACGCCTGTCTGTCCATGGTCACGAATCCCGGCGTCTTCACAGCGGCCAAGATAGCGCAACACGCCGGTCAGCGAGCGTTGGTCCAGCTCAATCGCAGGCCGAATCGCCAGACGTCCTGGGCATCGGCGCGCACGTCGCGGCCGTCGTCGAGACGGAAGCGGAACGACCGGCGCACCTCGCGTGCCGCGGTCGCCGTCAACCGATGGTTGGCGGTGACTTGGAAGCCGACGCCGACGCCGAGTCGCCAGCCGGCCTGCCGGAACTGACTACTCCGCTCGAGGTCGTCGGAGAATGTCCGCCAACTGCCGCCCGCCGGGTGGGCTCGGAGGTGAACCGACCAGCGCGGGTGTGCGCGCCAGGTCAATCCCGAATCGGGAAAGCCGATCGCGATGTCGAACCGGTCGAGATCCCAGTGAACGCCGACGACGGGCACGAGGCGAAGCCTTCCCAGGCGGTCGTCGCGGCAAGCCCCCCAGTAGGCGGTGACGGTCCGGTCGACGTGGTGCGAACGGCGCACCATGCCGTGCCAAGCGACCACATCGCGGTCGATCACCTTGGGATGGCGGCCGACGTTGGACGATGCGGCCAAGAGCGGCGCGACCGACCATTCCCAGGACTCCCGCTTGTCGTCGAACGACACGCCGAGGCGATGAAGGTGGCCGTTGGTCTCGAGAGGCGCCGCCGTGGTCGGGATGTCGTATGCCCGGTAGTCGTGGAACAGGCGCAGCGTTCGGCCCGTGCCTGAAGATGGCTCGTCGGAACGGCGCCAGAGACGGGCACCGAAGGAGATCCCGGTCATCTGAGCCGAAACCGCATCCGGGGCATCCAGGGCCGATCGGTCGGCACGCGTCCACTCCACCCGGAGTACCTCCGGCGGGTCCCCGGCCGCGCAAACCGAGGCTGCGGCCGGCCAGCCGAGGGCCGCGTGCAGGCCGATGAACGGAAGGACGATCCGCGAAGCTCGCAAGCGCATCGGAACCAGCCTCTCCTTCCCATTCTGCAGGCCCTTCGAGTGTAAACCGCCACCGCTTTGCATTAACCTACTCGCCGTCATCAGACGGTGTTCCCCTACGGAAGACGTGGCCCGGTGAACTGCGCGCTGCGTTGGTTCCGAATAGCGTCAAGAAACTGGTCGAGCTCGGCTTCGACGTCATGGTCGAGACCGGGCTCGGCATCGCCTCGGGCCTACCCGACGAGGACTACGAGGCCGCCGGTGCGGACGTGGTCAGGGACATGGCCTCCGCGCAGCTGTCGTCGGAGGTGGTGCTGCGGGTCCGCAAGCCGCCGGAGGAAGACCTCGAGTTCCTCGCCGAGGACGCGCTCCACATCAGCTTTCTCGATCCCTTCAACGACAAACCACTGGTCGGGAAACTGGCCGTACGGGGCGTGACGGCGGTGTCCATGGAAATGGTGCCGCGCACGACCCGGGCGCAGAAGATGGACGCCCTGTCCTCCCAAGCCAACCTGGCGGGCTACGTCACCGTGATCCTGGCCGCCGCCCACTCGCCGAAGATCTTCCCGATGATGATGACGCCGGCGGGAACCATCTCGCCCGCGCGGGTGTTCGTGATCGGTGCCGGCGTCGCGGGCCTGCAGGCCATCGCCACGGCGAAGCGCCTGGGTGCAAGGGTCGAAGCCTTCGACACCCGGCCGGTGGTGGCCGAGCAGGTGCAGTCCTTGGGCGGCCGGTTCGTCGAGATCGACATCGGCGATACCGGTCAGACCGAACAGGGCTACGCGCGCTCGCTCACCGAAGAGCAACTCGAGTTGCAGCGCCAGGGCATGAAGCGGGTGATCGTCTACTCCGACGTGGTCATCACCACGGCGCAGGTGTTCGGCCGTCCCGCCCCGCGCATCGTCACCCGCGACATGGTGGCGGCGATGCGACCGGGAAGCGTGGTCGTGGACATGGCGGTGGAGTCCGGCGGCAACGTGGAAGGTTCGGTGCTCGACCAGATCGTGGAAGTCGGCGGCGTCAAGGTGATCGGTCTAGGCAACCTGCCGTCCGAGGTGGCGCGCAACGCCAGCGAAATGTACTCGTCCAACGTGACCCACTTCCTCGATGAGTTCTACGACTCCGAGAACAAGCGCTTCGACCTGGACCCCGACGACGAGATCCTCGTCGGCTGCGTGCTGACCCGCAGCGGAAAAGTCGTCAATCGTCGCTGATGTGCACCAATGCTTTCGGTCGCGAGCACGCGTTGGGGCCAAAATCCTGCGCGATCATCACGGCCCCTGGTGAGACTTGCGGGCTAGGGTGGAGGGTGGAGTGGAACTGATTCCCGTCTATCTCGCATTCATCCTGATCCTGTCGATCTTCCTCGGCTTCGAGTTGATCTCGAAGGTCCCCGCGACCCTGCATACGCCCCTGATGTCCGGCGCGAACGCGATCTCCGGCATCACCATCGTCGGCGCGCTGCTGGCGGCCGGCACCGACGGCCCGAGTTGGCTCGCCACCGCGCTGGGCGCCGTGGCGGTGTTCTTCGCCACCGTCAACGTCGTCGGCGGCTACCTCGTCACCGACCGCATGCTCGGCATGTTCAAGAAAAAGCCCGATGACCCCGCCTGAACCACCCCCGACCGCCCCCCGCGTGCACGAACCGCGGAGCGACGCTGGCGCCGAGCCAGCGCGGGGGGTCCAAGGGGGGCAGGCCCCCCTTGAAGCAGAAGGCGACGCTGGCGCCGAGCCGGCGCGGGGGGTCCAAGGGGGGCAGGCCCCCCTTGAAGCAGAAGGCGACGCCGGCGGTGAGCCGGCGCGGGGGGTCTAAGGGGGGCAGCCCCCCCTTGACGCAAGATGACCAGCGTATTCGTCAATCTCGCCTATGTCGTCGCGGCCGTGCTGTTCGTCTTCGGCCTCAGGATGCTTGGTTCCCCCGACACGGCCCGCCGCGGCAATGCCCTGTCCGCCGGTGGCATGCTGATCGCGATCGTCGTCACGCTGCTTTCGAGGGGGATCGTCGAATTCCAGTGGATCGCGGCTGCGGTCGTCGCCGGAGCCGTGGTGGGTGCGCTGGCGTCGCGCCTGGTGGCGATGACCGCGATGCCGGAAATGGTCGCCCTGTTCAACGGCTCCGGCGGCGTCGCGAGCCTTTTGGTGGGCTGGGCGGCGCTGTTCGGCTCGGCGCCGGGCGCGGCGGTAGGCACGTTCACCGCCGCGACCATATTCCTCTCGGTGATGATCGGCGGGGTCACCTTTTCGGGCAGCATCGTGGCCTGGGCCAAGCTCGCCGAAGCGATGCCCAGCGGCGCCATCGTGTTCGCGGCCCAGCGCTTCATCAACGGCGCGATCCTGCTCGGACTCATCGCCTGCGGCGTGCTCTTCGCGCTTCAGCCGGCGCCGGATTCCTACCTGTTCTATGCGATCCTGGGTCTTGCCTTGGTGCTTGGCGTCATGGCCGTCATTCCGATCGGCGGGGCCGACATGCCGGTGGTGATCTCCCTGCTGAACAGCTACTCCGGTCTCGCGGCCTGCGCCGCCGGATTCGCCATCAACAACAACATCCTGATCGTCGCCGGGTCGCTGGTCGGAGCGGCCGGCATCATTCTCACGAACATCATGTGCAAGGCGATGAACCGGTCGCTGACGAATGTGCTGTTCAGCGGCTTCGGCACCGTCAAGACGGCCACCAAGGTGGAAGGCGACGTCAAGCCCATCGTCGCCGAGGACGCCTACCTCATTCTGGAAGCGGCATCGTCCGTGACCTTCGTGCCGGGCTACGGCATGGCGGTCGCCCAGGCGCAGCACGTCGTGCACGAACTCGGCGAGCTACTCGAAACGAACGGCTGCGAGGTGAGCTATGCGGTCCATCCCGTCGCCGGACGGATGCCGGGCCACATGAACGTGCTGCTTGCCGAGGCCAACGTGTCCTACGACCAGTTGGTCGAGATGGACGACATCAACCCGCGCATGGCCAACGTCGACGTCGCCGTGGTGATCGGCGCCAACGACGTGGTCAACCCGGCCGCCCGGGAAGACGACGGCAGCCCCATATACGGCATGCCGATCATCAACGTCGACCACGCGCGCACGGTGTTCGTGTTGAAGCGTTCGATGGCGTCGGGTTTCGCGGGGGTCGACAACCCGCTGTTCTTCGGCGCCAATACGCGCATGCTGTTCGGCGACGCCAAGGCGTCGATTTCGGCGTTGATCGCGGAGTTCAAGTAATGCGCATCCCGGAGCCGTTCTTTCCGTTGCTCAACCGTGTCATGCGGATCCTCCTGAACTCGCCGTTGCACGGTCTGATGAGCGGCAGCGTCATGGTCGTCTACTACACCGGTCGGAAGACCGGGAAACGGCGCTGGACGCCCGTGCGCTACGTACGGGAGGACGGCATCGTCGTCTGCCTCACCGCTCGCGAAACCGGCTGGTGGCCGAATTTCCTCGGCTCCTGCGAGGTCGAACTGCAGCTGGCCGGACGACGCGTGGCGGCGCGGGCCAGCGCGTATCCCGACGACACCGAACGCAAGACCTCGGTGCTGCGCCTGGTCCTGCAGCAGTTCCCCGGCGATGCGCCCTACCACGGCATCGTGGCCAAGCGCGGTGAGGAAGTCTCGGCGGCCGACTTCGAACAGGCCGTGGCGCGGGACGTGGTGGTATCTTTCGAGCTACGGAAAAGCGCGCGGTCTGCAACCGGTAGGAGCGGGCAGTAGTCGCTCGGGTACTGAGGCCAAAACGGGAATGAACACTGCGCTCCCTCAAGGTGGTCTGTTCGTGTTCAACCTGATTGAATTCCTCGCCGAGGCGTTCGTCCTCGCCGTCGGTATCGTCGTCCTCGTCGTCCTCGTCCTCTACGTCATCGACCGCACGCAGACCCGGCAGGCGGTGCGGCGCAACTTTCCGGTCATCGGTCGTTTCCGCTATCTGTTCGAGAACCTCGGCGAGTTCTTCCGCCAGTACTTCTTCGCCATGGACCGGGAGGAGATGCCGTTCAATCGGGCGGAACGAACCTGGGTCTACCGGTCTGCCAAGGGCGACGACACCATGACGGCGTTCGGCTCCACCCGCGACATGCGCCCGGTGGGCACCGTGATCTTCGTCAACTGCCCCTATCCGACGATGGAAGAGGACGCCGTCGACACCACCGACGTCACCATCGGGCCCTATTGCGACAAGCCCTACACGACGTCCTCGGTGTTCCACATATCGGGCATGAGCTATGGCGCCGTATCGCGCCCGGCGGTCACCGCGCTTTCCAACGGCGCGCGGATGGCGGGCATCTGGATGAACACGGGCGAAGGAGCGCTGTCGCCGATGCACCTGGCGGGCGGCGCCGACATCGTGTTCCAGATGGGCACCGCCAAGTACGGCGTCCGCGATGCCGCGGGCGGGTTGTCCGAGGAGCGGCTCCGGGAGGTCGCTGGCCACGAGACGGTTCGCATGTTCGAGATCAAGCTGTCGCAAGGCGCCAAACCCGGCAAGGGTGGCATCCTGCCGGGAGACAAGGTGACGGAGGAGATCGCCAGGATCCGCCTCATCGACGTCGGTCGGGACTCCATCAGCCCCAACCGCCACCCGGAGATCAACTCGGAAGCCGACTTGCTGGACATGGTCGAGCGGGTACGTCGGCTGACCGGCAAGCCCACGGGTTTCAAGACCGTCATCGGCACCCACGACTGGATCGAGAGGATGTGCGAAGAGATCCACAGCCGCGGCATCGAGTCCGCCCCGGACTTCATCACCGTGGACAGTGCCGACGGCGGCTCCGGCGCGGCACCGATGAGTCTAATCGACTACATGGGGCTGCCCGTCAAGGAAAGCCTGCCGCTTGCCGTCGACATCCTGTGCCGGTACGGCTTGCGGGAGCGGATCAAGGTGGTCGCCAGCGGCAAGATGATCACTCCCGGGGAAGTCGCGTGGGCGTTGTGTGCCGGCGCGGACTTCGTCGTCTCGGCCCGGGGCTTCATGTTCGCACTCGGCTGCATCCAGGCGCTGCAGTGCAACAAGAACACCTGTCCCACCGGCGTCACGACGCACAATCCCAGGCTCCAGCGGGGCCTTGATCCGGTCGACAAGGCGGAACGGGTCAAGCGCTACGCTCAGGCGATCCGCAAAGAGGTCGGCGTCATCGCACACTCCTGCGGCGTGCCGGAGCCGCGCCGCCTGAAGCGTTTTCATTGCCGCATCGTCCAGGACGGTGGCAAGTCGGTACCCTTGGACGAACTCCATCCCGACCAGGAACCCACCTCGGTCGGGGCCGCTTCCTGATTGGGGGACACCAAGTGGAACTCTACGATGCAATGCGCACGACGTTTTCGGCCCGGGATTTCACCGCTGATCCGGTCTCCGACGAGGTGCTCGGACGCATCCTCGACAACGCCCGGTTCGCACCGAGCGGTGGCAACCGCCAGGGCTGGCACGTCATCGTCGTCCGCGACCCCGCGATGCGCGCGGCCTTGGGTCCGCTGATCGAACCCGCCTGCAAGCGCTATCTGGCGGAGGTGAAAGCCGGCGCGAACCCTTGGAACACGGTCGAGCCCGCCGATATCGGTCAGGCCGATGTGGACGCCGTGACCGTCCCGCCGGGTTTCATCGACCGTCTGGTCCACGCGCCGCTTGTCCTGCTGGTCACCGTCGACCTGTCCGTGGTCGCGTCCATGGACCAGCACCTCGAGCGCATCGGCGTCATCTCCGGCGCCTCCATCTACCCCTTCGTCTGGAACATCCTGTTGGCGGCGCGCAACGAGGGTCTCGGCGGCACGCTGACGACGTTCCTGGTCGCCGAGGAAGCGAAAGCCAAGACGCTGTTCGGCATCCCGCAAAACCACGCGCTTGCCGCCATGCTTCCAATCGGCAAGCCGGTCAAGCAGCTCACCCGCCTGCGCCGCCATCCGGTGTCTGCGTTCGCCACGGTCGATGCCTTCGACGGCAATGCGTTCGGCGGATGACGGCCGCGGGGCCGACGTGCGCGGCGTTCCCTGGTTCGTCGCGGCCTTCCTCGTCGCCCTCGCTTGGCCGGCGGGATTCGGTTCGGAGGAACCCTCGGAGATCCAGCCGGCGTCGCGGTCCCTGCGCGACGGGGTGTATACACAAGCCCAGGCGGCACGGGGCAAGGCGGTCTATCTCGAGCAGTGCGTCGAATGCCACAAGGAGGATCTGCGTGGCGATGGGCAGATGACGCCTTCCCTCGTCGGCATCGGCTTCACCTTCCGCTGGAAGGACAAGAGGCTGTACGACTACTTCGTGGGCCTGCGCGATACGATGCCGCTGAGCGCACCGGGAAGCCTCGGCGAACCGACCTACGCCGATCTCGTCGCCTACATGCTGTCGGAGGTCGGCTATCCGTCGGGGAACGAGGAACTCTCCGCAGAGGTGATCGGACGCAAGGACATCGTCATCGAGGCGCCCGCGGCGGACGCCGCTAACTCGCGACTCAGGCCGGATTCCGCTCGATAGCCGCCGCGCGGATGTGCATGGCGTCGGGCGGACTCTAGACGCATCTACACCCTGAAATCTGATGGGCTATCCATCAAATTTCAGGGTGTCGAGGAGTTGAAGCCGGGTAACCCTCGTCGGGTGATCGGTCGCGCGGCGTCGGTATCCGCGGTCTAAAGTCCCCCGTTCTGAGAGGCTCGCCGATGCACCTATGACTCCGGCAAGGCGAACACGTACAGGTTGTTCTCGAAACTCG
>JAGWBN010000110.1:0-2060 GCA_021295875.1 Pseudomonadales bacterium
CAAGCAGATGTGGCAGGAGATCGGCGTCGAGACCGAGTTGCGCAACATCGATGGCGGCGTGTTCTTCGGCGGCGACCCGGCGAGTCCCGACACCTACCAGAAGTTCTACGCCGACATAGAGATGTACACGAGCAACTTCCAGGGTACCGATCCGGAAATCTATATGGCTGCCTGGACCTGCGACAACGCCCCGGGACCCGACAACCAATGGCTCGGCACCAACATGTCGCGGGGCTGTTCCCCCGAGTTCGATGCCTTGGTCGAACGCCTGGCGGTGACCCCCTACGGCGAGGAGCGCTACGAGATCGCCAAGCGCATGAACGACATCGTCGTCCAGAACCACTTCCTCATCCCGCTGGTCTGGCGCGCAACGGCGTCGGCACGTTCGAACGGGCTCAAGGGGGTGCGAGTCAACCCGTGGGACTCGGAACTGTGGAACATCGAAGACTGGCACCGTTGAGACGCCTTGCTTCGCATGGCGTGTGCAGAGTGTTCCGCACTCTGCACGCTCAAGGCCGATGGTGAGAACCCGGTAGCCCGATGATCCGCTATATCGTCCGGCGGCTGATGTTCGCGGTGCCGACCCTCATCGCGATCAGCTTCGCGATCTTCGCCCTGCTCGACTTGGCGCCCAGCGACCCCACGGGGCAGTTGCCGCTAACCATTCCGCCGGAGGTCCGGGCGCAGATCCGCGAGTCCCTCGGCCTCGACGAGCCGTTCCCCGTCCGCTACGCGAAGTGGATGCAGCAGTTCTTCGTCAACGAACCGCTGAACCTCGTGGAGCGGGCGTTCGACGCGGAGCTCGGCGACTCGGAAGGCCGAACCCGCATCATCTCCTATGCGACCCGCAGCCCGGTGGTGGACATCATCGCGGAACGCTTGCCGCAGACGCTGTGGGTGGTGGGGCTGTCGTACGTGGTGGGCATCCTGATCGCCCTGCCCATCGGCATCGTCTCGGCGTACCGGCAGTACTCCTGGTTCGACCAGGTGGGCACCTTCGTGTCGATGATCGGGTTCTCGGTGCCGACGTTCTTCACCGGGCTGCTGGCCATCATCCTGTTCAGCGTCATGCTGGGCTGGCTGCCGTCGATCTACGACACCACCCACGAAGTCACCGATCTGGCGAGCTTCTGGGTGCAGATCAAGCAGATCCTGATGCCCGTCATGGTGCTGGCGTTCTACAACGCCGCCCAGTTGAGCCGCTTCATGCGCGCGTCGATGCTCGACAACCTGAATCTCGACTACGTCCGCACGGCCCGTGCCAAGGGGATGCGCGAGCGCGCCGTGCTGCTGGTCCACGTGCTGCGCAACAGCATGATTCCCGTCGTCACCATGATCGCCCTGGGCATTCCCACCATCTTCGGCGGCGCCATCATCACCGAGCAGATCTTCCGCGTGAACGGCCTGGGGCAGCTTCTCATCGTCGCGATCCAGGGCGCCGACATCCCCATGGTGCAGACCCTGACGTTCCTGTTCGCGGTCCTGATCGTCGGCTTCAACCTGGTGGCCGACGTGCTCTACGGCATCCTCGATCCGCGGATCCGCTACGAGTAGGAACCGATGGCCGAGATCGGACACGACGCCCCGCTGCTCGAGCACCGCTCGCTGTGGATGGACGTCTGGCTCGCCTTCCGCAACCACACCGGTGCGCTTGTCGGCGTCGGTGTGTTCGCGTTCATCGTCCTGGCCGTGTTGCTGGGGCCGCTGCTGCACACGGTGGACCCCCACTATCTGGACATCCAGGCGCGCAACGCCGAGGTGTCGTGGGAACATCCGCTCGGCACCGACAACCTGGGTCGGGACATGCTCGCGCAGGTGCTGGCGGGCGGGCGCATCTCGCTGGCGGTGGGATTCACGGCCATGGTGCTGTCACTGGTGCTCGGTACCGGGATCGGCGTGCTCGCGGGCTACTTCAAGCGCCTCGAAGGCCTCCTGATGCGCTCCACCGATCTGTTCCTGGCGCTGCCGCTGTTGCCGCTGTTGCTGGTCATCATCATGCTGTTCCGCGACTCCCTGCGCGCCGCCTTCGGCCCGGAGACCGGGATCTTCCTGCTGATCGT
>JAGWBN010000110.1:2212-9334 GCA_021295875.1 Pseudomonadales bacterium
TGGTCTCGGCGACCCTCGGCATCGCCAACGCCATCATCACCGAGTCCGCGCTGTCGTTCCTGGGACTCGGCTTTCCGCCGGACTTCCCGACCTGGGGCCGGTTGCTGTTCGACGGCGCGAACTTCATCTCGATCACGCCCGAACGGGTGATCTGGCCGGGACTCGCGATCTCGCTGACGGTGCTGTCCGTCAACTACATCGGCGACGGTCTGCGCGACGCCTTGGATCCGCGCTTGCGGGGGACGTGAGGGGCGACCCTCATAGGCGCCAACTTGCCGAGCGGGCCTGTGCCGCAGGGATCGCCGCGCCGTTCGACAAGGCCTACTGATTGCCGCCCCTGGCGGCACCGAACCGGACTCCCTTCCCCGAGGTGGACGAGTTTGTCATGGTGATCCGGCACCGCGTTTCCCACCGCCTGCCCACCGCCGCTCTTGTGACCGAGGGGATCGCGTCCGTGGACAGCCCGTGGACCACGTCGTGGTGGGACGAGGCCGCGTTCCGCCCGTAATCTGGCTACAATNNTGCTGACCGGCCATGGCCGAAGACCAGCTCCGGGACACCGGCGTCGACAACAGCGACGACATCCACCAGCTCGACACCGCTGGTGATCGGCTGCGTCGGCGGGGCGTCTACCTGCTGCCGAACATGATCACCACCGGCGCGATGTTCGCCGGGTTCTACGCCATCGTGGCGGGTATGACCGGCAATTTCGTCGCCGCTGGGCTGGCGATCTTCAGCGCCCTGATCCTCGATACCCTCGATGGGCGGGTTGCCCGCTGGACGCGCTCCGAAAGCGAGTTTGGGGCCGAGTACGACAGCCTGTCCGACATGGTCGCGTTCGGTGTCGCACCGGCGCTGGTGGCTTTCTCCTGGGCGCTGTCGAGCCTTGGCCAGTTCGGCTGGGTGGTGGCGTTCATCTACATGGCGTGCGCCGGCCTGCGTCTCGCCCGGTTCAACACGAAGGACGACAGCTCGACCTTCACGGGGCTTGCGAGTCCTTCGGCGGCGGCGATCATCGCCAGCACGGTGTGGATCTGGAGCGCGAATACCCAGGGCGACGCCAGCCTGTTCGCGGCGATCGTGCTGGCCGTGGCGACGACCGTCGTGGGCCTGCTGATGGTGTCGCAGTTCACCTACTTCTCACCCAAGACGCTCGATCTCAAGGGCCGGGTGCCTTTCCTCGCCCTGGTCGCCGTGGTCCTCGTGTTCGCGGTGGTGCTCGCCGATCCGCCGCTGGTGCTGCTGGTCTGCTTCACGGTCTACGCCCTGTCGGGACCGGCGACCTACGTGTGGCAGCGCGTCCGCCAAGGGAACGGGCGGATATTCGGCAGGTCGAATTGATACAGTCCAGTCAGTCCAAACGGAGTCCAAGCCATGCTCATCAGACGCGCCAGCGACATCAAGCCCTCGGAGATCACGCCGGAACACATCTACCGGTCGCGCCGGCACTTCATGCGCGACTCGCTTGCGGTGGCCGCTGGCGCGGGGGCGGGGACATCCGCACTCGCGTTGCCCGGTTCGTGGCTCGAGGCGCGTGACGTCAAGCCCGGGGAGCCCATCGGCGAACAGATGACGTCGGAGTCCAACGCCACCAGCTACAACAACTTCTACGAGTTCGGCACCGACAAGACGGATCCGGCCGAGTATGCCCACGAGATGACCGTCGATCCATGGACGGTGGAGGTGTCCGGCGAGGTGGAGAAGCCGGGCCGGATCGGCCTCGAGGACATGCTCGCCGGCATCGACCTCGAGGAACGCATCTACCGGCTGCGCTGCGTCGAGGCGTGGTCCATGGTCATCCCATGGATCGGTTTCCCGGTGAAGAAGCTGCTCGACAAGTTCAAACCCACGGCGGATGCCAAGTACGTCGAGTTCAAGACCCTGCACCGGCCGTCGGAAATGCGCGGCCAGCGTTCGTTCTTCTCGAGCATCGACTGGCCCTACCTGGAGGGACTGCGGCTGGACGAGGCCAACCACCCCCTCGCGATCTTCGCCGTCGGCATGTACGGCAAGCTGCTGCCCAATCAGAACGGCGCGCCGATCCGACTCGTCGTGCCCTGGAAATACGGGTTCAAGAGCATCAAGTCCATCGTCAGCATCCGGTTGACGCGCAGACAACCGCGCAACACCTGGAACGACCTGCAGCCGAGCGAGTACGGGTTCTACGCCAACGTCAACCCGGAGGTGGACCATCCGCGCTGGAGCCAGGCATCGGAACGCCGCTTCCCGACGACGCTGCTAAGGCCCAATCGGATCCCGACCCGAATGTTCAACGGCTACGACGAGGTGGCATCGCTGTACTCGGGGATGGACCTGGCCGAGCACTATTAGCGGACGCGGGCGACTGCACGCCCTTGTGGGCGTGATGGGGTCGCCCCAACGGGAACCGTTTTCCTAGATGGCGATGCCGTCGGTCATTGTGGCGTCCTCCAAGCCGCTTCTGTTCTGTCTGCTGGCGGTGCCTTTGGTGCTGCTGGGCGTCGACGTCTGGCGCGAGATCGTCGCGCCGGGGAGTGCCCTGGGCGCGGATCCGGGGGAGGCGGTCGTCCACCACCTCGGAACCTGGGGACTCCGAATCCTGCTCCTAACGCTCGCGGTGTCGCCGGCATCGCGCCTGTTCCGCCGGCCTCGGCTGATCCGTTTCCGGCGCATGATCGGCCTGTGGGCCTTCGCCTACCTGGTGCTGCACTTCACCGCCTATCTCTACCTGCTGGCGGGTTTCGAGCTGACGAACGTGATTGTCCGGGATATCGTCAAGCGGCCGTACATCACTGTCGGTTTCGCGGCGCTGCTACTGCTGATTCCGCTGGCCGCGACCTCGACGCGGGGCTGGCAGCGCCGCCTGGGCCGTCGCTGGCGGACCCTGCACAGACTGGTCTACCCGGCAGCCATCGCTGCCTGGGTCCACCTGCTGTGGCTGTCCAAAGGCGGATTCATGGACCCGTTCGTGTATGGACTCGTCCTGCTGTTTCTGTTTGGCGAGCGGATTGCCTATAGTGTCCGGCGTCGAAGGGCGGTGGCCGGCGACCGCTGAACCGCTGCACGAGCGGCGACGGGTAGAAGGGGGAGAGATCAAGGACTCGGAGTACTGGCGCGAGAACCTGCGCCTGGTGGGCATCTGTCTGGTCGTCTGGTTCGCGGTGTCCTTCGGCTGCGGCATCTTCCTGGTCGACGTTCTCGATCGGTTCACGTTCGGCGGCTTCAAGCTCGGCTTCTGGTTTGCCCAGCAGGGCAGCATCTACGTATTCGTGGTGCTCATCTTCGTCTACGCGGCGTGCATCGCGCGGATCGACAGGAAGCACGGCGTCGAAGAGGACGACGATGAGCCTTGAGGCGCTGACGTATCTGGTCGTCGGACTGTCCTTCGCGCTCTACGTCGGCATCGCGTTCTGGTCGAAGGTGAGCAGCACCGGCGAGTTCTACGTCGCCGGCAAGCATGTCCATCCGGTCGCCAACGGCATGGCGACGGCGGCCGACTGGATGTCGGCGGCTTCCTTCATCTCGATGGCGGGCGGGATCGCCTTCCTCGGCTACGACGGGTCGGTCTACCTGATGGGTTGGACCGGGGGCTACGTGCTGCTCGCGCTGCTGCTGGCACCGTATCTGCGCAAGTTCGGCAAGTACACGGTTCCCGAGTTCATCGGCGAACGCTACTACTCGGATGCGGCCCGCATCGTCGCCGTGATCTGCCTGATCGTCATCTCGTTCACCTACGTGGCCGGCCAGATGCGCGGCGTCGGCATCGTCTTCTCCCGGTTCCTCAATCTCGAGATCGAGTGGGGCCTGCTGGTCGGCATGGGGGTGGTCTTCATCTATGCCGTGTTGGGCGGCATGAAGGGCATCACCTATACCCAGGTGGCGCAGTACTGCGTGCTGATCTTCGCCTACACGGTTCCCGCCGTGTTCATCTCGCTGCAGGTGACCGGCATCCTGGTGCCGCAGATCGCGTTCGGCAGCGAGGTTCTCGACGGCGGCGGCTACCTGCTTGCCAAGCTGGACGGGATCGTTACCGACCTCGGTTTCGGCGAATACACCGACGGTGCCAAGAGTCGCATAGACGTCTTCTTCATCACCCTCGCGCTCATGGTGGGCACGGCGGGCCTGCCGCATGTCATCGTCCGCTTCTTCACCGTCCCCAAGGTGCATCACGCCCGGCTGTCGGCGGGATGGGCCTTGGTGTTCATCGCCATCCTCTACACCACCGCGCCGGCCGTCGGCGCGCTGGCGCGGCTGAATCTGACCACGACCATCCAGACCGGGCCGGTGGGCGAGGAGACCGCGAACCTCGCGTACGAGGAGCGCCCCCAGTGGTTCCGCACCTGGGAGGACACGGGGCTGCTCCAGTTCGAGGACAAGAACGGCGACGGGCGCATCCAGTACTACAACGAGACGAACGAGGACTTCGCCGAACGGGCGGCGGAGTTCGGCTGGCAGGGCAACGAACTCACCGTCGACCCGGACATCATCGTGCTGGCGAATCCCGAGATCGCCAACCTGCCGCACTGGGTCATCGCCCTGGTGGCGGCCGGCGGCATCGCGGCGGCGTTGTCGACGGCGGCGGGACTGCTGTTGGTGATCTCGGCGTCGATCTCCCACGATCTGCTGAAGGGCGTGATGCTGCGTGGCATCTCCGAGCGCAACGAGCTGCGCGCCGGCAGGATCAGCGCCGCGGTGGCGATCCTGCTTGCCGGCTACCTGGGCCTGAATCCGCCGGGTTTCGTCTTCCAGGTCGTGGCCCTGGCGTTCGGTCTCGCGGCGTCGTCGCTGTTTCCCGTCATCCTGCTGGGCATCTTCTCGATCCGCGTCAACAAGCCGGGCGCCATCGCGGGCATGCTCTCCGGCCTCGCCTTCACGGTGGGCTACATCGTCTACTTCAAGGGGATATTCGTCGAACCGTTCGCGGCGAACGTGCCGGAGAACTGGCTGTTCGGCATCTCACCGGAAGGCATCGGCGGCATCGGCATGCTGATCAACTTCGCCGTGGCGCTGACGGTGAGCGGACTGACGTCAAAACCGCCGGACGAGGTCCAGGCACTGGTGCAACGGATCCGGGTGCCGCGGTAGACGGTTAGGAGGAAACTACGATGAGCGAATCGCTGGCCCGCGAACCGTGCCAAGCCTGCCGGCCGGGCAGTCCAACCGTCCAGAAAGAGGAGGCGACGGGCCTCCTCGCCGAGATACCGGGCTGGAAAATCGTCGTCATGGACGGCATGGAGCAGCTATCGCGGACCTTCGAGTTCGCGGATTTTGCGGCGGCGCTGGCCTTCACCAACCGCGTCGGCATGCTCGCCGAGGAGGCGGACCACCACCCCGCGATCACCACCGAATGGGGCAGGGCGAACGTGCGCTTCTGGACCCACTCCATCGGCGGCCTGCACCGCAACGACTTCATCATGGCGGCGCGGACGACCGAGGTGGCTGGGTAGCCGCCCGTTCGGGTTCAGGCGGTCTTCGGTCGAAGATGGAGTCCCGAATGACGTCGAGCATTCCTTCGACGCGGCCAAGCCGCTCGCGGAGCTGGGCATCGAGAACGGTGATTCGCTCATTCACGCCGTCGATGCGCTGGGTCAACTTCGTTTCGATATCGTTGATGCGCTGGGTCAGCTTCGTTTCGATATCGTTGATGCGCTGGGTCAGCTTGGATTCCATCTCGTTCATGCGGTTCTCCAATCCACGAATATCGGTGCGCGATTCGTGTCGCAGCGAGCGATTCGATGCGGCTATGGCGATCAGGATTGCGATCGCCGTGCCGATGATGGTCCAGGTTTCTGCCGTCATGGCGCTCTCCTTCCGTCAGCCCCAAAACGGCTCAGAGTGATCGTTTCGGGTTGCGTAAACGAGCGAGGATCACCCTCGTTGCTGACGGACTCGCCTACGGAAAAGGTAGGCCATCGCCCCGATGGCCGCAACGTCGTACAGATTGATACGAGACGCGACCGCTTCGCGGTCGCCCCGAGAGTTCGCTACGCGAACTCTCCCGGGCATCGAGCGCCGCTGACTACCAGGCAACAACGGAGTGTTTGTCTCATGGAAGTGCCATGAACCAGTCCCGCACGTCGTTCGGCGTACCACGCCTGGATCTCGCTTCGCCGGGCCGCAGCGTCGCCGAGAACATCGAACTCGCGACGCTTGCCGAGCGACGGGGATGGGGAGGATTCTGGGTCGCCGAGACCGCCGGGGCCGACGCGGTGGCGACCGCCTCGGCCGTGGCCACACGGCTCCAATCCGGGCGCGTGGGAACGGCCATCATCCCCATGCAGACGCGGGACCCGTTGCTGCTCGCCATGGCCGCCAGCACCATCGACCAAGTCGCGCCCGGGGGGTTCATCCTGGGTCTGGGTACCAGCACGAAGCTCATCATCGAGGACTGGCACGCAACGCCGTGGGGAGCGTCGCCCCTCGAGTTGACGCGCGAGTGCGTGGGCCTCGCGCGGCGCTTTCTCGAGGGGGAGCGCATCACCACGGAGACGGGGCGGTGGCGCTACCGTCGCGCGCAACTGGCGGCCCGACCCTCGACACCGACACCGATCTATCTCGCGGCGTTGAACGACCGCATGCTGGAACTCGCCGGCGAGATCGCCGACGGCGTCATCCTGAACTTCGTCACCGTTGCGGACGTGGACCATGCCAAGCGCCTCGTGGCCCGGGGTGCCGAGCGCGCCGGGCGCGACTTGGACGGTTTCGAGTTCACGGTGTTCTTCCGCGCCACGGTTACCGACGACTACGAGGAAGTCCGCGAGCGCTACCAGCGGGAACTCTTCACCTACGTCATGGCACCGGTCTACCAGAAGATGTTCGCCCGGGAGGGCTTCGGCGACGCCTGCCGGGAGATCGAAGGGCTATGGCGTGCAGGCGAGCGAGAACGGGCCCTGGACAGCGTGCCGCCGACGTTGATCCGGGAGCGTGCGCTGATCGGAACGGTCGACGACATCCGCGAGCGTCTGGCGGCCTACGCCGAGGCCGGGACCGACTCGACGCTCGTCTTTCCCGTCGCCGTTCCGGGTCGGGACTACGTCGAGGACTGCACGCGGATCATCGAGGCGCTAGCCCGCATATCTCACCAGGGGCCGCGATGATCGCGCAGGATTTTGGCCCCGAGCGAACGTGCTCCTTGGAGCACGC
>JAGWBN010000110.1:9365-10906 GCA_021295875.1 Pseudomonadales bacterium
GGGGCCAAAAGACCAGCGAGGGCTCCCTGCGCGAAGCGCAGGCGGGCGCGGCCAGCGCAGTCTGTCAGTCTGTCAAATGACGATTTGCGGGATTCCGCAAGCAACTGATTTCCTAAGCATTCGTCATTCGCACAAGCGACCTGGTGAGATATGCGGGCTAGGTAACAGCTGAACGCCGCCTACTCCTCCGCGCTGGCCCCCGACATCCGCGCATCCCAGACGGCGTTAAGCGTGTCGACGGCGTCCTTGCGGTAGTTGGTGCCGACGCGGATCTCGTCGCCGAGTTCGAGGTGTTGATCGCTCTCGGGGTCGTACGCCGGCCACTCGACCAGACCCTCGGCGTTGGGATCGCCGGTCTTGGCGAACTGTACCCAGTACCGTGTCATGGCATTCGAGAGGGTGGCATCCTCGGGCTGTGCACCGGCTTGCGGACTGCCCAGGGCATAGCCGATCTCCATGCCATGGAAGGCCCCGAGCATCGGTGCGTTGGGGGCGCGGCGGCTGAAGTGGTACTGCCAGGCCTTAGACGGGACCTTGGCCATTCCGGCGAGCAGGTTGCGCGTCCCCTGGACGAACCACGCGTCGGTGATCAACTGGTTCTTGGCCGCGTTGAGCGAGCGGGCGTCCTTGGCCGGATAGAGTTCGAGAATGGCATCGGCGTGCTCGCCGAAGTCCTCCTTGATCCAGGTCTGAAACGCCTCGGCCGTCGGGTACGGCATGGCGCCGAGAAAAATCGTGCCTTCGTCGGTGTTCGTTCCGGCGATCACGGGTACGTCGTTCTGCTCGCCGCGCGCGAACACCTCGTTGGCATGGCGGGGCATGAAGGTGCCGTCGATGGTCACGCCGACCGAGTAGCCGGACGCCTGGGCTGCGAGTATGTCCGATGCGGCGATGGCGCGTAGCGCGGCGACGTCCTTCACCTCGCCGAAGTTCGACTCGACCCACTGCGCGCCTTGGGGCAGCGCCTCGTCGAGTTTCGCGTAGTTGGTGGCGGTGACCCACGGGCTCTGGGCGATCGCCCGGTGGAAGAGTCCCTTGGCGAGCGGTGACGCCAGCAAGGCGTGGACGCTGGTGCCGCCGGCGGACTCGCCGAAGATAGTGACGTTGCCGGGGTCGCCGCCGAACGCCGCGATGTTCCGCCGCACCCACTTGAGGGCGGCGACCTGATCGAGCAGCCCGTAGTTGCCGGATGTGCCGGCCTCGGCGTTCAGCAAGGGGTGGGCGAGGAATCCGAGCGCCCCGAGGCGGTAGTTGATCGATACGAAGACCACGCCTTGGTTCGCGAGATGGGTGCCGTCGTAGCCGCGCTGATGGCCCCATCCCAGGGTCAGGCCGCCGCCGTGGATCCAGACCATCACCGGTAGCCCGTCGCCTTCGGCGGCGGTCGTCCACACGTTCAGGTAGAGGCAGTCCTCGGTGAGCTCGGGCAGATCCTCGCCCGTCATCTGCGCCAAGCCTCCTGCCTGGTGACAAACACCGCCGAATGTGGTCGCACTGCGGACCCCTTCCCACGGTGCGACCGGCCCGGGCGGTCGCCACCT
>JAGWBN010000110.1:10998-11658 GCA_021295875.1 Pseudomonadales bacterium
CGGATTCGCCGTGATCAGAACCAGGGCGCCGAGTAGGGCGATCAGGCACAGGTTTTTCGACATGGGGTTTCCTCGCATGGAATACGTTGCGGTTGTTGCGGTTTGGGGTTGGCTTCTAGCGGGCGGTGTAGCCGCCGTCCACGGGCAGCACCACGCCATTGACGAAGCTCGCCTCGTCGCTGACGAGAAACGCAACGGCGTCGGCGACTTCCTCGGCCGTGCCCAGCCGTCCGACGGGATGCAGGGATTCGAGGTAGCGCTTGGCGGCCTCGTTGTCGCGCAGCCCGGCCGTCATGGGCGTTTCGATGTAGCCGGGTGCCACCGCGTTGACGCGCACGTTGCGGTGACCGTAGGCGATGGCGTATTGGCGGGTCAGGCCTGCAACGCCGTGCTTGGCCGCCACATAGGCGCCGACACCCGGGCTCCGCGGCATCGCGTCCTCCGCTACCGGCGGGCCGCTCAGGCCGACCAGTCCGGCGATGGACGCCGTCGAGACGATGACGCCACCGCCGCGTTCGGCCAGCAACGGCGCGCCGTGGCGGAGTCCGTAGTAGACCCCGCTCAGGTTGATCGCGATGGTGCGGTCCCAGTCGCCGTCGCCGCCGATGCCGGCGTTGTTGAAGATCACGTCGAGGCCGCCGAGGCTCGCCACGGTCGTCG
>JAGWBN010000111.1:0-2500 GCA_021295875.1 Pseudomonadales bacterium
GGGCGAGAACTGCAGTGCGCCCAAGCCACGAACACCGATGTAGGCGAGCCGGTCCATCGGCGTCAACTCGCTTGGGAGCACTCCCTGGAGACGGTAGACCCGGTCCATGACGAGTCTGCCCCACCCCTCCGGCAGCGAATCCGCAAACACGCCGTGGAGACCGTCGTGTGGTTCGTCCGGTGCCTGTTGCAGGGAGATGTCGAAGGCGAGCGTGAACGGCGACAGGCTTGGGGACGAACCCAGATAGTCCCTGTCGTACTGGAAGAACACACCCTGTCGGTTCTGCGCCAGCTCGCCGACCAGTCGGCGTTCGCCCGTGGCGAACACGCGATGCACGGCGAGTCGTCGAACAGGTTCGAACGCGGTCACGGGGACGTCACGTCGTCCGCCAACACGTCATCGATGCTCTTCGGTCTGGCTTGGGGCGGATTGCACAGTGCCGCGATTCGATCGAGACGATCGACGCATTGCCAAAGGAGCAGGAACTGACGCAGGGAGATCTCGCCGGTCGTCTCAAACCGCTTGATGGTCGGCGGTGGGACCGTGCTGTCCAGTGCCAGGGCTCGCCGCGACAGCCGGTGCAGCCGTCGCCGTTCGCGAACGGCGCTCGCCAAGGACATCTGCAGATCGCGAGCGGTGAGCAGGGATAGGCGGTCGGGCATAGGCATAGATTGGGATATTTACATATCCAAAGTCTACCTAATATCCGCCTACAGGGCATCATAATATCCATATACGTGCTAAACCTCCTTCCTTGATCCCTGGTGTGAGGCCGACTGGATAGCGCCCGGTTCGCGCCTCGTCTATGATCTCCGGTCGAACACAGCGAACATCGTGGGGGGAACCATGGGCCATGACCTAGTCATACGCGGAGGCTCCGTCGTCGACGGAACCGGATCGGAGCCGTATCCAGCAGACGTCGCCGTAGACGGCGACCAGATCGTCGAGGTCGGCAAGGTCGCCGCCAAGGGCAAACGGGAGATCGACGCGACGGGCTTGAACGTTTCGCCGGGCTTCATCGACCTGCATACGCACTTGGATGCACAGATCGGCTGGGACCGCGACGTCACGTCGGTCAGCTGGCACGGCGTCACGACGGCGCTGTTCGGCAATTGCGGCGTGACCTTCGCGCCCTGCAAGGCGTCCGACCGGGAGTTCCTGGCCGGCATGATGGAGACCGTCGAGGACATCCCGAAGCAGGCCATCCTGCACGGTCTGCCGTGGAACTGGGAGTCGTACGGCGGCTATCTCGACGCCTTGGACGAACTCGGCCCCGCCATCAACGTCTGCGGACTGGTCGGACACTGCGCGACGCGCTTCTACGTCATGGGCGAGCGCGCGGTCGAGGAACCCGCCACCGAGGACGAGATCCGCCAGATCGCCGAGTTGGCCGGCCGATCAGTCAAGGAAGGCGCCGTCGGCTTTTCCACCAATCGCCTGCCGCAGCACCGTCTGCCGGACGGGCGTTCCATTCCCGGAACCTTCGCAGACCGCGCCGAACTGCGCGCGGTGGCCAAGGAGGTTGGTGCCAACGGCGGCATCATGCAGACCGTGTCCGACTTCCGCGAATTCGACGAAGAGTGCGACCTCATCGCGGACGAGGCGCGGATGGCCAGGGGAGCGCTGTTCAGCTGTGCGGCGGAAATCGGTACCGAACGCCTCGACAACCGGGTATCGGCGATGCGCGCCGAAGGCCTGAACGTCACGTCGGTGACCGTGCCCCGCAGTGGCGGGGGCGTCGGCGGCCTGTCCACCAACAACTTCTTCCGCACGCCGGCCTGGAACGAGTTGCGCAAACTCGACCTCGATGGACGCGTGAAGGCGATCCGGGACCCCGAAACGCGTCAGCGGCTCATCGACGAGGTGAAGGCGCAAGGCGAGCCCGTGATCAACGGCATGCGGCGCTGGTTCTACATGGGCGACGGCGCGCGGCCCTGCTACACGCAGGATCTCGCCGACAACCTGCCGGCCATGGCCGAAGCCGCCGGCGAACACCCGGTGGAGACTTGGCTTCGCATTACCGACGAGACCAACGGCAAGGCCCTGTTCCACATGCGCGGCTTCAACGTCAACCTCGACCATCTGGAGAAGCTGATCACCACGGACTGGGCGATGCCGGGTCTCGGCGATGCCGGCGCGCACGTCAGCCAGATGATCGACTCCGGCTGGTCGACGTTCATCCTCTCCCACTGGCACCGGGACAGCGGCGTCTACTCGCTCCAGGAAGCGGTGCGGCGCATCAGCGCGGTTCCCGCCCACGTCCTGGGGCTTGAAGACCGGGGCACCCTGGCGGTCGGCAAGCGGGCCGACATCAATGTCTTCGACATCGACCGGCTCGAGGAACGCATGCCCGAGATCGTTCACGACTTTCCGTTCGGGGCGCCGCGCTTCATTCAGCGCGCGGCGGGCTACCACGCCACCGTCTGCAACGGCAGCGTGATCCTTCAGGACGACGAGTTGACCGGCGAGTACGGCGGCAGGGTACTTCGCAGCAGTTAGG
>JAGWBN010000111.1:2517-9039 GCA_021295875.1 Pseudomonadales bacterium
GTGTCAACCGACGTCTTTGGCAGTATGACGAAACGGATCGGCAAATGGTTCACGGAGCGGCCATGTTCGACCGCAGCCTGGATCGGACTGTGCCTGTTCGGCTGGCTCGCGCAGATCGTCTTGGCGACCGAGGAGAACGACGCGCCGGGTGCTGTGGAACCCGTTGCGTCCGAGCGCTCCGTGCCGTTGTTCAACGATGCGCACTTCCACCTATTGAATTACGTGCAGCATGGGATCAGCGCACGGGATTACTTCAAGCTCGTCGGCGACCGGGTTGGACGGGTCGCCATGTTCGGCATTCCGCTGCAGCAGAAGTGGGACTATTTCGTCTCCGGCGACCGGGTGCCGAACTACTACCTGCTCTCCGACGCCGCGCTCTACTACTACTCCTTCGTCGACGCGGTGATCGCCATGGAGTACCTCTCCCTTAGTGATGCCCAAAAGGCGCGCGTCGACCCGATGATCACCGGCTTCAATCCCACCGACATGTACGCATCCGACCACATTCGCCGAGTCCTGCTCACTTTTCCGGGCGTGTTCTCGGGGATCGGCGAGTTCAGTGTCCACAAGGAGTTCGTGTCCTCGAAGATCGCCGGCCACACGGCAAGCCTGCGCAATCCCGCACTCGACCGCATTCTCGAAGCGGTCGCCGAAATCGGCCTCGTCGCGATTCTTCACTGCGATATCGACACGGTGCGCAAAGGTGAGCGCCCTGCCCATTACGACAATCTGCTCCGGTTGCTCGCAGCGCACCCCAATGCATCCGTGATCTGGGCGCACACCGGGCTCGGCAGGTTCGTGGCGCCCGCCGAACAGCACTTGGCGCTGCTCGACGAGATGTTGAGCGACGCGCGCTACGACCACGTCATGCTGGATATCTCCTGGGACGAAGTGGCCGAGTACGTGGTGCACGACGATGCGACCGCGACCGCTTGGGCGACGTTGCTCGAAAAGCACCCGACACGGTTCCTGTTCGGCACCGACTCGGTGGCGCCTTTGAACTGGGCCGGATACGCCAAGACCCACACCGTCTACCAGCCGCTTTGGGAGAGACTCGAGCCCGCAACCCGGGCGCAGACCGAACGCCTCAACTACGAGCGGGTCTTCGACGCCGCCGCTCCCAAGGTCAGAGCCTGGGAACGGGATCAACTCGCCGGCGCGTCTCCCTGAACCCCTCGGCGGGTCGAGAACCAGAGGATAAGGACGGGCGCCAACCACGGCACGACGCGTTCGAAAGGGTCTCCCGGCAGGTGCGCGGCCCGTGACAGAATCGACTCGCCGAGCGGGGCCGAGCCGATGGTGAAGAACAGCACGGTAACCCCGAAGCCGACCAACATGGCGGCGAGCGCGGGACCGGCGCCGACCGCGCGGCCCATGACACGAAACAGGGCGATGGGGCCGAACGCCGCGCCCAGCGCGGACCAGGCGAACAATACCCGGTTGAAGATCGTATCCGGCATGCTGAGGGCGAGAGCCACTGCCAAGATGGCGACGGCAAACATCGCCGCGCGCGACGCCATCGCCTCGCGGCCCGGGAATCGCCGATTGATGCCCAT
Source organism: Pseudomonadales bacterium (assembly GCA_021295875.1). Classification (GTDB taxonomy): domain Bacteria; phylum Pseudomonadota; class Gammaproteobacteria; order Pseudomonadales; family Azotimanducaceae; genus VXYL01. The sequence goes on from JAGWBN010000111.1 coordinate 4,074, forward strand.
GTCCCGTGCAACCGCACCGGCGCTGGCCAGCAGTAGCGAGTCGACGGTGGACATAACGGCGGAAAGCGTGGCCGCAGTCGCAATGCCGGCGAGAACGAGAGGCAGGTAGTCGCTGGCGGCACGGTAGAAGAGCACCTCGGCATTGCCGATCTCGGGAACGAGCACCCGTCCCGACAGGCCGAGAGTCACCATGCCCGTGAACACCACGATGCCCCACCCCAATACGATCCCGAAAGCCCGTCGGCGTTCCGCCTCGCCTTTGACCGCCATCAAGCGCGCGAGCAGATGCGGCTGTCCGAGGGTCCCGAGGGACATGCCGACGAGCCCTGCGGTAAAACCGATGAGCACTAAGCCGCCATGGCCGGCGTCGAAGCTCAGGTACTCCGCGGGCATCGTTGCCGAGAGCGCGGTCCAGACCTCCACCGGTCCGCCAGCGGCGGCCAACGCCGCGGCGGGTACGCCGATCGACACCACCATCATGATCGCCGCCTGCACGGTATCGGTGACCGAAACCGCCCAGAACCCCCCGACCAGCGAGTAGAACACCACGATCACGGCGCCGATGATGATCGCGGAGGTGGTGCCGACCGCGAAGTGCTCGGTCAGCGCACCGCCGGCCGCATCGAGCTGTGCCGCGACATAGAAGGTGAAGCAGAAGAGCACCAGCGTGCCAGCGGCCACGGTGGCCACCCGCTTCCATTTGCCGACGCCGTCCTGGACCAGGAAATCCGTCAAGGTGACCTGCTGGTGTTCGATGGACTCCTCGCGCACGCGCCGGCCGAAGTAGAGCCACACCACGGCGTAGGCCCCGAGGATGCCCGGGATCATCCACAAGGCGCCCAAGCCCACCGCGTAGACGAAACCCGAGAAGCCGAGAATGACCCAGGCCGATGAGGTGCTCGCCGCATAGGACAGTCCCGCGACGAACGGACCCAAGCCGCGGCCGCCTAGAAAGAAGTCGGCCTCGCTGCGGTTCCTCGATGCCGCCCAGAGGCCGATCAGGATCATCATCACCTTGTAGGCGACCAGGGTGGTGAGGATGACGGTGGCTTCGCTCACGAAGTCAGCGCCCCGAGTGCGGATGGGACGGCACTAGCCGCGTCCGTTCCTTCCCTTGACGAGTCTGGCGATGGCCTTTGCAGGCCCGGCCAACAGGGCGGCGGGTATGGCGAGTACGATGACGAGCGCCAGTAGCGCCATGACGGGAATCAGGATGATGCCGACGAGCAGCATGACCGGCACGACGACGCTCAGGGTTACCAGGAGGACCGGCACGGTCACAGCCAGCACGATCGGTGCAGCCGCCCAAGCTGCCGGCGCCACGACCAATGCCTTTGGCCGCTTGACGGCCAGAATCGCCAGGCAAACTGCCGCGGCAATCATCAGTGCCCATACCCACGGGTCCATCGGGGTGTCCGTTGCCATACCGTCGTGGGTCCGATCTTACACTTTGTCCATGTGCGTGAAAGCGAGACCCACAAGCGGGACAGCGAAACCCGTCGGGGGCTGGCTCACCGGCTCTTGGATAGTCTGCGGAGATTCGAAGACGCTGTGTCCTGCTGCCAATGCCGCCGACACATTACGCGTTGTCCAAGTCAGGACGTATGACCCATAGGGCGTGGTGGGCGAAAGCCCGTTTCGTGCCCCTTCTCTTTTCGCCAATCACCTCTCCATGTGAAGGATCGGTCGGCACGGGCTTTCTGACTATTGCTTGACCGTGGCTCCTGATGAAACCTGCATTCAGCGCTACGAGCCCGAAGCCAGCGTACCCTCGAAGTACTGATCGCACTTCAAGACCGTGCTGTTCAAGTATCTTTTCGATCGAAACAGACATGCCCGATCCGTCCGATGAGTTCGAGAACGCTGCAGAACTAATGCGGTACGAGTACTGGTTGTCGCTCCAGACAATCTGTACCGGCGAGATTCTGCGAAGTAGACGCTCCTCAGCCAGTATCGACAGGTCATCCGTTTCGGACTGCATCACGCATGTTGGATCGGGCACGGGAAGCCAGCAATTGCATGAACTGTCTGAGTCGAGTGACGTCGTAGCTCAACACGCCATCAAATGGCTCCTCGGCCCCGTGGAGATCTTCGAAGCTCACCTCGAGTTCGGCATCACAGAGCAGTCCGATCTCGAGTTCAACTCCCAACGTGTGCCACTCCATCTGAATACCGCCGTCGGGCGTGGGAACCAGTGTTGGCGCCGGTGTGTCGTCGTCCATAGTTGACTGCAGCAAGTCATATACCTGCTGAACTCTGGACGAATCAACGGGATGCGAGCCATAGGAGTCCCAACCTGCGGACAGTTGAGTGAGAGATTCTAGGCGGGCCAAAGTAGGGTCTATCCATTTAGGGGTCTGTTGACTAAGTACAGGAACTGGGAAGTCCCGGGGTACAAGTCGGATCAGGGGATCTCCTCCCCGCGAATGCCGAGACGCAAGGCCATGATCAGAGAAAGCGGGCAGCATTATGGGGTCACTCCTTTCCCCAAATCTCGTGCATGTCAGCTGATGTCGAGCGCTCGAAACACTCCACTATTAATCGTCTACCCAAGTCTAAGAACTCCATCGCCCCTTCCACTGTAGGGCTCTTTGGTCGCCCCCTTGCAGTCAGGTCGTACCGAATTACTGCTTCGCCATCGATCTCAATAGGGGATAACTCGGTATAGAGACGACCGATGAACTCGTCACCGTCGTGGATAATGAAGGTTTGCCCCAGTTGAGACTGCTCGTAGGAGGCAGGCAGATTGTCAAGCATCGGAGGTTGGTGCGTCGTCATGGCGTTGTGCATGTCGCTTGGCTTGCCCCAAATCGGTTCGGCGGAGCGAATCCGATTGAAGTATGTCACTTCGCATTGTAGAGGGTTGACTTCTCCAAGACCAAACGAGCCTACAAAATCGACAAACCTGGTGAAGTCCTCTGCGAATCTGGGCCGGATGTGATCCTCGTATCTGGGATAGACATCGTCTTCGCCTGTCTTGCGCCAGTTTCGGATAAACCGATCATGTTGGATCTGGACAAGCTCGCGTCCCTCGCTGTCGAGGAACCAAGTCCTGATACGGGGACTTTGAACGATTTCTAGCTGCAGCTTTCCTTGCTTCGATCCAGCGCGTTCGATCGGTACGCCAGGAAGCGGCAGTTGTTCCTGTATGTGGGGGAGTCGACCACGGACTTCCTGCCAAAAGGAACCAATGTGGGCGGACGTGAGTTCGGTCACCGCTTCGAACTGAACCATCAGGGCCACCTCATGGAGGGGTGGTTTGCGGAAGCTGGCCAAGGGCTTCATCGTGCTCTCCGCATGCCTTTAGAGGCTTGGCTTGTAATGGGATGATCGTTAGATACCATGGCGTCGACCGGAGTTCCAGTACAGGTTCATCGCGCCAGAGGGGCCTGATGCCTGCTCGGGATCGCGGCCAGCTCTAGGAATGCTCCGAGATCGCGACGACTGTCCGTGGCCAGCCATACGAGCCTTGCGATGAATGGAGCCTGCGGGTCGACTTGCGGGCAGACTCTTTGCTGTCGATTGCTTCGATCGTGTAGCCATCCAGCTATCACGCTTGCTGGTCACTGCAACGAATCATTCGTCTCCGATCAGCTCATGGAAATAGTAACAGAGCCCGTCCGGGGCGACGACGAAGAATACCTGGTACTTCTCGCCGTCCCGCTCGTCGACACGCCAGTTCCCCGTCGCGACCCCGTTGGCCTCCAGCTCGTCGCGGGCTCGCGCGACATCGGTCACGAGGATCGCCGCGCCGTCCTGGGTGGCGTCGCCGCCGTTGATCGCGAAACCGATCCGTACGCCGTCGCGTTCGAGAACGACATTCGGCACCGGGTCGTCGTTGCGTTCGACCTCCTCCAGGCCGAACCGCTCGCCGTACCAGGTCGCCGCCTGGTCGATGTCCACCACCGGCAGGGCGAGGACATCGTCCTGGAACGGGTAGGCCGCTTTGTACAACCTGGCCTGATCCATCGGCGAGCGCTACGTGGTCAGCCAGCCGAACTGCTGCGGCTTGCGTCCCGCTCTCGGGTTCAGCGGCACGTTGATCAGCGTCGGCCCGTTGTGCGCCATGGCCTCGTCCAGCGCGGCGCGGAGATCCTTCGGATCCTCGACGTAGAACCCCTTGCCGCCCAACGCCTCCAGCATGCCCTCGTAGTGGGCGCCGTAGGTGAGATTGCCCGGTGGCAGGGTTCGGCCTTCCTCCAGCGGATGCACGCCGCCGCCGATGCCGCCGTTGTTGAGCACGATCATCTTCACCGGCAGGTTGTAGCGGACCATGGTCTCGAGTTCCATGCCCGTGAAGCCGAAGGCCGAGTCGCCCTGCACGGAGACGACGGGCTTGTCCGGGTTGGTGACCGCGGCCGCCACGGCGAAGCCGAGGCCCACGCCCATGGTGCCGTAGGTGCCGGCGTCGAGCCGATGGCGAGCCAGCCGGTTCGGCATCTGCGTGCGGCCGATGTCCATGGTGTTGGCACCTTCGCCGATGATGATGGCGTCGTGTGGCAGCCAGTCCACGATGTCCTTGAACGCCCGATAGTAGTTGGTCGGTGCCGAGTCGTCGTCGATCATCGGCTGCACCGCTTCCATGTTGGCCTGGGCCTTTTCCTGGAGCACGGCGCGCCACGGGGTCTCCGACGGATAGAACCACTGGCGGTTGTCCAGGGCGCGGTTCAGTTGCCCGACGATGGCCTTGCCGTCGCCGACCAGCGCGACTTCGGCGGGTACGTTGGCGCCGATCTCCTCCGGCTCGATGTCGAGTTGGACGATGCGCACATCCTTGTTGAACCGCGGTGGCAGGCCGTAGTGCATGATCCAGTTGAGCCGCGCGCCCATCAGGAACACGAGGTCGGCGTCGCGCAGCGCCGTGCTCCGGGCGGCGCCCACCGACAACGGATCGTCGTCGGGCATCGTGCCTTTGCCCATCGGCGAGTTCAGGAACGGCAGTTGGGTGCGTTCGATGAACTCGCGG
>JAGWBN010000112.1:0-474 GCA_021295875.1 Pseudomonadales bacterium
GTCCATCGAGATTCGCCAAGCCACCGCCGAGGAGATGGCGGACTTCGGCATCCTCGGCGGCTACGTCTTCGGCGGCGTATTCGGCGACGGCGCTAGAAACGTCATCAGCGAAGACATCCTGCCCGAGTGGACGCTCTGCGCGTACGTGGACGGTGCGCTGGCATCGATTTTCTCAGACATCCCGTTCACCGTGCGTGCCAACGGTCGTGCCATGCCGCTCGCCGGCGTGTCCACCGTCGGCACTCAGCCCGAGTACCGCCGCCGCGGCCTCGCCCGGCGCATCCACACCCAGGCGTTCGGCCGGATGCGCGAGGCCGGCCAACCGGTGGCGTCGTTGTGGGCATCCCAAGCGGCCATCTACCAGCGCTACGGGTACGCCATGTCGACGGCCGCATGGAGCTACACCATCGACACCGTGGACATCCGCTTCCACGACGGCGACGGTGGCAGCGGCCGCGTCGAGCGCATCGATCT
>JAGWBN010000112.1:604-11333 GCA_021295875.1 Pseudomonadales bacterium
ACGACCACGAAGGCACCGCCCGTGGCTACGTGGTCTACACCCTGCGCGGGCAAAAGGTGGAGCATCCGGCGCGCGATCAGGAACTGGTGATCCGCGATCTCGCCTGGCTCGATGCCGACGCATACCGCTCGCTGTGGAGCTTCGTCGCGAGCCACGACCTGGTGGGTAGCGTGCGCTGGAGCGGCGCGCCGGTGGACGACCCCGCAGCCGAGTTCCTGATGGAGCCGCGCATGCTCAACGCGCGCAGCCAAGAGGGCATCTGGTCCCGCATCGTGGACGTCCCGACAGCGTTCGCCGCGCGCGGCTACGACGTAGCGGGTGAAGTCACCGTCGAAGTCGAGGCCGATGCGCAAACCCCGTGGAACGACGGCGCCTGGCACCTCGAGTGCAGTCCCGAAGGCGCCCATGCACGGTCGAGCCGCGAGACCCCCGACATCCGCTTGAACGTCAAGGCGCTCGCCTCGCTGTGGAGCGGCTTCCGGTCCGCCTCGGAACTCGCCCGCTGGGGCCTCGTGGAGGGCGACCGCCAGGCACTCGCCCGGGCCGACGACGTGTTCCGCACCCGCCACGCGCCCCACTGTCCGGATCACTTCTGACTTCGCGACGTTCGCCGTGATCGACGCCCTGGGGTTGAAGCGTCTCTACGAGGATGAACTCGAAGCCGCGGCGCGACCCGGCGGCGGCGACTCACGCCACGGACGGCGGATGTTCCGCGCCTTGCTCAAGGCGTCGCGGCCGTTGGCGCCATGTCGTTTGGAGCAGGCCAAGGCGTGGGTCTGGTCCGACCTGCATCTCGGCCACGAGAACATCATCCGCTACACCGACCGGCCGTTTGCGGATGCGGAGGCAATGGACAGCGCGCTGTACCACGAGTGGGAGGAGACCGTGGGCGAGGACGATGCGCTGATCTTCGTCGGCGACATCGCCATGCGGCGCGCGGTCGGCGAACACACCTGGGAGCGCATCCGCAACGGGCGCGGCGCCGCCAAGTACCTCGTGGTCGGCAACCACGACCTGACCGGCGGGGGAGGACTACGGGTCGACGGTTTCGACCAGACGGGCTCGGTGATGCTCGTCGACGGCGACCCGCCCCTGGCGTTCACCCACATCCCGCTCAAGTCGGTTCCCGAAGGCTGCGTCAATGTCCACGGCCACACCCACGACGAACCACCCCGCCCGACGTCGCACATCAACGTCTCGGTGGAGCAGCTCGGCTACCGCCCGGTCGCCTTGGATCGAATACGTGCTCTGGCGAAGGAGATCGTCGCCGGAAGCCATCCCCCGGGGACGACCACCATGGAGCGTCTCGTCGCCATCGGCGGCTGAGCCCGGATCAAAAGTCGTCGGGCGGCTTGCGCTGCCTCTTGACCTCGCCCCGGCGTTTCTTGTCGTCCCGCCGCCTCGCCCTCTGTGACGCAGACGGTTTCGTCGGGATTCGCGGTTTCGGCTTCACGGCCGCCTGCGCGAGCAAGCCGCCGAGGCGTTCCAACGCGGTGGCCCGGTTGCGCGCCTGGGTGCGGTGGGTGTCCACGACGATGAGGATTTCGCCCGCGGCGGTCAGGCGACTGCCGGCGAGTGCTTCAAGCCGCGTTCGCACGGCCGCGTCGAGTCCCACGCGATCGAGAACGAGACGGCACTCCACCGCGGTGGCAACCTTGTTGACGTTCTGGCCGCCGGGTCCCGAGGCGCGCGTGAACTTCCACGCGAACGCGTCTTCGGGAAGCTCGAGCCCGCCGAGCTCAATCGTCGCCATCGCACCGCAATCCGGACCGGCGGGTGCGTTCGAGGCGGCCCGCGCGGCGCCGACGGTCCGCCGCATGGGTCTGCTGCCGCTGCCCCTCGGCGGCCAGTGCCTGGTAGTCGCGCACGCGCTGGGGATCCAGCCGGCCCGCCTCGATCTCGGCGCGTACCGCGCAATCGGGCTCGGTCTGGTGGCGACAGTTCGAGTACCGGCAGCGGGCCGCCAGCGCTTCGACATCGTCGTAGAACTCGTCCAGGTCCCGCTCGCCGATCACCACGCCCAGCTCGCGCACCCCGGGACCGTCCAGCACCAGGGTACCGTCCGGCAACGGGTTCAGGGAACGGTGGGTCGTCGTGTGGCGGCCCTTCGCGTCCTGCTCGCGAATGGGCCGGGTGACCTGCAGTTCATCGCCCGCCAGGGTGTTCAACAAGGTGGACTTGCCGACTCCCGACGAGCCCAGTAGGGCGATGGTGCGTCCGGAGCGAAGCCATTCGCGCACCCCGTCCAGGGTGGCGCCGTCCAGCGCGTTGACCACCTCGATGGGTAATCCGGGCGCCGCCTCCGCAGCCTGTCCACGGTACGCCAGCGGATCGGCGGCCAGGTCCGCCTTGGTCAGCACGATCAGGGGGTCGATGTCCTCGCTCGCCGCGAGCGCCAGGTAGCGCTTCAGTCGAGGGGCCGAGAACTCCGCGTTGCACGAGGTCACGACGAATAGCTTGTCGACGTTGGCGCCGATGAGCTGGACCTCGCCCTGTGACCCCGCCGCCACGCGCTGCAGAACGCTGTACCGGGAGAGGCAGCGCTCGATCCTGGTTCTCGCGGCGTCGGTGAGAACCCAGTCGCCCACCGTCGGGCGTTCCTCGGCCGGGTGGCGGAACCAGAAACGGCCCAGGTGGATCTCGCACTCGCGCTCGCCGTCGGACAGCACATGGCCCGTACGGTGGACCGCCGTGATCCGGAGCGGGACGAGGCCGTCGTCCTCAGGGCGGAGCTGTGCGGCGAAGAACGGGTTCCACCCGAGCCCGGTCAAGCCCATGCGTTCAAGCGCCGGTGACAACGGGCTACTACGGTAGGCATCCGTCGGGAGGGTCGAAGTCTGCCACCAAGCGTTCCGATTCCGAATTGCCGTGACGATACGCACGGCGTTGCACCATGCACGGCGCACGCAAAGCGAGGATGTGCCGCCATTGTGGATCCCCGACGCACGTTCTGGCGTAAGACTCGGCTCCCTCAAACATCAAGCAATTTTTGACGCGGCACACTAGCGCATCCTCGGTCGGTGTTCCAAGCGTGCAGGCAGGATGCGAAATTGAATGCACGAATTCAACCGCCCCCGATGCGCCCGACGGGCACTTGAGACTCGTTGGATTCCGCGTACGCTTGGGGCAACGCCGCCCGACCACTGGCGAGACATGCTGACTGCCGAAGAGATCGACCGCTATCGAACCGACGGTTACGTGATTCCCGACTTCCGTCTGGGCGACGACGTGATCGAAGAGATCCGCGGCGCCCACGCGCGGCTGCTCGACAAGCACCCGGAGTTCACCGACTACTGTCCGGCCGTTCTGGCTTTCGACACCGCCTTTCTGAACATCGCCCGCCTGCCCGCCATCCTCGACATGGTGGCGCAGATCATCGGGCCCCATTTCGCCCTGTGGAACTCGAGCTTCTTCGCCAAGCCCGCCCGCGTTGGCACGAAGACGCCGTGGCACCAGGACGGCGAGTACTGGCCGATCCGGCCGCTGGCCACCTGCTCCGTGTGGGTCGCCGTCGACCCGGCAACGCCGGACAACGGCTGTCTGCGCGTGATCCCCGGCTCGCACCGGCGCCGCGAGCTGGGCAGGCACGAATTCAATGGCGCCCAGGGCTTGAGTCTGCCCCTCGAACTCCGTGCCGACGAGTTCGACGAGGGCACCGCCCGGGACATCGTCCTCGACACCGGACAGGTGTCGCTCCACGACATCTTCCTGATCCACGGATCCGAGCCTAACCGGTCCGCAAGGCCCCGGCGCGGCATGACCCTGCGCTACATGCCGACCACGTCCGTCTACCGCCGCGACCTGGCCGACGGCCGCCGCGGCGGCCCGCTCGCCATGTCCGAGCGAACGCTCTACCTCATGCGCGGCGAGGATCGGTCAGGAGCCAACGACTTCCGTATTCGGCGCTAGTGTGCCGCGTGGTAGCCGCGTGGTAGCCAGATGGGTATTCGTCATGCGACTCACTACCCTCAGACTCATCGATGGGATGACACTCGCTGGCCGGAATTTCAGTCCATAGGGTAGGTTTTTCGTCCGACCCTCAGCTAGTCGACGGTCGTCTCGTAGCGGACGCCATCGGGCACGGGGACGGCCTGGTGGACCGTCACGCCGTGGCCACCGGCCGTGCGCAGCATCGAATCCACGGCGACGAAGGACGTGTAGTTCGACACCAACTGGTACTGCAGGGCGGTGTTGCGGATGGCGTCGCGCAGCTCGTTGTGGGGGTCGCCGGCCCAGGTCTGGCGGTTGGCCAGTTCGGCGATGCGCAGCCGCGCCCAGACCTTGGCCAGGGAACTTCCCGCTTCGTCATCGGGATTCTCCGCCGCCGTCAGCACAAGCCGTTCCCCGCCGACGGAGCCGAGAACCTGGACGTTCTCCGGTTCTCCGGTGAACTTGCCGGTGACGACCAGCGGCCGGCCGACGAACAGGTCCGGCAGTTTCGCCGGATAGACGTCGGTGGCCGCCATGCCGCCCCAGTCGATCTCCACGTCGGTGAGCGCGGGGTGGCTGACGCGTTCGAAGAATCCGTCCATGACCTTGCGGCCCGAGGCGTTCAGTCCGATGTAGGCCACCACGCCGCGGCCTGCTTCGGCCATGCGCTCCATCAGGTAGCGGTTGACCGAGTTGCCGACGCCGAAGCTGAAGATCCGCGATGCACCGATCCTGGCGTGGACCGCCGCGAGAATGTCGCGCTCGTTGCCGATGTAGCCATCGGTCAGGAACGTGACGAAGCGGAAGCGCGACGGGTCGTGGGGGAAGTCGAGGGCCGACTTGACGCCGTTGATCATCTCCGTGCCGCCGTCCGCGCTCAGCCTGTCGACGTACTGTCGCGCCCGCATCAGGTTCTGTTCCGTTGCCCGTAGCGGGGTCGCGCCGAACTGGCTGGCCCGATCCGAGAAACGGATGATCTGGAAGGTGTCGTCCGGCGTCAGCCGGTCGAGCGCGGCCCGTACGGCCTCCTTGGCCTGGTGCATCGGGCGGCCGTTCATCGAGCCGGAGCAGTCCATGACGAACACCAGCTCCATCGGCTGGCGGGCAACGGAGTCCCGGCTCGCGGGCGGGATCGCCATCAGCGTGAAGTAGCCTTCGCCGGTCTCCGGGTCGCGATGCGTCAACAGGCTCGACTTCATGGTCTCGCCGGCGACGCGGAAGTCGAGCACGAAGTCCCGGTTGGGGATCGTCTTGCCGCGCTTCAGGCTTACCGTCGCGTTGCGCCCGTCGCGCTCGACGTCGATGCGGTGGGTGGCCTTGAGCTCTTCGATCTCGACCCCGGCGTCGACGCTGACGTTGATGCTGATGTCGTGCCCGGACCGTTCCTCGGGACGCAGATATTCCACCGGCGTGCCGCTACCAGCGCGGGCGCCGCCCCGACGGACCGCGTCCACGGGATCCGGATGGCCCGGCGGGTTGTAGCGCGGGCCGACCACCGTCGGGAAGACGAACGAATACCAGCCGTCCTTGTAGGCGAGGGTGTGGAAGTAGGTGATGTCGATGTCGATGGCCTTGCCCGGCTCGATGTTGGCGACCTTCTGTTCGAAAATGTTGGGCCGGGTCTGGCGCATCAGGCTCGCCCGGTGGCCCCGCGCCCTGGCCTCCTGGTAGATCCGCTCCGCCTCCTCCTTCTCCCGCAGGATGCCGCGGATCGTGCGGTCGCCGATGATCATCAGGAATTCGCTCACTGCCGCCTTCTCGGGTAGCGGGAAGACGTAGACGGCCTCGATCTTCGTGTCGTAGGGGTTGCCGTACTCCTGGCGGACTTTGACCGTGCCGATGTAGCCGTCGATGTCGGCGTTGACGGCCGTGTGCTTCAAGGGCAGGGGCACATGCCGCCGGCCGGGCCGGCGGTCGCCGATGGGAAAGCTGGCGAGCATCATGCCCGAGCCGGGGCTGTGGCGAACGACGCGATGCGGATCTACGGGGGGTTCGGTGGACGGGACTCTCCTGCCAACGACCTTGGCGCGGTCCTCACCCGTTCGCCGACCACCGGGATCGTTGGCGATCACGCCCGTCTGGTATGTCGTGTCGAAGAGGACATCGCCCACGTCGGGAGTGCCCGCCAACTCGAGATCGAGTTCGTCGATGGCATCCGTTGGCGCGGGCAGGTCGAAACCCTCGCGACGAATGTACGAGCCGGTAACGATGACGTTCTCGACATCGCCCTCCTCGTCCTGCAAACCGTCGTCCTTCGCGATGATCCAGATTTCCTGGTCGGCCGGTTCGACCGTTCGAGGCATCGGCTCGGCCAACGGCGGGCCGCCCGACGGCGAGGCGCCCATCTCCGACGAGCACGACACGATGGCGACCGGCAAGGTCAATACCAACGCCGCCAACAGGCCGGGCACGACGCGCGCCACGCGACGTCTGCTGTCCGGGAGTGCTTGGTTCTGCTCATCGTTCTCTCGTCCGTAGTGGCTGCTGGCTGATCGACGCATCGATCGGTCGACCGTCGCTTGTGGTCGCCGTCACCAGCGTCAGTTCGAAATCGGCCTCGCCTTCGATCATGAGGTGCACCGTGGCGACGCGGATGCGACCCCGCGGCAGGCGGCTCTCCTCGGCAAGGGAATAGTCGGCGACGACGATGCGCTCGGCATCGCCGCGCACGATGGCGCCGCGGTCGTAGTAGGGCGCGCGGGCGAAGGCGTCGCTGTCGCCGTTCTCGACACCGACCACCTTCATCGACTCGTTGCGGTCGGCGAGCTCGAACTGCCAGGCGGCCACGGGTTCCGGGCTGTCGAGGATGATCTCCACGGGGACGAAACGGATCTCCTCGCCGGCGCTGCCAGCCGCCGCCGGCAGCCAGATGGCCAACGCCGCCAGAGCCAGCTTGATCGCCCTCGCCATCACGAGGCTCCTGCGTCCAGGGCCACCACGCGCATCGCGAACGCATCGAGTTCGGCCTGGCTGACCCGGGACCCTTCGGTACGCGCAACCGCCAGCACGTCGGCGATATCGATCCGACCGGAGCCGTCGACGTCGGCGTAGAGGGACGTCTCGTCCTCGAACACCGGAGACCCGAACTGCACCACCAACACTGCGACCAAGGCGACGGAGGCCGCCAATGCCGCCCAGCCGGTGGGCCGTCTCCAAGTGGATCTGCGACCCCGGAAGTGCGCCGTCGCCATGTCCGACACCGCGCGGTCGACTCTCGCGGTGATGACCAGTGGTGCCTCGTCCGCCGCCTCAAGGGCGGCGATCAGCTCCTCGGCAAGGTCTTCGTTGTCGGCGTTCTCGTCGGGCACGTTCGGTCTCTCCTCGGTTGGTTTAGCGCACGGGTTGCGTGAAAGGTTCACTCGCCGAGTAGGCGTCTGGCGAAGTCCGAAGAACGGAGCCTCGCGATCCCCAGGTGAAGCCGGGACTTGACGGTGCCGAGCGGTATGTCGAGCACGTCCGCGATCTCCTGCAGCGACAGGTCGTCGACGAAGCGCAGCTGCAGCACTTCGCGCTGACCCGAGGGCAGATCCGCGAGCGCCTTGCGGACATCTCCCGTGTAACCCGCCGGCTCCGCCCCCTCGCCCCCGGGTAGATCGTCGGGTTCCTGGTCCCCCGATGGGAAGCGCCCCGCCTTGCGCAACGCCGTGATCGCGGTGTTCTTCGCCACCGGAGCTTGGCGGTGAGTACCAGTCCCTCGCCGGTCGGCGGAAAGCGGCGCAGGAGGTACGCGAAGGTCTCCTGGAGCACGTCGAGGGCGGTGTCCGTGTCCGGAACGAATCTGAGCGCGATGCGCAGCACGTAGTCCTTGTGGCGCAGGTAGAGGGCCTCGAACGCCTGCGCGGCTTGCGCCGCATCGCCCTCGTTGCACGTCTGCACCAGCGCTTCGTCGCTGCGCGGGTCCCGGCGCCGCACCCGAGCCATGTCATCCGCCCCGGCGCATCATCCAGCGACCACCCGGTCCATCTCCGCCGCGAACGACACGGTCTCGCCGTACTCGCGCTCGCCGCCGCTGGCAGCTTCGCCGCTGAGATGGACATGCTGCCAGCGGCTACCGGAGCGCATCTCCTCGCTTGCGTGGTCCAGGTTCACGAAGTGGATGCCCACCCCGGCGCGTGCCCGCGACGTGGGATTCGGTCCGGTCGCATGGGGCGTTCCGAAACAGAAGAACACGACCCCACCGGCTGCCAGTTCACAGTGAACCGCGCTGGACTCGTCCAGGTATGTACGGATGTGGTGGTCGCTGTCGGGATCACGCTCGTGAGGTAGTTCGCGCTCGTGCACACCGGGGACGACCTTCAGTGCGCCGTTCTCCCGGGTCGCGTCGTCGATGGCGATCCACAGGGCGCAGCCTCGGATCGGTCGGGGGATGCGGAAGTAGGCGTTGTCGGTGTGCCAGTTGGTGCCCATGCCGTCGCCCGGTGGCTTGTAGAACATCTGGTCGAGGATCTTCACCACCGGGTCGCCGAGCAGCGCTGACACCGCCGCCACCACGCGGGGATGGAAAGGCAGGGCGCGGAACAGCCGGCTGTGGGGCCAGAGCGGGATGAGCTGTAGGTTGCGCTTGCCTTCCGGCACGGACACGTCGCGGGGCAGGCCGGCGGCGACCCAGCGCTCCACCTCGGACTTCAGGGCCGCCGTCTCGCGCGCTGCGAAGAAGCCGGGAACGATGGTATAACCGGCCTCCTTGTACTGGCTGATCTGATCTCGCGTCATTGGCCGTCAAGCATAGACCGATCACTGGAGGGGGACATCCATGGACGACTTCAAGGACAGCGAGTTCCAAGGCAAGGTCGCGGCGGTTACCGGCGCCGGCGGCGGCATCGGGCGCAGCCACGCCATCGAATTCGCCAAGCGGGGCGCCAAGGTCGTGGTCAACGACCTCGGCGGTTCCGTGGACGGCACCGGTGCCGGCGATGCGGCCGATGCCGTGGTGGCACAGATCAGGGCGTTCGGCGGGGAAGCCGTGGCGAACAAGGCTTCGGTCGCCGACCGCGACGGGGCCAGGAGCATCGTCGACGACGCCATCGCCAACTACGGGCGCATCGACATCCTGGTCAACAACGCCGGCATCCTGCGCGACCGGACCTTCAAGAACATGACCCTCGACGAGTTCGACCTGGTCATGCAGGTGCACCTGACCGGCACGGCCTACGTCACCCACGCGGCCTGGCCGCACATGTACGAGCAGAACTACGGACGCATCGTCTTCACCAGTTCCGGCTCGGGCATCTTCGGCAACTTCGGCCAGTCGAACTACGGTGCCGCGAAGATGGCCATGCTGGGGCTCGCCAATGTGCTGGCGCTGGAGGGCGCGAACCACAACGTCCGGGTCAACTGTCTCGGCCCCGGCGCCGCGACCCGGATGACCAACACCGTGCCGGGCCGCGACGAGGATCTCACCGAACCGGACCCCATGCGCCATCCTTCACTGGTCAGCCCCGCCGTGCTCTACATGTGCAGCGAAGACGCTCCCAACGGCGCCGTGATCCACGCCTCCGGCGGCAACTACAGCCGCAGCGAGGTCTGGGTCAACGACCCGGTGCAGCTGGGTGCCGGCGCGACCTACGAGGACCTGCTGCCGCACATCGACAAGCTGATGGACATGTCGGAGGCGCATCCCCGACGGCCGCGGGCGTCTAGACGCCGCCGGTAACCACGGGAGTGCCGTGGTTCCCGCGGGGCGCGTCCGGGGCAGGGTAACCGTTCACCCGTCGTGCGTTGCACGAACAGGGGCGACCACAATGCGCCCGCCTGGACGCGCGGTCGCCCTACTGGTCGGCGATCTCGAAGACGATGCGGGTGCGCACGCCCGGCACGTCCATGGCGATGCCGTCCACGACCCGCGGCTTGTACTTGAACTTCAAGACCGCGTTCAGCGCCGCGCGGTCGAAATAGCCAGGGGGGTCGGCGAGTAGCACAACGGGATCCCTGACCGTGCCGGTCTCGGTGACCACGAACTCGAGCAGCACATAGCCCTCGATGCCCCTGGTCAGCGCCCGCCGGGGGTAGATCGGCTGGACTCTCGTGATCGGTAGGTACTCGCCATCCTGGATGAAGTTCAGATCCGGGTCACGCTTGGGCGGGACGTAGGGCCCCGGAGCGACGATTTCCTGACCGCGGCCGTGGGCCCCGATGATCGGCCGCGGCGGCTTGGTCGGCGGATCGTCCGGAGGCGTTATGCGCTCCGGGCGTCGATCGATCCTCTCGGGATCGCGATCCTCCAGCAGGCGGACCCAGTCGACCAAATCCCCCTCGAAGGGGGCCGCCTCAGCGGGTTTGGGATCGGCGATGAGGGCCTGCATCAAGGTCAGCAGGCCGATGGTGGCAATGGCGCCTAGGACGGACGCCGTCACATAGCGAAGCATGGGCTTTCTCCTCGTTCATGCGCGGCCGCAAGAAGTTCGGTAGTCGGGCGGCGTCGGAAAACGCCGGCACTCCGGCGTCCAAATGGACGGCCGGAGTGCCGGTAGGCCGCTCGGTTGTGCAGACTGTCGCCTGTTTTTTCTGGTGTGGCGGCACTGCCCTTGGTGATCGGAGTTCACGAGTCGCTGCCTCAGCGCAGTTGGATCTCGAAGGTCTGGTCCGCCTGGCCATCCGGATGGCGGAAATCGAAGCGCCGAACCAGGTGGTCGGCCACCGGTTGTCCGGCATCGACCAGGTCGTGGGCCGGGATGTATTCGCGCTGCGAGACAGCCCGCAGGACGGCGTCGTCGAAGACGCCCTCGGGCTCGCTGGAAACCACCTCGGGACGCACGACCCGTCCATCCCGGGAGATCCGGTACATGACCACCACCGACCC
>JAGWBN010000113.1:0-6293 GCA_021295875.1 Pseudomonadales bacterium
ACTCGTTGTCGATGCCCAGCGACACGTTCAACAACGACGCCAGTCGGCCCTGCCTCGACACCCGTCCATGCACCGGTTCGTAGACGCCCGCCATGACCCGCAGGAGCGTCGTCTTGCCGGCGCCGTTGTGACCGAGGATGCCGACCCGGTCGCCGTGTTCGAAGCGGAGCGATACGTCGTCGAGGGCCCGGACGGAGAGGCGGTTGGCGGCATCGCGGCCGACACGCCCGCCGGTGCCGTGGTAGATGAACTGGTTCTTGATGGAACGCAGGTTGGCGTTGTAGATGGGAAAGTCGACCGTGACCGAGTCGACCCCCAGGCTGGGCGGGGTGTTCATAGCCAGTACGCGATCCGCCAGCGGAACCGCACGTACATGGCCAGCGTCGCCAACGCGCCAGCGAGGGTGAAGCCGATCATCGCGAGCCAGGATGTCGCACCGGGCACCTCGCCGAGCAGCGGCGCCCGAACCACCTCGAGGGCGTGGTAGAACGGGTTGAAGGACAACGGCAGAACCGCGCGCTGGGGCAGAAGTTCCGGCATCCAGATGATGGGGGTCACGAAGAACGCGATGCGCACGACGCTGGCGATGATCGGCGGGACGTCGCGGAAGCGGGTGGCGAAGATGCCGAGCACGATTCCCACCCAGACGCCGTTGAGGCAGAGGAGTACGAGGCCGGGTATGGCGAGCAACCCGACCCAACCCGGCCAGATCGCGAACAACACGGCGACGACGATGACGATGACCGCGTTGTGGAGGAACGTTATCAGGTTCCGCCAGATGCCCCGGTAGACGTGGACCGACAATGGCAGGCGGGCCTGCTGAATGATGTTGCCCGCGCTGACGAACGCGCTGCAGCCGTCGGTGATGCAGCCGCTGACCAGGGTCCAGACGACCCAGCCGAGGGTGAGGTACGGCACGTAGACGGCCATGTCGACGCCGAACAGGCCCCCGTAGAGGGTGCCGAGCACGGCGACGAGCACGCCCATGCTGATGGTGATCCAGAACGGGCCGAGCAGGGAACGCCGGTAGTGCCGGCGGATGTCCTGCCAGCCGAGACGGGCCCAGAGATGCGACGCGCGGGCACCTTCGACGAGGTCGAAGAGGGCGAGCGTGAACTGGGACGCGGGCCGCGTCGGCGCGGGCGCAGTCGCTGCCATGGGTTTGCCTGCGGATCCTCTACGCGACCGCCTTCACCGCGGTCAAAAGTGGGCGAATCGATACCGGCGCCGAGTATGCCACACGACCCTTCCAAAACGGTTTCAGCCAACACCCGCGTTGCGGAATCCGCACCGGCTTTGGTGTAACATCCCGGCACCATTTCCTAACAGACAGGCACAAACATGCGAACCATCCTGTCCCAGCTTCTGATCCCGGCGCGACGATTGTTCCGGGATGGTGTCCTTGGCTCTGTTCCCGTGTACCTCGCGGCCATCGGACTAGCGGTGTCGCCGTCGGTCCTGGCGCAGGAGGAAGACGAGGAACAGGAAGACGAACAACCCATTGTCCAGGCCGCCGCCGACGAGGTCGAGGAGGTCGTGGTAACCGGGTCTCGGCTGAAGCGCGACACGTACTCCAGCATCACGCCGCTGCAAATCATCACGGCGGAGGTGTCCCGGGAAGCCGGGATAATCGACGCCTCGGAAATCGTCCAGAAGTCGTCCGTTTCGGCGGGACAGCAGATCGACGTCACCTTCTCGGGCTACGTCCTTGACGATGGCCCCGGTACCCAGACCGCCAACCTGCGGGGTTTGGGCTCGGCGCGGACTCTGTTGCTCGTCAATGGACGCCGCCTCGCACCCGGCGGCGTGGAGGGGGCGCCGTCGTCGCCGGACCTCAGCTTGATCCCCGGGACACTCGTCCAACAGTACGACCTGCTTCTCGACGGCGCGTCGTCGATCTACGGTTCGGACGCGATCGCCGGCGTGGCCAATATCATTCTGCGAAAGGACTTCGACGGCCTCGAAATCGAGACTTTGCCCAGCAGGCCTCATCATGACGGCGGTGACAACGACGTGCTGAGTGTCGTCTGGGGGAAGAACTTCGACCGCGGTTTCATCGGCGTCGGATCGGAGTACTACAAGAGCGAACCGGTGACCTATGCGGATCGCCCGTGGACCGCCGGCTGTTCCAAACACATCGAGGTCGATGAAGGCGGCACCGTGCGAGTCGGACACGACTTGTATTACCAAGAACTATATGGGATGGACATGCGGGGTTGCGGCTCCATTTTCCCGCTGTCCTCGAGAGTGTCCGTCCCCTTGAGGGGGTCGCTGTACTACACGCCGGGCTACAGCAATGGCGGTTGGCCCAGCTTCTCGGAATCCGAGACCTACGGTTTTCCGGTGGACGGGGACGGCGACGGCGAGCCGGACGTCAACTATCGCAACTACAGCTTGAACGGCGAGCGGGACTACGCCGAACTCTACGGCGGGGCCGAGGTGTTGAACGTCCTGAGCTTCGGCGAATACACGTTCGAAGGCGAGATGAACCTGACGCCTTTCTTCGAGATGGGCTACGTCGAGCACCAGTACGCGAACATAGGAGATGAAGCCCAGCTGTTTCCCTTCGTTCCGGCGCGAAACCCATTCAACCTTTGTAACCCCGAGGCCGTCGGCGGCGTGGATTGCGGCATGGCGAACGACGCACTCCTCGACAATCCGAACTACGTTGCGCAGTTCATAAACCGATGGGGCGCGCCACCCCAATGGTTCCCCTTCCTGTTCAACCCTTCGGGGATCGGCCCGCAGGAGACCATACCCATCGTCACGGTGCGGGGTGACCGCGCGGACGTATTCCGCTACCTGGAGCAGTACCGCTACGTCGTGGGTATTGGCGGCGACTTGCCGATGTTGAACGTGGGCAGCCTGTCCGACTGGTCGTTTGAACTCGCCTACGTGCACATGCGTTCCGATGGCACGACGCGGCGACCGGGCATCCGCGAGGATCGCCTCGACTTCGCGCTGGGTCGTTATTCCACGTCCAACACCCCGTGCCACAACGACACGCAGACGCCGATGGCTTTCGATGCGGCACCAGGCTGCGTGCCGATAAATATGTTCGCGCGGTCGCTGTACAGTTCGCTGGTGGGCGACTTCGCCACCCAGGCCGAGCGCGACTACGTGTTCGATGATCGCGACTTCGCGACCGAGTATCGCCAGACCATCGTCACCTACTATATGACCGGCACCCTGTTCGAACTGCCGGCCGGCGGGGTTGCAGCGGGCATCGGCGCCGAATACCGGGACGACCAGATCACCTCGGTCCCGGATCACGTGGCCCGGGACGGGCTGTTCTGGGGATTCTTCGCGGATGGCGGCGCCAAGGGACAAAAGGACATCAAGGAGGTATTTGGCGAGATCGAACTGCCGATTCTCGCCGACCGGTTCGCGGCCACCGAACTCACCATGAACCTGTCGGCCCGCTGGACCAAGGACCAGTACGGTGGATCCGCTTGGACGGGCTCGGCCAAGCTCGGCTACCGGCCCATCGATTCCCTCTTGCTAAGGGCGACGGGCGGCACGTCCTTCCGGGCGCCGAACCTGCGGGAGCTGTTCCTCCAGGATCAGACCGGGTTCCTGACGGTGTTCGATCCCTGCCTGATTCCGGAGTCTGCGTTGGACGACATCTCGGGCGTCTACGATTCAGCGCTGGACGACCGCGATCCCATCGTGCTGGAGAACTGCCTGGCCAACGGGGTAGACCCCAGGGTCGCCCACAACAACGGCTTCAATTCCTATTCGGTGGAGGTGGCCGCAGGCGGGGCACTCGACCTCAAGGAGGAGACATCCGAGTCCATTACGGCTGGATTCGCGTGGGAGCAGCCGTTCACCACGGCGTTCGACCTGACGATCGGGGCGAGCTACTACCGGATCGAGATCGACAACACGATCATCGAGCCGAGCGCCGGATTCATTGTGTACAACTGCTACAACTCGGAAACGGGGACCAGTCCCTTTTGCCATCGCATCACCCGGGGTGAGGTCACCGCCAATGGAACAGGTCCGTTTATCAGCTACCTCGACCGCGGGTTCATCAACCGGGACAACGAGACCGCGCGCGGTGTCGATTTCAATGTGGCGTTCGACACGACCTTCACGGCGTTCGACCGGCCCTTTGAGTTAGGCGTCGACATCAATGCGCATCGGGTCATCGAACGGTCCACGCTGTTCGTCGACGACGAGGGCGTTCCGGACTTCAACGAGTTTCAGCGAGAGTGGTACTTTGCGGAATACCGCGGCTCGGCAACTGCCCGCGTGGACTACGACCGCTGGCGGTTCTCCTGGACCACGAGGTACGTGAGCCCGGGCGAACGGGATCCCTTCTGGGTGGAGCCGTTTAGCGACTACAATGATACCCAGGGTACCGGCTACTATGGCGAAACATGCTCGGGTCCGCCCGACGACCTGTACTGCAGGAATGTCGGCGACACGCCGAGCTACAAGGTCCACGCGGCGTCGCTTCGGTATGGCGGCGATGCCTGGGGTGTTCGGTTGGGTGCGAGCAACATCTTCGACGAGGGTCCGCCGTTGGTGGAAGCTGGCGAGTACGCGACCACGATCAAGAACGCGCCCATCGGTGCCGGCTACGATTTCGATGGGCGAACATGGTTCCTCAGCGCGTTTGTCCGGCTCTTCCAAGGCGAGTGACCTGACCGGCGACAACGCTTTCGATCCACAACAACCTGCGGGCGCTTCGGGACGAATCCAAGCGCCCGCGTTTTTTCGGCAATGGAGCAGTACCGTGGTTAGATCGACGAAAACCGCAATTGCCCCGCTTCTCGCGGCGGCGTGCCTCGCGGGCAATGCCCAGGACACATCGGAAGACGCGGTCGTGGAAGCGTCGGTTCCCTATCCGCTCGACTACTTCGCGATGCGTCCGGTCATCCGGAACGTATCGCTGTCGCCGGACGGCAAGTACGTGGCGCTGATAAAGATTCCTTCCAAGGACGGTGATCCGCTCGTCGAGGTTTACGAATCGTCGGATTTGACCAAGGAACCGTTCCGCATGAACGCCGACCCGATGGAGATCACCGGGTTCCGTTGGGTTAGCGATGCGGACATCGTCTTCGACCTGCGTCAGCAGGTACGTGACAAGATCGAAGGCTTCGATCAGGGCACGTTCGAATTCAAGCTCGGTCTCCTGAACATGGAGACCAAGAAGCTCAAGTCGTTCGACGAAGGCGGCATCTCCGTCGCTCACCGGTTGCCGCAAGAACCTCGCAAAATCATCATCTCCATGCAGGAGGGCGATGTCGATGGCCGGATTGACCGGGCCTTCCGACCCCGCTCCTACTGGGAGTTGGATCTCAGCCGAGGCAGCAAGAAACTGCTCATCCGCGGCAAGCTTTCGCTCGGTCAGATCGAGTTCGACGGCGAAGGCAATCCGTGGCTGGCCCGAGGCTTCGATGAGGGAGCGGACGAGTTCGTCTGGTACCACCGGAAGCTCGGCGAGAAGGGCTGGAACGACGTCCTGCGCCACAGCGAGGACAGCTTCGAGAGCTTCGGCGTGGTTGGCTACGACGTTGATGATCGCGACAAACTCTTCGTGGTGGCGAATCGTGGGAACGACACCCAGGGGCTGTGGACATACGACATCGAGACTGGCCAGTACGAGCCCGTCTACCGGCGATCGGACGTGGATATCGCAGGCGTCGTCGGGCACTCGAACCGTTGGGAACATCCCGACCGAATCGTGGGCTTGGCCTACTACAAGGACAAGTACCATTACGTGTTCTTCGACGAGATGGAAGGCGGGATCCGGGAGCAACTTGCGGGGATCGTCCCTCATGCGCACGAGGTCAGGATCTCGAGTCGGTCCCGCGACGGCAACACGCTGGTCGTCTTCAACACGGGGCCCCAGGACCCGGGAACCTACTATCTGCTTAAGGATGGTCGCTTTCGCGTCATCGGTAGTCAGCAGCCGTTGTTCGACAGTGAGAAGCTCGCGCGGGTCGAATACATCACGTACAAGGCTCGCGATGGTGTGGAAATCCCGGCCTGGCTGACCGTTCCCCACGGCGAACCGCCGTTCTCGTTGGTCGTGATGCCCCACGGTGGGCCGTTCGTGGCCGAAACCGTCGCCTACGACAAGTGGGCTCAGATGCTTGCCAACAACGGCCACCTCGTGCTCCAACCGCAATACCGGGGTTCACTGAACTACGGCCTTGAGTTCCTCCAGCGGGCGTTCGTGGACGTCAGCCAGGGCGGACGGGCGATGCAGGACGACAAGGACGATGGTGCGCTTCACCTCGTCGAGGAGGGCCTTGCGGAAAAGGACCGGATTGCGATGTTCG
>JAGWBN010000113.1:6565-8757 GCA_021295875.1 Pseudomonadales bacterium
TACCAGTACCTCGAACTTGCGGGTGCGGACCACTTTTCCAACACGTTGTTCTATGGCCACCAGGAGACGCTCTTCCAAAGGATGGTCGACTATCTGGCCAATGACTGCGGTCCCGGCGGGTTGTAGCTGCCGGGGGCATTTCGCAGAGTTCAATCGGCGCGGATGTTCACCTCCGCGCCGCCGCTTTCGGCCGAGCGGTACAACCCGTCGAGCATCCGCTGCACCGCCAGGCCGTCCTCGCCCGGGGCGATGGTCGGTTTGTCGTACAGGCAATGGTCGACGAAGCTCATCATCTTGCGGGTGAACATGCCGTCGAACGCGGTATTCGGCAGCCAGCCGGGGGACTTGTCCATCATATGGCCGTGTTCGTCCGTGAAGATGCGCGGCGGATTCCAACTCGCGCCGCCCTTGTCGCCGAACAGCTCGAAATTCCAGTCGTCCTTGTCGATGTGCGCGGCGAAGGCGGCCTCGACATGGGCGACCGCGCCGTTGGCGAACCGGATGCGGCCGACGGCGAGATCCTCGACCGTGTAGGTCTTGTAGTCCCACCCCTTCCAGGCTGATTCGATCTCCTCCGACGGCTTGTCGCCGATGTAGGTGAACGTGTCCGCCGCCGCGCTGACGGGTTCCGGCGAGCCCATCGCGTAGTGCGCCATCTCCAGAACGTGAACGCCGATGTCGATCAGCGGTCCGCCGCCCTGGAGTTCCTTGCGGCCGAAGACACCCCAGTTCGGGATGCCGCGCCGGCGCAGGGCGCGGACCCGGGCGTAGAGAATGTTGCCGAGCGCGCCGTCTTCGAAGGCACGGCGTAGGAACTGGGTACGCGGATTGAAGCGGTACTGGAACGCGATGCAGAGCTTGCGGCTGGCCTCCCTGGCCGTCGCGACCATCCGCTCGCCAGCGGCTGCGGAATGCGCCAGGGGTTTCTCGCAGAGCACGTGGCACCCGGCGTTGAGGGCGTCGATGGTGGGTGCCTCGTGGAGCTTGTTCGGCGTGCACACGGAGACCGCGTCGAGGTCCTCGGCGGCGAGCATCTCGTTCCAGTCGGCGTACCTGCCCTTGATGCCGAACTGTTCGCCGTGACGCTGCATGCTCGGCTCGGCCACGTCGGCCATGGCCACCATCTCCACGTCGTCGCGTCGGGCCAGGTTGCGCATGTGGGCACCGGCGATTCCACCGGCACCAATGAACCCGTAACGCAGCTTCTTCTGCGGCATCGTCGGTCCCGTGAAGCGAAAACACGCAAGCGTACAGCAATGGCGCGGGCGTTTGGGTGCGACAAGGGGTTCGGCGTGATCGACTCGTGCAGAAGTGTACGAACTTATTGTTTTCGTTGACTTTATTGGCGTTGGCATGATGCAATCTGGTTCGTTCGAGTGTCCGGTCCCGCTTGGCCGGATGTGAACGGATTCGCTGGATTCGAGGTTCGCGGAGGCACGCATGGCGGAGCCAATCGGAGACCGAGGCCAACAGCGCCACCCGACGGGCCGAAGGGCGGAACAGGGCCCTCTGGTCGATCTCCCGCGCGGCGGGTCGAAAGCCCGGGACGAGGGTGCCGCCCACGGCTTCCCGGGCTGCCGTCCGATCCGCATTCCCCGCGGGGAGATCGCCGACTACGAGGGCCGTTTCGAGTACTGGGACGCCGAAACCGAGATCGCCTGGACGGCGTGCGAACCGACCAGCGTGTACCACGAGTTGCCGGGGCAGCGTCTGGCGCGTCTGACCGAACGGATCGCGGCCGCGCGGGGCGCGCCGATCGAGTCGTACGGCAGCGGGGATCTGCTCGTTCGGGACGCCGACGGCAAGCGGCACCGCATCATGCAGGCCGACCAGGTTCTCTATCTTCATCCCGGCGAGGCGCGCCCCCTGGGCCACGCGATCGAGGTCGGCCACGACGACTTGCCGGACGTCGTGCTGGAAGTCGACCTGACGACGGACGTTCGCCCGCGCAAGATGGGCATCTATCGGGAGTGGGGCTTCGGGGAGCTCTGGGTGGAGGTGCCGGACAACCGGGCGCCGAGTCGACCCAACCGCAAACCGGGACTCACCATCCGCGCCTTGGGTCCCGCGGGCTACGAAGAGGTGCCCGCGAGCCGGGCGTTTCCCACCTGGACGGCCCGCGAGATCCACGCCGCGATCAACGAGAAGGCTCTCTCCGAGTCGACCGTGGCCGTGCTGCGGCGGGTGGGACG
>JAGWBN010000114.1:0-8271 GCA_021295875.1 Pseudomonadales bacterium
CCCACGTGGTCGACGTGCAGGTGCGTGCAA
This sequence comes from Pseudomonadales bacterium, assembly GCA_021295875.1. Taxonomy (GTDB): domain Bacteria; phylum Pseudomonadota; class Gammaproteobacteria; order Pseudomonadales; family Azotimanducaceae; genus VXYL01. The sequence goes on from JAGWBN010000114.1 coordinate 31, forward strand.
AGCACCGTGTCGATGGACGACGGGGGGTAGCCCGCCGCCTCCAGGTCGGCGAGAAAGTCGGTCTGCAGGTTGCTCCACGCGGGGATGGCGCGCTCCTTGTCGTTGCCGATGCAGGTGTCGATCACGATGCGACGCCCGCCGGTGTCGACCACCAGCGCGTGGATGCTCATCACCAGGTTGCCGGCGTCGTCCATGAAGTGCGGATGCAGCCACCGATAGCCGCGAACCGCCTCGCGGGTCGCGTCGGGAAGAATGAAACGCGACCCGCCGGTGACTTCCAGTTCCACGACGCGGGTGATCTTGACGTCGCCGACCTGCCAGACCTCGTTCCCACCCGGACGACCCGATGGCCGGGTCACGTGTTGTACGATTATCGACCCGGCCTGGTGGCTGGGACAATCGGCACGAGGGGGCGGCTATGGACATCAACGGGTTCTTTTCGGCGCTGACGGAGATTCCGGCGCTCCTGGCGTTGAAGAAGGGGATGGCGCCGCGACCCGACACCGACCACGACTGCATCGGCGCCGCCGTCGAGCGGATCGCTGAACGCTTCGGCGACCGCACGGCCATCGTCTTCGAGGGCAGCGAGGTCACCTGGTCCGAACTGAACGCCTGGTCGAACCGCTACGCCGAGTTCCTCGCCGGCGCCGGGCTGGAACCGGGCGACACGGTGAGTCTCATGATGGAGAACCGGATCGAGCTGCTCGCCGCGGTCATCGCCGCCAACAAGCTCGGCGTCACCGCCGGACTCATCAACAACAACCTGCGCGAGCGGCCCCTGGTGCACTGCGTCACGGTGACCGGATCGAAAAAATGCATCTTCGGCGGCGAGGTCGAAGAAGCCATCGACCAAGTGCGCGGCGATCTCCGCCTTGCGGACGGCGCGGACTACTTCGCGATTCCCGAACCCGGCGGCCGGGCCCCCGATTGGGCCGTGGACATGGCGGCCGCCAGTGCCAACCTGCCCCCCGACAATCCCGCCCAAACGGGCCAAGGCACGCTGGGCGACACCGCCCTGTACATCTTCACCTCGGGAACGACGGGACTGCCCAAGGCGGCGGTGGTGTCCAACCGACGCTACCTCGCGATCGCGATGCTGACGGCCAAGGCCGGCCTGCGCTGCACCGAGAAGGACCGAATCTACATCTGTCTGCCGCTCTACCACGCCAGCGGGTTGATGATCGCCGTCGGCGGTGCGCTCCTATCCGGCGCTTCGATGTTCATCCGGCGCCGATTCTCGGCAAGTGCCTTTCTCGATGAAGTCCGCATGCACGGCTGCTCCCGCTTCGTCTACGTGGGTGAACTGTGCCGCTACCTGAACAACACCCCTGCCAAGCCGGACGATCACGACAACCCGTTGAGTACGGTCATGGGCAATGGCCTGCGACCCGACGTCTGGCACGACTTCAAGACCCGTTTCGGCATCAAGCGCGTCACCGAGTTCTACGGCGCGAGCGAGGGCAACGTGGCGTTCGCGAATCTGTTCAACAAAGACTGCACCATCGGCACGACTTCCGCGAAGATCGCGCTCGTGAAGTACGACGTGGATGCGGACGAAATCGGGCGCGATGCCGACGGACGGTGCGTCGAGGTCGAGCCCGGCGAACCGGGACTGCTGCTGGGCCACATCAATCCGCAGGCGGCTTTCGAGGGCTATACCGACAAGGCCGCGACCGAGAAGAAGATTATGCGCGACGTGTTCGAAGACGGCGACGCCTGGTTCAATACCGGTGATCTACTTCGGGAGGTCGATGTCGGATTCGCGCTCGGCTACTCGCACTACCAGTTCGTGGACCGCGTCGGCGACACCTTCCGGTGGCGCGCCGAAAACGTCTCCACCAACGAAGTCGGCGAAATCATCAACGGCTTCCCCGGCGTCGAGGTCTGCAACGTCTACGGCGTCGAGGTGCCCGGCGCCGACGGCCGCGCCGGCATGGCGGCCATCGTGCCCGCCGAAGGCGCAGACCTCGATGTCGAGGGTCTCGCCGAGTACGTCGGCCGGGAACTGCCGACGTACGCGAGGCCCGTGTTCCTGCGGATCCAGCAGAACCTCGACCTCACCGGGACGTTCAAGCTCGTCAAGGGGGACCTGAAGCGCGAGGCCTACGCGATCGACGCCATCGACGATTCGGTCTACGTCATGAAGCCCCGTTCGAGCCGCTACGAACCACTGGACGGCGACTATCTGGCATCCATCCGCAGCGGCACCGCCGGCTTTTGATTCGACGGTGATCGAGGTTTTCGAAGCCACACCGGAATTCCAGGGCTTCCGGGTCGACACCGGCGCGCTCCGGGCGGAACTGCTCGAACACGGGGGAATCGTCTCCCGCATCGAGGTGCCCGACCGGGACGGCGACTTCGCCGACGTCCTGCTCGGATGCCCGTCGATCGCCGCGTACACCGGCTCGCATCCGCACTTCAACTGCCTCGTCGGGCGCTACGCCAACCGGATGACCGACGCCAGGTTCTCCCTGGATGGAACGACCTTCGAACTCGACCCCAACATCCCGCCGCATCATCTGCACGGTGGCAGAGAGGGTTTCGGCGTAAAGCGATGGCAAGGCACGGTGGACAAGGATGCCGTGGTCTTCCGCCTGACCAGTCCCGATGGCGAAGCCGGGTACCCCGGCAATCTCGTCGTCGAAGCGCGCTACACGTTCCAAGGCACGGGCATCACCCTCGACATGACGGCGACGACCGACGCGCCCACGCCAGTGAGCCTGACCTCCCATCACTACTACAACTTGAGCGGGGCGCAGGGAACCACGGTCCACGACCACGAGGTCTCCGTCAACGCGGCGGCGTACCTGCCGGCGACCTCGGAACTCACGCAGCTCGGCGTGGTCCAGCCCGTCTACGGCACGCCCTTCGACCTGCGCGAGCCGGTCATCCTCGGCGACGCGATGGCCACCGACGACCCCCAGCTTCGACTCGCAGGCGGCGGCTTCGACCACACCTTCGTGGTCGCCGGTACGGGTCTGCGGTCAGCCGCGCGGGTGCGTCACCCGCCGTCGGGTAGGGTGCTTTGCGTCGCGACCGACCAACCGGGCGTGCAGTTGTACACCGGCAATACCCTATCCGCGATCGGCAAGCACGGTGAACGCTACCCGGTGCACGGCGGACTGTGCCTCGAAACCCAGCAGTTTCCGGACGCCCCGAATCATCCGAACTACCCGGACGCCGTGCTGCGGCCGGGAAGGACGTTCCGCGCCCGTACGGTGTTCACGTTTTCGGCTTAGCCGTCCTGGGGCAACCCCGCCCGCCGTACCGCACGCCGCGACGGCGCAGGTTGTCAGGCTTCGATGGGGTCGAGGTTGCGGTCGATCTTGGCGACGTAGCGCTGGGCCGCCTGGTCGAACCACCGGTTGTCGTGGTTGTTGTAGCCGACGTTGTAGGCCCGCAGGGCGCAGGCTTCGGCCTCCTCGGGGGTAGCCGTGTGCCGGCTGCACGCGTCGCGGTAGTGCGCGAGGATTTGCGCGCCGCAGTAGACGTTCTGCTCGGGGTCGCGCGGATCCACACCGCAGAATTCCCGCCAGAGCTCCGGTTGCACCTGCGTTGGTCCAACCGCTCCGGCGGACGAGCGGGCGTACTTGCGGAACGTGCTCTCGGTCATGACGAGGCTGGCGATCAGTTCCGGCTGAAGGCGTTGCCGCGTGGACGCCTCGAGAATCCAACCGGCGAATTCGTCGGCCACGTCCTCGTCGAGACCGTAGCCCCGTTCGAGCCGGTCGCCGAAGGTTCGACGCTGCTCCTCCCAAGTGGACGAATCCGCCGCCGCGACCCGAATCGACAGCGGAATCGTGACGCCCTCGTCCCTCGGCATCAACCAGACGAGGACCGCCACGGTGGCGAGCGCCCCGGCGGCACACGCCCGCGCCGCAGCCTTTGCGCGCGGCAAGTGCGTTGCGAAGGTTCTCCAGCGGCCTCTCATGCCGTCTTCAAGCGACTCTCGTCGACAAGGGGGGGCGGATTATACGGCTCCCGCCGAGAAAGTGAAGAGAAAGTGGAGACAGACAGCCTCGACTGCCGCTCAACAGCGCATCGTCCCGCGTCAAGGAATCCTCGCGGCAGGGGCACGTCTGACCGGTCGTCTCCCGGGAGAATTCGCGCAGCGGATTCTCGGGCGAGGCGAGTTAGGCCGCCGTCAGTTCCCGGACGATGCTCGTTCGGACGTCCGCGGGTAGTTGGGCATACGCCGCCGAGGTCCGGTCCACGACATCGCCGAAGCGCGACTTGATCGTCGCCGCGATCCGGTTCGGCTCCTCCACCACGGCGAACTGCCCCATGAGGTCCTCGTCGATGAGCTCGGCCATGTCGACCCATCGTCCCTGCTTGGACATGGCGTTCAGGTCGCCCTGCAGTTCTCCGGCGCCGACGCTGTCGAGGACCGGCTTGTAGGCGGGTGTGGAGCCGTAGAAGGCGATCTGCTGGCGCGTTGCCTGCTTGGCCGCCTGCATCTCCTGCTCGTCCCGGCCCGTGACGACGAAGCACGGATAGGAGATCTCGAAATTGGCGAGCGACTTGTCGACGCCTGCGGCGCGCGCCTTCGCAAAGCCCCGTTCCAAGGCCGGCAGCGTGGTCTCGCGGAGATACTTCTCGGTGGTGAACGCATGCACGATGATGCCATCCGCCACCTCGCCCGCCGCTTCCGTCATCAACGGTCCGACGGCGGCGAGAAACACCCGGGGCGCGCCGAACTCCCGGTTCGTGGGAGTGAAGAACGGCGTCATCAGGGTGTGGGTGTAGAACCGGCCCGTGAACTGCAGGGGCTCGCCCTCGTGCCAGGTCGCCCAGATCGCCCGCATGGCGAGGATGAACTCGCGCATGCGCGCGGCCGGCGAGGACCAGGGCATGCTGAACCGCTTGGTGATGTGGGCGCGGATCTGCGAACCGACCCCGAGGACGAAACGACCCTCCGAGGTGGCGTTCAAGTCGTGGCCGATGTGGGCGAGGACCATGGGCGTGCGGGCGAACGCGACGGCGATCCCCGTGATCAGGTCCACCTTCTTGGTTTCCTGCGCCGCGAAAGCCAACGGCAGGAACGGATCGTGCCCCGTCTCCGCCGACTGGATTCCGCTGTAGCCCATCTCCTCCAGTTCCCGGGCCTGGGCGCCCGCGCGCTTGAGATCCCAGCCAATCCCCCCGTCGACCTTCATGTCCCTCCCCCTGTCGGTTTGCAGCGAGCGGCCACTATATCGGTCGTCCCGAATTTTGTCAGTCGGCCGGAGACGTCGTCAGGCGTGGAAGCCGAACCGATCTCGGGCGAACGCCTCGAAAGTCGGCATCGCTTCGGCCAGGGGCAGTTGCCCGATGGGTTGGATGATGGTCGTGTCGATACCGGCCTCGGCATCTTTGCGGATGCGCCGATGGACCGCGTCGATGTCGCCGATGACGGCTACGCCGTCGACGATCTCGTCGGTGATGGAACTCGTCGACAGCTCCCGGTCCCGTGCCCGCCAACCGGCGAGTATTCCCTCCGCCTCGTCGGCGTAGCCCGCCCACTTGAGGAAGTTGTTGTACACGGGGTTGGCGTAGTAGGGCGCATAGTAGCTGCGGAAATCCGCCCGTGCCTGTTCCACGTCGTTGGTCACCAAAACCATCGACCGGTTGACGATTTCGATGTCCTCGACGCGTTTGCCGGCCCGCTTCGCGCCGGTCTCCACGTGCTCCATCATTCTCGGCAACGCCTGCTGCGGCCAGAGGTTGAAGCACACGCCGTCGCCGATCTCGGCCGCCATCTCGATCATCTTCGGTCGTAGTGCGGCGAGGTAGATGGGCGGCGGCTCGGCCAACGGCTCCTGCCGATAGCCCTTGCTGCTGAGCGTGGCGAGGTCGAAATCGGACTTCTCGCCGGCGAGCATGGAACGGACCATGACCGCAGTCTCCTTCACCCGGGTAAGCGGCTTTTCCATGCTGACTCCGTTGAACCGCTCCATGATCGCCTGGCTCGACGAGCCGAGGCCCATGACGAATCGACCGGGCAGAAGTTGGCCGAGGACGTTGGCCGTGGCCGCCAGCACCGCCGGCGTACGGGTGTAGACGGGGGTCACAGCGACGCCGACGCGCATGCGTCCGGTGTACGGCGCCACCGCCGCCACCATGGTCAGACTGTCCGGCGCCATGGCGTCGCTGAACCAGACGTCGTCGAAACCGTTCGCCTCCGCCCACTTGACCAGGGTGATGGAATCCTCGAGTTTCGGCCCGATGGGCAGGGTGACCGCGATCCGCTTCGGCAAGGCCATGGCTTCGTTCTCTCCTGAGTGTCTGCGGTTCACCGCTCCAACGGATCAGTTTGTCGGATCGGTCGCGACCTCGGCAAGTGCGCATGAATGCATGCACGACCATGGATAGCCGGTGTATGGTCGGCTCTCAGAGGAATCCGGTAGGACGCGCGGCTTAGTGTGCGGACGTTTCAACGCGGCCGACGACCCCCTCAACCAGGTGTTCGAGGAGCTTGTCGGACACCCGTTTCCTGGCGAAACCAACCACAACACCGCCGGCACGACGCTCCCGAGAGCGAGGAACTCGAAGCGGTCCCCGCCACCTGGTGGCTGACCCCCTACTGGTCGAAAACGCCTAAGCCGAAGTACGCGACGTTCAATGCGCGGGCGGAGTCGATCGCCCAGGCGAGTTCGTTTCGGGAACCGTTCCGGCGACGCCGATGCCTGGTGCCCGTCTGTGGCTACTACGAGTGGCAGAAGGACGGTCGGCGACGCACGCCGTACTACATTCGACCGCGAACGGGCGGTCTGCTGCTGGCCGGAGTTTGGGACCGTTGGCGAAGCCGCGACCGTAGCGAGGCAATCACGAGTTTCGCCATCGTCACCACGGCGGTGACCAGCCAACTGGAATTCGTCCACGACCGCCAACCGGTGATGCTGTCGAAGGACGGAGCGCGCCGATGGATGTCGCGCGACGCGGCGGCTTCGGAGCTGGGCACGCTGCTGGCGCCACGCATTCCCGTGGACCTCACCGTGGTGCCGGTGTCCGCCTACGTCGGCGATCCGCGCAACAAGGAGAGCCGCTGCGTGGAACCCGTTGCCGCCACCCTGGCCATCGACAGCGACGCGATCAGCGCGAATCCGTCTCCAAGTTGAGCCAGCGGCGCTCGTCTTCGCCCAGCGCGACGTCCAGAGCCGCCAAGGAAGAACGCGTCTCGGCCAGCACGCGCGGACCGATCAACGCGAAACACGGAAAAGGCTGATTCAGGACATAGGCCAAGGCGACATTGATCGGCGCGACCCCGCGCTTGCCGGCCAACGCTACCGCTCTCGCCCGGCGTTCGAAATTGTCGTCCGAGAACCAGCAGCGCACTAGCTCGGCGTCACTCGGCTGATTGCCGAATGCCGCGTCGGGACCACGGCCGCTGGCCGCCCGGATGTCGTCGAACCGGCTGGTGAAGAAACCCCGGGCCTGGCTCGACCAGGGGAACAACGCCATCTGCTCGGCTTCGAGCCACGCGCGCCACTCGGCGTCCGAGGCGGCGATGCATCCCGCCCACACCGGATCGACCATACGTGCCAGGCTGAAGTTGTTGGACACCGCCGCAAAGGGCGTCAAGCCGTTGGCCGCGGCGTAGGTGTTGGCTTCCCGAACGCGGGCAAGTGACCAGTTCGACCCGCCGAACGCCTTGATGCGTCCCGCCGAACGCTCCGCGTTGAGCACGTCCATCCACTCGCCCACGGGGACGTCCGGGTTGTCCCGGTGCAGGAAGTAGACGTCGAGGTGGTCCGTGCCCAGGCGGTCCAGGGATATGTCGAGTTGCGGGCCTACCCGGTCCGGGAAGTTCGCCGGCGTGTGGGCGCCCTTGCCGATGACGACCACGTCTTCGCGGACGCCCCGGTTGCGCATCCAGGTGCCGAGCAACTGCTCCATGCGCCCGCCGCCGTAGATGTGGGCCGTGTCGAAGGTATTGCCGCCATACTCGAAATAGTTGTCCCACATCACCGAGGCGTGGCGGATGTCGGGCTGGTTGTCGCAGCCCATCACCAGTCGCGACACCGGCTTGCCGACACCCGGGACCTCGGTCTGCGGGATCCTCCGTCGACGGACGGCAAGCGGTCGACCGTGAACCGGCGTGGTGCACCGCTCGGGCTTTTCCAAGTCGAACAGCACCCCCGCTTCCCGGCGCCACAGATCGAGCACCCGGGCGTTGCCGAGGCTGTCCTCCCAGGTCATGTGCGGCGATTCCAGGGCGCCGGCGTCCAAGGCGTCGGCGACCGCATCGACCTCGTGCACGTA
>JAGWBN010000114.1:8375-11320 GCA_021295875.1 Pseudomonadales bacterium
TTCCGCCGCGTTGTCGAGACTCAGCGAGACGGCCGTGGACACCCTCGCGATCGCGCCGCTTGGAAAACGCAGCAGGGCACAAGCCCAGGCATCGACACCGGTCTCGGCGAGTGTTGCGAAACCGGACAAGGCGTCGGGCTCTTCGCCGGCAACGAGCCGCGCCATGGACACGGGATAGCAGCCCACGTCCATGATGCCGCCGCCGGCCAGTTCGTTGGCATGGAGCCGGCCTTGGGGACGGAACGGCGAGTGGAAGCCGAAGCTCATGTTCATCTGCCGCACCTCGCCGATCGCCCCGTCGCGGATCAGCTCCACGGCCTTGGCCGTTTGCGGATGCGTGCGGTACATGAAGGCTTCCATCAGGAAGCGCTTGTGGAACGCCGCGGTTTCGACCATCGCCATGACCTCGGGGTGATTCACCCCCATGGGCTTTTCGCACAGCACCGCCTTGCCGGCTTCCAGGGCCTTGATGGTCCACTCGGCATGCATGGGGTGCGGCGTCGAGACGTAGACGGCATCGACGTCGGCGTCGTCGAGCAGCGCGTCGTAGCTGCCGTGCGACCCTTCGGACGGGAGTCCGTATTCCTTGGCGAAGGCATCGGCGCCGTCCTGCGTGCGGCTGCCGACGGCGACCAGCTCCGAGGTCTCGGACGCGACGACGGCATCGGCCAGCTTGTGGGCGATGTTGCCCGTGGCGAGGATCCCCCAGCGTGTCGTCATGCCTTGCTCCATTGCGGCTCTCGACCGAGGAAGTCTGTCGGAGTTGTCGGTCGAACGGCAAGACCTGCATACCGGCCATGGCCGGCTATGGACAGGGACGCTATCGCGACAGGAGACGTCGGTCGAGTTGTAGTGATCGAATCGTTCCGTGCGTCACCAGACCAGGGAAATCAGGATGTTCGGGATTCAGAACAAGGTTCCGTTCCAGTGGAATGACGAAACTCGGTACGCTGAATCCCAAGATCCCGCCCACGCCGAGACGGGTGTCGCCGATCGATTCGGTCGCCTCACCGATGTCCACCACCTCGAGGTGCTCGATGACCTCGTCCGGAACATAGACTTCGAGGAAGCGGTATTCCGGCAACACCTCCACCCTGGGTGCGTGGACGAGAATCTCCAATGCGGCCAACGACAGGGTTGTCGAACAGTAGACGGCACGCACGCCGGGAGAGTTGAAGCGACCGCCCCATTCTCGAGCGCCCTCACCACTCAACAAGATGTCCACACTGTCGGCGTATCGCGCCTTCGCGACACGGAAGGCCTTCACGTGGGTATGCCGTGTTCCAGGCGACCGATCAGCCTCAGGACATCGCGCGCACCGAACTCCGTAGTAGCGTGATCCAAAGGCGCTTCACCGCCGAGCGCCGCGGCAGGCGTGCTTAGCCAACGCGCCGCGGCATCGCCATCACCAAGGAACTCCGCCGCACACCGCAGCAGTTCCGCGTAGCGCACGACCCTGTCCGATTCCGCCACTGACAGACGACCCTGTTTCCTGCGCCGGGCGTAAGTCTGCTTGGACAGACTCAGCCACCGTTGCATGGTCGTCGACGTCACTCCAAGACGTCCTGCGAGCCTGTCGACGGTGTGGATGGCGAGCCCCTCACGCACGGACTGGACGGTCATCGGCGATCCGTGTTCGAGGATCGCGTCAACGGTCCCGACGGCTTCGCGCTGGCCTGTTCGTTTCGCCTGCTCGGCCATGTATCTTGTCTCATTTGGAGTATGAACAATATACCAAAATTGACCAGTCGAGCAACTCGTCAATGTCGATCGTCATGCGACAATTGCCCGTGATGCAGTCTCTGACCCAAGCCCAGATCGCCCAGTACCGCGCGGACGGCTATGTGCTGGTTCAGGACGTGCTGGACGACACTTTGGCCGACCTGTGCCGGGTCACCGACGAGATCGTCGCCAGCGCCCAGGGCGTCGAAGACCACACCAACATCCTCGACCTGGAAGCGTCGCACACCCCGGACGCGCCCCGGGTCAGGCGGATCAAACAGCCCCACCTGGCCGATCCCTTCTACCGGGAACTCGCCGCCCACGGGGGCATCATGGCCGCGCTTGAACCACTGATCGGCGACAACATCCGCCTGCGTGCCGGCGGCAAGATCAACATGAAGTCCGCCGACTACGGCTCGCCCGTGGAGTGGCACCAGGACTGGGCGTTCTATCCGCACACCAACCAGGACGTGCTGGCCGTCGGCATCCTGCTCGACGACATGGATGCCGACAACGGTCCGCTGCTGGTGCTGCCGGGCTCCCACCGGGGTCCGGTATACGATCACCACAGCCACGGCGCGTTCTGCGGCGCCATCGATGTCGCGCGCGAAGGTCTCGATGTCTCGGGTGCTCGGGAACTCCACGGCGAAGCGGGATCCATCACCATTCATCACGCGCGTCTCGTGCACGGCTCGGGCGTGAACAAGTCCGACCGGCAACGGCGGGTGCTGTTTTTCGAATACGCCGCGGCAGACGCGTGGCCGCTGGCGGGGATCGAGCACCTGAACGATCTCGAAGACTTCAATGGCCGGATGGTGCACGGCGAGCCGACGTTGCGCCCGCGACTGGAGGATGTTCCGGTGAAGATGCCCAAGGGTCGATCTACGAGAATCAGCGGACGCTCTCGGCGCCGTATTTCAAACACCCTGACCGAGCTATGCGACGGACGGCTCCGTAGGGGGGGCGGCGGCGCGCCCCTGGCGGGGCGCGTTTCGAGTTTCGCTTGCGCGAAACTCGGCCTTGGCGGCAAACGTCAGCCTCGCGAGGGCAGCGCGACGGTGGCCGTTGCGTAGGCGGTGGGGAGTCCCGATTGGTTCTCGTTGCGGACTTGGAGTTCGATCCGGTGTTCACCCTCGACGACCAACTTCTTCGCCACCTCGCCGTGCAGCGTGTTGGTGTCGCCGACCACGTTGGGGTGACGGATCGAGGCGTTGAGCTTCCTG
>JAGWBN010000115.1:0-410 GCA_021295875.1 Pseudomonadales bacterium
GAGCTGCTGGACCACGTCGACGACCTGCCGCTGATGTGGCGCCGGCTCATCGGGCACTTCGACTGCCGATCGGTCACCGACGAGGCCGCCGGGGCACCGCCCGGATCGGATCTCGGCAAGCTGCAGGCACTGCTTCTCGACGGCCACGTGCAGAAGCTGCGGGCAGACGGCTCGCTGGTCGTCGTCCGCGCGTTCTCGCGGGACGTTACGGCGCAGGCGACGGCGGAGATCGTGCGCGCGCTCCCGGACCGCCGCCGCGCCGTCGTCGTGGCCGACCGCGACGGCATCGTTCTCGACAACGCGTTCGAGCGCGTCGGCTTGCCACGGGCGGGATTCCAGCACTACTCGCCGTTCCGGAGCGTCGCCCAGGTGCTCAAGCTGACCCTGGCGCTGGTCTGGGAGCCCCTGGA
>JAGWBN010000115.1:420-6579 GCA_021295875.1 Pseudomonadales bacterium
GTCAGCCCGCTACGCTGGCGGGTTCGTGGACGTCTCGCACGGGCGGTCGCCGCGCAACCCGGCATCGGTGGACCAGCCTGGTGCGATGCCATGTCGGACCTGGCGGACGATGCCGAGGACATCGAGTTCTGGACCTCGCCGACAAGACACGCCGTCGGCGACGGCGCTCCGATTGACATCCTCGTCGAACGGGTCCGACGCTGCATCGCCTGGCTCGCACAGCGTCTGGCGCTTGCTGAGGATAGCGAGGAGCAGGCCGTATATCGTGCGGCCTATGCTCAAGCCGAAGCGTTGAGGGCGAACCTGGAGCGGCGGCAGCAAAGCGGTACCACCCGGATCGCCAAGGTCGAGTTGGATGCGCTCGTCGACGACGTCAGCCGAGGCGCACCCGATCCGTCGATCATCGCCGAAGCGGGCCATGTGCCGGCCACCAGCCACCCCGGGAACGTCACCGAGATGGTCGACGAGGTTTTCTGGTGGGACCTGGCGCCGTCGCGTCTCGATCTCACGTCGCCGTGGTCGGCAGCCGAACGGGAAACCCTGGCCCAGGCCGGCGTTGCGCTACCCGCACCGGAGGACCGGCTGGCGGCCGACAGGCGCGCTTGGCAGCGGCCCGTCCTGAACTGCCGAAAGCGCCTGGTGTTGGTCGTGCACGACGGGGAAGGAGGCCGCCATCCGCTCTGGGGTCGGATCCAAGAGCAGTTTAGGACCGGCTGGCTCGACGTGCCGCTGGACCAAGGTCTGCTCCAGGGTGACGGCGACGTGGTGAACCGGCTAGGGCTCGCCGCATCCCCGCTGGAACAGAATCGCCTGCCCGCACCCCGGCGCTGGTGGCGTCTCGACCGACCGATTCCGGCCCGCGAGACCGAGTCCTACACGAGCCTGAACAGGGCTTGCCACTACCCGCATGAGTGGGTACTCACCTACGCTGCCAGCCTTATGAGCGGCGGGATCAACGAGGTCGCCGACGGCGCGATGCTCAAAGGCAGCCTGGCCCACCGACTGTTCGAACGGTTCTTCACGGAACACGATGCCTGGTACGACCTCTGCCGCGAGGCCGTTGACCAATGGCTTGCCCACACCATCGACGACCTCATCGCCACGGAGGGCGCCGTGCTGCTGGAGAACGGCCGAGGGGTGGATCGACAACAGGTGGTCACGACCCTGGAACGGGCCCTGCTGCGCCTGCTCGATCACCTCAACGAGGCCGACGTGCGGGAAGTCCAATCCGAGCTACCACTCGCGAAAGCCTTTGCCGGCGGCAAGCTGTTGGGCGAGGCCGACCTCGTGCTGGTCAGCGCCCGCGGCGCGCGGGCCGTGGTCGACGCCAAGTGGGGCAGCGAGCCCTACCGCTTGAGGGAAATCGAGAACGGCGAGCATCTACAGCTTGCCGTCTACGGGTACTCGCTCGCGGCGCCGACGTGGCCGTCCACCGGCTACTACATCGTCACCACGGGCAACGTGCTGGCGCCCGACGCACGGTTCTTCCCCAGCGCCCTCGGTGCCGGCGGCGAAGGCGTCGAGTCCATCTGGGCGAGGTGCCTGGTGACCCGGAACTGGAGACTCCAACAGTTCGAGCGGGGCGAGATCGAGGTCAACGCCGGTGCCGAACCCGACGCGGATTCGGAACCACCGGCGAATGCCCTGAAGATCCCCGAAGGACCGAACCGGTTCGACGAATTCCACTGGCTGACCGGGGTGGCACCTTTCCGATGAGTTCCCCCGGACCGTTCGACCACGTCACGTTCATCAGCGCGGGCGCCGGCAGCGGCAAGACCTACCGGCTGATCGAGGAACTCGAACGTGCACTGGTCCACGACGGCGTCTCGCCGGCCGGCATCGTCGCGACGACCTTCACCGTGAAGGCCGCCACGGAACTCAAGGAGCGCGTCCGCGACCGCCTGCTCGCCGGTGATCGCCTGGAGCTGGCCGAGCGCACCGCCGAGTCGCTGATCGGCACGGTGCACAGCGTCTGCGAGCGGCTGCTCAAACGCTTCGCCTTCGAACTCGGCCTGTCGCCGCAGTTGAACGTCATGAGCATCGACGACGGCGCGCGGTTCTTCAACCAGGCCCTCGACCAGGTCCTGCCCATCGACCGAGTGCGGGAGATGAACGCGTACTCACAGCGTCTCGGGATCGTGAACCGGGGCATGCCCGACTGGTGGCGGGTGGTGAAGGACATCGTCGACAAGGCGCGGGAGAACAACATCGACGGCGCGGGTCTCAAGGCCATGGGCAAGCGCAATGCCACCGGTCTGCTGACGTTCTTCCCGCAAGCCGCCAGCTCCGACCCGACCGCCGAACTGGCCCGTCGAATCGAGGAAACCGCCGCGAACATGCCGGCCACCGGCCACGCCGGTACGGAGAAGTACCGCGCCATCCTCGAAGAAGCGAAACCCCTGATCGAACGCGCGGACTGCCCGTGGCGGGTGTGGATGCGGCTCGCCGGGGAGCGAGGAATCAAGGCGGTCGCCGAGCATGTCGGCCATATCCAGGAGGTGGCCACTCTGTACGAATGCCACCCCGCCCTGCACCGGGACCTCGATCAGTTCGCCCGGGGCGCGTTCGACATCGCCGCCGACTGCCTCGCCCGTTTCCAGCACCTGAAGCGCGAGCGCGGCCTCATCGACTTCAACGACATGGAGCAATTCGTACTCGAGGCGTTGGACCTGGAGGTGGTGCGGGAGCGGCTGGCCGAGGAGATCGAGCTGCTGCTGGTCGACGAGTTCCAGGACACCAACCCCATGCAGTTGGCGCTGTTCCTCAAGCTCGCCGCGCTGGCCGACCGGGCGATCTTCGTCGGCGACGTCAAACAGGCGATCTACGAATTTCGCGGCTGCGACCCGACCCTGGTGTTCGACACGTTGGACAGCCTGACGGCGGGGGACGCCAAGACGGACAACCTCGATTCGAGCTGGCGGTCCCGGCCGGCCCTCGTGGGCTACATCAACGAACTCTTCGCCACGGCGTTCAAGACCGACATCCAGCGCGATCTCGTCGTGCTCCAGCCGCAGCGCGACGAGATCGAACTACCCGCCGTCACCGCCTGGCTGGTGAACGGCAACAAGTCCGCCAGCGCGCTGGCGATCGCCGAGAGCGTGGCGCGCCTGGTGGCATTGGGGGAGTCCGTGTGCGACCCCGATACGGGAAACGAACGCCCGATCTCGTACGGCGATGTCGCGGTGCTGGCGCGCACCAACGACCACGTGGAGCAGATCGCGCGTGCCCTGCGCGAGCGCCAGGTGCCGATGAAGATGACCTTGCAGGGTCTCTTGAAGACCCCGGAGGTGTGCCTCGCGAAGAGCTGCCTGCGGCGCCTGGCCGATCGCGCCGACACCCTTGCCAGCGCCGAGATCATGGCCCTGGCGGACTGCGCGGAACCGGAGGAATGGCTAACGCATCGCCTCGACTGGCTGGCCGACGGCAACGACTCCATGGCCTGGGGCGAAGACGACCATCCCATCATCCGGCGGCTCTTCGAGATGCGTGGCGAGAGCGCGCTGCGCTCGCCGGTGGAGACGGTCGCCCGGGTCCTGAACGAGGCCGATATCCGGCGGGTCGTCGCCGCCTGGGGACCCGATGAACTCCGCGCCGCCCAGCGCCAGCGGAACCTCGACGCCCTGCTGGATCTCGCCGTCGAGTACGAGAAGCACGCGGCTTCCCACCGCGAACCCGGGACCCTCACCGGTTTCCTGTTCTGGCTGGAGCATCCGAGTTCACCCGACCTCGACCTGCAACCCGTGGTCACGACCGGCGACGCGGTGCACGTCCTCACCTACCACCGAGCCAAGGGCCTGGAGTGGCCCGTGGTGGTCTGTACCGACTTCGACTACCAGGAACGCCTCCGGACCTGGGACGTGCGCGTCGAACTCACAGCGGACTTCGACATCGACAAGCCGCTGGCAAACCGGGAACTCCGCTACTGGCCGAACATCTTCGGCCCTCGAACGAGGGGCGTTCCCGCCCGCCAAGCCATCGAAGACTCGGACGAGGGCGTGCGTTGTCGGGAGAAGACCTGGGCGGAACTGCGGCGTCTGGCCTATGTGGGGATGACCCGCGCCCGCGACCGCCTCGTGCTGGTGATGCCGCCGAGACTCCGCGACGACGCCTGGTTCCAGAGCTTCGCGACGGACTTCGCCATTCCGTCCGGGGACATCCTCGAACTGCCGAACGGCGAATCGCTGCCGTCCTCCGTCGAGGCGATCGAGGTCGGTACGAGCGAACCCGAGCCGCTGCCCTACTCGCCCCGCTGGTTCGAGCGCCGTGAGCGCAACGAATATCCGCCCAAGGCCGTGCAGCCGTCCGCCGCGGCACCCGTGGGAGGCGCGAGCGTCGGCGGGATCGTGGAACTCGGGGAGCGCGTCGCATTGCACGGCGGCGACATGACGGATGTCGGCACCGGTCTGCACGCCGTCATCGCCGCCGAACTCGTCAATCCCCTGTCGGCTAGCCGGGCGGTCAAGCGGGCGGAGGCGATTCTCGAAGGACACGGTGTCGCCGCGCATCTCGAAGCCAAGGACGCCGTCGCGATCGCCCACCGATTCGCCCGCTCGCTCAAGCGGAGGTTCCGGGCATCCAACGTCGAGGTGGAGGTGCCCATCGAGCACGACCTGGACGACGGTCGGGTTGTTCGGGGGTTCGTCGATGTGCTCGCGGAAACCGCGCAAGGTTGGTTGGTGATCGATCACAAGTCATCCCCGCTGCCGGCTTCGAAGTGGCCGGAAGGGGCGTTGAAGTACTCGGGCCAGTTGAGCACCTACCGTGCCGCGCTGACGGCAGCCGGCCGAGAGGTCGCGGGATGCTTCGTGCACTTCGCCGTCACCGGCGGACTCGTGGAGGTGCAGATCAACCCAAATGGCGGGTCGAGCAAACCGTGAAGACGAGCTCCCCGCGTCGGATGCGGTATGGCTCGCGGTCGAGCGGTGTGACTACGTAGTTCATACCCTTCGGATAGATCTGCCGGAAGACTTCGACGGGTCCCGGGTTCAGTCGATCCGGGTTGATCTTGCATTCCACCGTGTCGACCGCGCCCTGGGCCCGTCGGATGACGAAATCGACCTCGCGGCGCGACTTGTCCTGCCAATAGAGCACGTCGTCCTGGTGGAATCGCATTGACAACGAGTCGAGTACGAGGTGTTCCCAAAGAATGCCTCGGTCATCGTCGCGGATCTGTTCCCAACCTCGCCCGAATGCGACGAAGCCCGTGTCGAAGGCGTAGCACTTGGGGCGGCTGACGATCTCCTGCTTACTACCGCCGTGGAACGGTTTCAGCAGGCGAACCACGTGTGCTGCAACCATGGCATCGATGTGTGCCCTGACGGTTGGCCGGGCCAGTTCCGTCAAGGACGCGAGCGAGGTGTAGTCCACTTGGCCGCCACTGCGGCGCAGCAGGAGCCGCAACAGTCCGAGGAATCCCCCTCGGCTGCGAATGTTGAACAGTTCGAGGATGTCGCGCGCGTAGAAGCTGTCGATCCATTCGCTGTAGAACTCCGGGTCGGCCTTGGCGGCAAGCAGTGCCTCCGGCAATCCCCCCTGAAGTAGCCGTCGGTCAAGGTCGCCGACGCCAAAGCTGTCGAGACACTCCTCCCAGGGGACGGGACACAGGTGTACTTCCTGCTTCCTGCCGGTGAGGGCGTCGCGGAACTTGCCGGTCGCCGTTAGCGTCGACGAACCGGTCGCCAGAACCCGAATGCCCGGATATTCGTCGGCGGCAATCTTCAGCACTCGGCTCGGATCGGGCAGTCGATGCACCTCGTCGAGGACCAGAACAGAGTCCGGTTCGAGGCCGTCCAGGAAGAGTTCCGGATCCTCCAACAACCGCTGCACCGAGGGCAGGTCGCAGTTGAGGTGACGACCGTCCGGTATCATGCGGGACAGCGTCGTTTTGCCCACACGTCGGACTCCCGAGAGCCAAATGATGGGCCGCGTCTCCCACGCCTTGTGAAGACGCCGCACCCAGAGGGGCCTCTCAATCATTCTTGTAGTATACGCCAAGCGCGCTAAATGAAAAGTACGACTATCAGTTGGTTGACGTCATTCCGAGACGAAGGGCTCGTGACACGGCGTCTTGGCGGAGGTCCGTGTACCATAGGCGGTTTGCCACCTTGTCCTACTCTTTCCAATGCCCAAGGGATTGCCGTCGACCAAGGATGATGGCGC
>JAGWBN010000116.1:0-8498 GCA_021295875.1 Pseudomonadales bacterium
TAGCGGATCTCGAAACTGAGCGCCTTGTAGCCCGCCGCTTCGATGGCGGCCTCGACCTCCTCGGTACCTTCCGCGCACAGCGCGACGATGGAACCGCCGCCGCCGCCGCCGGTGAGCTTGGCGCCGGCGGCCCCGTGGCGGCGTGCGATGTGCACGAGTTCCTCGAGTTCGCGGGTCGAGACCTGCAGGGCGCTCAGGTACCCGTGGCACAGGTTCATGAGTTCGCCGAGTTCCGCGAGTTCGCCATCCCGGGCGGCGTCCGCGCCGGCAAGGGCGAGGGCGCCGATCTGGTCGAAGATTCCCTCGTATCGCGGCTGGTTTCGCCGCCAGGCGGCCGCGACCTTGGCCACGCTGGTGGCCGTCAGACTCTCCCGCCCCGACAGCCCGACGACGATCGGCAACGGCTTGGCCAGGGCGAGTTCGATGAATTCGGGTTCCGCTCCGCCGTCCGGATCTCTGCCGGCGTTGCGGTAGAGCATGGTCGTGCCGTAGGTCGCCAGGGTGTTGTCCACGCCCGACGGTGTGCCGTGCGCGGCCTGTTCGCACTCGAATGCAAAGGCGTTCACTTCCATGGCGTCGAGGCCGAGGGCGAAGTGGACGTCCAGCGCGCGGACCACGCTGACCGCGAGCGCCGACGAGCCGCCGAGGCCCATGGCGCGGGGGACGTTCGGGAACACCTCGATGGTCATCGACCGCTCGGCGAGGTCGAGGCGCTGCAGCAACAGGGACAGGATCCGGGCCGCGCCGACGGGGTGTTCGTCCACGGGCCTGATGCGCTGTTCGACTGCCCAACGCGGAATCACCAGTTGGATGCCGTCGTCGGCGTCGACCACCCGCGCCTCCACGGCCAGCGGGATGGGTGCGGCCAGGGCCGAACGACCATAGACCACCGCGTGTTCGCCGAGCAGGATCACCTTGCCGCAGGCGGAACTGCGTGGCTCGGAGTCCGTGTCGACCCCCGTCGGCTTCGCCAGGTTGCGGACGATTTCCTCGGCCTTCCAGACCTTGATGTCGCCGCTCTCCACCAGTGCGTCCACCACCTCGTCGAAGACCTCCTCGGGCACCTTCGCCGCCGACGCCACGCTGCGTGCGTGCAGGGTCATGTGGTTCTGCTGGATGCCGGCGGTGGACAGGGAGCGCAGCGCGGCGTAGTTCTGGGCGAGCCCGACGGCGCCCATGACGGCGGCGAGTTCGGCGGCACCCGGAGAGCCGAGCAGGCGGTGGTTGAGCCGCACCGTCGGGTTCGTCTCGAGGGAACCGCCGACGGTGCCGACCTTGATCGGCATCTCGATCTCGCCGACGAGGTCGCCGTCGTCGTTCCGATGCCAGCGGCTCAAGCCCCGGTAGCGGCCGCTCCGGGCGGCGTAGGCGTGGGCGGCGGCCTCGATGGCGCGGAAGTCGTTGCCGGTGGCGATGGCCAGGGCGTCGACGCCGTTCATGATGCCCTTGTTGTGGGTCGCGGCACGGTAGGGGTCCACCAGGGCGAGGTCGTTGGCGAGGATGATGCCGTCGCGCACTTCGGTTCCCGAGTAGCCTCCCCGTGTGCCCTGGCGCGCCACCGCCAGGTTCTGCACTGGGATTCGCACCCGCGCCCGGACCAGCGAGCGGTCGGTCAGGTTCGACAGGATGCGCAGGAAGACCTTGCCCCCGGTCACCGCTTCGACCAGGCTCGCCACCCCTTCGCACATGCCGTTGACGATGTTCGCGCCCATGGCGTCCCGGGTATCGACCAGCAGGTGCAGCACGAGCATGTCGTGTTGCCCGGATCCGGGGCCGCCGTCTTCGGGAGCGTCGTGCAGGAACACCTCCACGTCCCGTGCCCCGCCGCCGCGGGCGACCATCTTGGGATGCAGGCTGTTGGCGAGATTGAGGATCTCCTGCTTGCGCTCGAGCAGGGCGCGCTTCGCAAACTCCGTATCGGCGACGTTCACCACCTGGACCTGGCCGATGAGGATGGGGTCGGTGACCTCGGTGTGGAATCCCCCCGAGAGCCTCGCCGTGCGCGCTGCGCCGGACAAGCCGGCGACGATGGACGGCTCCTCCACCGACAGGGGCACGATGACGTCGCGGCCGTCGATCAGGAAGTTGAGCCCGAGCCCGAGGGGCAGACCGAACACGCCGACCACGTTCTCGATCATCTTGTCGGCGATGTGCAGTTTCAGCGTGTGCTCGCCGGAGGCGAGCGCGCGCAGATCGTCGTCGGTCAGGAGCCCGCGGTCGCGCAACGCACGGATGCGCTCTTCGACGTCCATCCTGAAGAAGTTCGGGATGCGTGATCGGTTTTCAGCCGGTGCGGACTTTGACGCCATCGCCTGAAATCTCCATTGGCAGGACTACGAGTCCGGCGGCCGAGGCTTGCCGCTCGAATGCCGCTATCGCCGCAGGATCGGTGGCGACCCCGATGCCGGTGTCGCCGCCGCCCGCACCACAGGGCTTGTACACGATCCCCACCTGGGCGGCAAGCTCCCGTGCGTGGCGGTGCCCCGGGCCGAGGATGCCGATTCGGGCGGCTTGATCGAAGCGTTCGAGCACATCGGCATATTCACCCAGGGCATCCACGAAGGCATCGGCATTTGCTGTGCAATCCACGACCTCCCGGGCGGCCGCGGCCAGCCGTTCGAGGGGGGCCGTCGCGCCCCGTTGGCGCCAGCCATCGAATGTGGACAAAAGGTCCGTCGTGCGTGTTCCGGCACCGGTGAACACGAAGGACAGATGGATGCCGCGCGGCAGCCCAACGGGGGTGATCGCCCGGTCCTGGAAGCGGATGACGCCGCCGGTCACCGCGGCGGCGACGTCCAGGCCGCTGCCGCCGCCCTGGTAGTCGGCGTGGAATTCATACAGCTCGGCAAGCCTTGGCGCGTTGCCGCCGAGAACGCCGAAAGCCGTCGCCACCGCCGTGACCATGGCGGCGCTGGAGCCGACGCCCAGTTTGGTGCCATCGACATAGCAAGGCGACGAGTCGATCGCCACGTGCAGGTTTTCGGGGGCGTCGCCGGTGCCGAAAGCGCGCCGGGCGATGCCCGCGACGGTGTCGGCGGCCGCGTCGAAGACGACCGCCCTGGAAAGCTCGGAATCGTCTTCGAAGCCGGTGCTGGCGAATCGCCAGCCGCCCGCGTCGCGTGCGGACAACGTACACGTCACCCGGCGGTCGACGGCGGCGACCAGGGCGGGGGCCCCGGCGAGAACGGCGTACTCGCCGCTGACGACCAGCTTGCCCGGCGCGGAAGCCTCGATCACGGTGCGCGCCCCTATCGCACGTAGGCGCCGGAACCCAGACCGCTGATGACGGTGCGAACGACGCCGGCAACGTGGGCCAGGGCGTCGGCCACGGCCTCGCCGTACCCCGGGGCGCACACGGCCTTCACCTGGGGCCCCGCGTCGATCGTGAAGAACGTCGGCGTGCCGGCCTCCTGGAGCTTGCGAACGGCGTCCGTGGCGGCGACCGTCGCGGGGTTCCAGTACACGAGCGCGGGGCGCGAGGAGAGCATCAGCGCATGCAGTTTCAGGCAACTGTGTTCGGCGACGCGGGCCAGGGTGTCGAAGTCGCGCTCGGTCACCGCCCGACACGCGATCGCGAAGTCGGTCCGCGTGCTTTCGCACCACGCGCCGTAGAACGGCGAGGTGGCGCGCGAGCGCTCCATGCCCGTGCTGGACGGCACGGCCTTGGGCGATTCGTCGGTCACCGCGACGACGACCTCGAGAGGCCAGGCTTCCTTGTCGAGGAGTTCGGCCGCCGTCCAATCGGCATCGCGTTCGCAGAGTGTGGTGAAACCGCCGAACACCGACCTGGCCGCCGAGGCGGAACCGCGCCGCGCCCACGCGGAGCGCGCCGATGGTGCGAGCCGGAGTGCGAAGGTGGCGTCGATGGCCGTCACCAGCGCGGCGAAGCCGGAGGCGGAGGAAGCGAGGCCCGCGCCGGTGGGAAAGTCGTTGTCCGTCGCGATGGCCATGGGCGGCAGCTCGAAGATGCCCCGCATGGCGTCGACGAGAGCCTGGATCTTCGGCTCGGGACGGGTCTCGCCGCCGATGCGGATCGAGTCCCGCACGGCGGCTTCGACCTGGGTCGTGGTCGTCAGCGCTGCGATCGTGAGGGACAGGGAAGGGGTCGCGGGTAGGTTCCCCGGACCGGGTTGTTTACCCCAGTACTTGACCAGGGCGATGTTCGGGTGGGCGACGGCGGTAGCCACGCGTGAGGTCAGCGACGCCGTCAGCAATACGCGGGTGGCGGCTGGAAGGCGAATCCCTGCTGCTCGAGGAACTCCGCGACGCCGATGGTCGCAAGATCGCCGTACTCCGGGCCGATCAACTGCACGCCGATGGGAAGTCCCCGGGCGTCGATCCCGGTGGGCAGGACCGTCGCCGGGAGGCAGGCGCCGCTCGCCAGACCCGCCCAGAACACCTGGTTGAAGTAGGGTTCCTGGGCGCCGTTCACGGTCAGGGTGCGGTCGCCGAAGGGACGCTGGTCGTGCGGAAACGCCGAGGTCGACATGATCGGCGAAAGCAGCAGGTCGAAACGCTTGAAGAAGTCGTGCCATTGCCAGCGGATGCGGGTGCGCTGCTCGTTGTTGGCTATCCACTCCCTGAAGCGCGCGGTCTGCGAGCGCTGGATCCGGGCCCACGGACTGGTGTCGCCCGGATCGATCACCTCGACCCGCCGCTCCACCGCGGCGAAGCGCTCCGGTGCAAGTCGCGCCGACATGGTCGCCTGCAGCAGACACTGGTAGACGGTGTGGGCGTGTTCCGCGTCCACCGGACGTGCTTCGTGGTCCACCTGCGCTCCCGCCTGCTCGAGCGCCTCGGCGACCGCATCGACCCGCAGGGCGACGCTTTCGTCCACCCGCGCCATGGCGTCGTCCCGCCACACGGCGACCTTGAGTTCGCCGGGCGCCTTGGCGAGCTTCGGCAGCTGAAGCTTCAACCCGCGCGCGGCGATCTCGTCGGGACCGCCGCAGATGTCCACGGCCAGGGCGAGGTCCGTCGCCGAACGCGCCAGCGGGCCGATCACGGAGATGTCCGACGGACTCAGCACGCCCCGCGTCGCGTGGCCGCGCGGCGGCAACAGCATCCACGTCGGTTTGTGTCCGAAGACGCCGCAGAAATGCGCCGGGTTGCGGATCGAGCCGCCGATGTCCGAACCCATCTCGAGCCCGGTCATGCCGGCCGCCAGCGATGCCGCGGAACCGCCGGACGATCCGCCCGGGGCGCGGTCGAGATCCCAGGGGTTGTTGGTCGTTCCGTAGACGTCGTTGTAGCTTTGGAAGTCCGCCAGCATCAGCGGCACGTTGGTCTTGCCGAAGATGACGGCACCGGCGCTCTTGAGACGCGTGACCGCCAACGCGTCCTTCTCGGCGATGCTGTCCTTGAGTTCGGGCGTGCCCCAGGTGGTGGGCGTGCCGGCGACGTCGTAGGACTCCTTGACCGTCATCGGTACGCCGTGCAGCGGCCCCCAGTCCTCGCCGGCGGCCAGCGCCGCATCCGCCGCCTCGGCCCGCGCCATGGCCTCGTCGCGGATGTCCACGATGATGGCGTTGAGATCGGGATTGAAACGGTCGACGCGGTCGAGGAAGTAGCGCAGGAGCTCGACGCAGCCCACGTCCCGCCTCTTGATCCCGGCTGCGAGTTCGGTTGCGCTCGCAAACGCCAATTTGAGTGTAGACATACGCCGGCTCAAGGATGCTAGCTGATGACCGAGTGCGGCGTCGGCACGATGCGCGTCACCTCGATGTCGGGCAGCATGAGTTCCGCCACCCGGGGCCCGATCTCGTCGCGCCAGCGGTCGGTCTGGTACACCTTGGCGTAGAGCCGCTCGCGCTCCGCCTCGGAGTCGAACCGGCGCAGCCACACGTAGGTGGTGTCGTCCTCGCCTCGGAAACTGCCGGCGATGACCATGCCCCCTGGGCGACCTGGAAGGGAATGATGACCTCCTCCATGAAGCGCACCCAGTCGTCCATCTTGCCTTCGGCGATCCTGTATCGCCTGAGTTCGTAGAACACCCTGACCCCGGAACCGAGAAACGAGCGCGGAGTTATACAGGATGGTCCGACGAGTTGGAATCGTCGGAGACGGCACGGCGTGTCTCGGTTCCTTGAGCGGGGCCAATGTTTACGGTCAGGTTGCATTTCACTGACGGGCGCTACGAGTCGCTCTTGGACGGCTCCCGTCGAAAGGGTTGACGATGGTCAGCGAGTCGATCATGCGCCCGGCTTGCATGTCCTCGGTGTTCAGTACCGTACAACCGCCTGTGATCGCGGCGCGGACGACGAGCGCGTCCCAGAACGATAGTCCGTGGAGACGATGCAGATCGATGGCCGTCAACAGGTCGTCGAACGTCAGACGGACGAGTTCGAAACGCCCATAGAGCAATAGGCGATCTCTCGCCGTCGCGGCGTCCATGCCGAGCTTGCGGGTGGTTGCCGCAAAGAACTCCTGCAGGACCTGAAGGGAAAGCACGCCGCGTCGCTCGAGCAGCAGATTCCTGATCATTTCTCGGGCACGCGCCTGCTTGGCGATGTCTCGGGCGTCGTCCGCGTAGACGAGAACATTGGTATCGACGAACTCACGACCGCTCATGGAGTTCGTCGCGCGACCAGGAACCGCCGGATCTGAACGAACTGTTGGACCACAACGCATCCAGCTGGTCAACAATCCGACGTCTGTCGCCCGTCTGGGTGAGTTCGACAAGGTAGTCCCGAATGAGTTGATTCAGGCTAGTGCCCCGGGACGCGGCCAAGCGGCGTACCTCGGCGACCACATGCTCGTCGATGGAGAGCGTGATGTTCATGTCGCACATAGTACGTGTACACGGTATACGTGTCGAACTAAACGGAAGAGTAAATCGAAGCCCGCAGTTGACGAGTGCCTCCAACACCTTCGCTATACTGCCCGCGTCTACTTGGGAGAGGGTCCGATGGCGGCACTGGATGGCATGCGCATTCTCGACATGACCCAGTGGGAGGCGGGCACCTGCTGCACCCAGAGTCTCGCCTTCCTCGGCGCCGACGTGGTCAAGGTGGAACGCCCGGATGTGGGCGACCCTGGACGGGGCCGTGCCGGAGGCAATGGCATCGACCGCGAGTACTTCGTCAACTGGAACTCCAACAAACGCAGCGTCACCCTGCATCTCGACACCCCGGAAGGCCGCGATCTGCTGCTAAGGATGGTGCCCCGCTACGACGTTTTCGTGGAGAACTACGGCCCCGGCGTGGTCGAGAAGCTGAACATCGGCTACGACGTGATGCGTGCCATCCATCCCGAGATCATCTACGTGCGCATCAAGGGCTTCGGCACCAGCGGGCCCCATGCGCACTACAAGTGCATGGACATGGTGGCGCAGGCGGCGGCGGGCGCGTTCTCCATCACCGGCGAACCGGACGGACCGCCGATGCGGCCGGGACCGACCATGGGCGATGCCGGGACCGGCATGCAGGCCGCGCTCGCGATCACCGCCGCGTGGGCGCAGAAGCAGCGCACCGGCGAGGGCCAACTCATCGAACTCTCCATGCAGGAGGCGATGACCTACTACCTGCGCACGGCGGTTTCGCATACCCACTACGGCGAGGTGCCGGCCCGCCGCGGCGGCAACGGCAGCAATCCCTTCGCCTCGCTCTACCCCTGCAAGGGCGACGGGCCAAACGACTACGTGTTCATCATGGCGGTCAATCCACGCATGTGGGCCGGCGTCGCCAAGGCCATCGGCAAGCCGGACCTGCTGGACGACGAGCGCTTCGCCGACGCTTCGCAACGCCATGCCAATCGCCAACTGCTTTACGAGGAGATCGCTTCCTGGACGCGCACCCGCACAAAGCGCGAGGCCATGACGGCGCTGGCGGAAGCCGGGGTCTGCGCGAGCCAGGTGTACGAGACCAGCGATCTGTTCACCGACCCGCACCTCATCGAGCGCGATTTCATCCACGAACTGCACCACGCCGATCACGGCGACATCCGCCTGCTCGGCTGGCCGGCGCGGATGTCCAGGAGCCGCGTCGAGATGTCCGCCGCGCCGTTGCTCGGCGAGCACACCGACGAAGTGCTCGGCGAGGATCTCGAACTCGATGCCGCGGCGATCGCGGGGCTGCGCGATCGTCGGACGATCGGTTCGGAGATGGCCGGCCGGAACGATTGACGACACCCCGTCGATGGCCAACGTCCACCTGGTCGACGGCACCTTCGAGCTGTTCCGCTGCTTCCACGGCGCGCCCCGTCACACCAATGCCGCCGGCGAGGAGGTCGGTGCCGTTCGCGGTCTGCTGCACACCCTGCTATCGCTGCTGAAGGGCCTGAGGCCGGGCCTCGACGACTCCGATCCCATCCACGTCGCGGTCGCCTTCGATCCCCTGCCGGCGGCTCGCGGACCGGTGTCCGACGATACCGGGACGCTGATCCGCAGGCAGAGCGCCCTGGCGATGGAGGCGGTACGGGGGCTCGGTGTTCCGCTTTGGCCGATGGTGCGCTTCCAGGCGGACGATGCCCTCGCCACCGGTGCCCGGGTGTTCCGCGAC
>JAGWBN010000116.1:8599-18247 GCA_021295875.1 Pseudomonadales bacterium
CGGGCGCGCTACGGCGTGGCACCGTGGCAGTTCACCGACTACCTGGCCCTGGTGGGTGCCCCCGCGAAGGGCCTGCCCGGTGTGCCGCGCTGGGGACGGAAATCCGCTGCGGTCATGCTCAACAAATACGGCGGGATCGAGGACTTTCCGAGTGCCGGAGAAACCTGGCCATCGGCACTTTCGGGCCGATCACGTTTGTACGAGGAGTTGGCTGCCAGGCGTGACGAGGCGCTGCTGGTCGGGCGCCTGGCGACGCTTCGGGACGACCTGCCCCTCGACTGCACGCTGGCCGGCCTCGCCTGGCCGGGGCTGGATGAGTCGCGGTTGGCAAGGATGGTGGCGCGGGTCGAGGCGGACGATCTCTGGGCGCGGCTCGACCGCTGGCGCAACTGAGACGCGACCGCTCCGCGGTCGCCCGAGAATTCGCTGCGCGAATTCTCCAACGCGACTGTCCAGGCGCGCCGGCGTGGTGGCGCTGACCGCGAGGCGACAAGCCACGAGTTTGTTTCATGTAACCGGGTAGAATCCCCTGCTTCGCCGGGCCGCAAGGCCCGTGGGGGAAGGCAATGGCAGACAGACTGCTCGAGGTGCGCGACCTGCAGGTCAGCTTCGGCGACACACCGGCCGTGCGCGGCGTGTCGTTCGACATCGAGGCGGGAGAGACCGTGGCGCTGGTGGGCGAATCGGGCTCCGGCAAGTCGGTGACCGCCCTGTCGGTTCTGCAGTTGCTGCCCTATCCCCAGGCCCATCATCCAGGGGGCAGCGTACTGGTCAACGGCGAGGAGATGCTCGGTGCCGACAAGGCGCGCCTGCTCGACGTCCGCGGCGGCGTGGTGAGCATGATCTTCCAGGAGCCGATGACCTCGCTGAATCCGCTGCACACCATCGCCAAGCAGGTGGGCGAGGCGCTGGTGGTGCACAAGCGGTTGTCGAAGGCGATGGCCCGGGAGCGCACCCTGGAACTGCTCGAAATGGTCGGGCTGCAGGACGCCTTCAACCGCCTGGGCGCCTATCCGCACGAGCTTTCGGGGGGTCAGCGCCAGCGGGTGATGATCGCCATGGCGCTCGCCAACGAACCGCAACTGCTGATCGCCGACGAGCCGACGACGGCGCTGGACGTCACCATCCAAGCCCAGATCCTCAAGCTCCTCAAGGATCTGCAGGGCGAGTTGAACATGGCCATGCTGCTGATCACCCACGACCTCGGGATCGTCCGCAACATGGCCAGCCGGGTGTGCGTGATGACCGACGGGCTGATCGTCGAGTCGGGATCCAACCGGC
Source organism: Pseudomonadales bacterium (assembly GCA_021295875.1). Classification (GTDB taxonomy): domain Bacteria; phylum Pseudomonadota; class Gammaproteobacteria; order Pseudomonadales; family Azotimanducaceae; genus VXYL01. The sequence goes on from JAGWBN010000116.1 coordinate 9,881, forward strand.
AGATATTCACCGCGCCGCGGCATGCCTACACCCGGCACCTGCTGGCCGCCGAGCCCAAGGGGGAACCCCCGGCGGCCAACGGCGGCGCGCCCATCGTCGCGGAGGCGGACGCGCTCACGGTCAAATATCCCATCGGCAAGGGCTGGTTGGGCGGACACCGTTACTTCACCGCCGTGGAGACGGTCGATGTCAAGGTCCGTGCCGGGCAGACGGTCGGCGTGGTCGGCGAATCCGGTTCCGGCAAGACGACCCTGGGGCTCGCGATGTTGCGCATGCTGGCGAGCGAAGGCGCGGTGCGCTTCGACGGCAACGACATCAGCACGGTGCGGCGCAAGGGTCTCATTCCGCTGCGCAAGGACATGCAGGTCGTCTTCCAAGATCCCTATGGGAGCCTGTCGCCGCGGCTGTCCGTCCTGCAGATCGTCGAGGAGGGCTTGAGGATCCATGAACCCAATGTCGGCAAGGAGGAACGCCGGCGCCGGGTCGCGGACGTGCTCGAAGAGGTGGGCCTGGAGCCGGAACACATGGAGCGCTACCCCCACGAGTTCTCGGGTGGTCAGCGCCAGCGCATCTCCATCGCTCGTGCCATGGTGCTGCGCCCGCGCTTCGTCGTCCTCGACGAACCGACGTCGGCCCTCGACATGTCGGTGCAGGCGCAGATCGTCGACCTGTTGCGGGAACTGCAGGAAGCCCACGACCTGGGCTACCTGTTCGTCAGCCACGACCTCAAGGTGGTGCGGGCGCTGGCCAACTGGCTCATCGTCATGCGCGACGGCGTGATCGTCGAACAGGGGCCGGCGGTCGACGTGTTCTCGAATCCAACGAGCGACTACACCAAGGCCCTGTTCCACGCCGCCCTCGACCTCGAGGCCGACGAGGAGGTCGTCCGCCAGTAGGGGCACCTGCCGGTCGCCGAACAACCGCCGCCCGTGCCCCTTGGGATGCTAACGCGAGGACGCTAACGCGCCCGGGATGGGTTGCGGCGGATCCAGTTGCCGAGCCAGATGCCCACCGCCATGCCGACGACGTGGGTGTGCACGGCGACGTCCGCCGTCCACGGCCGGCTGTAGCCGGCGATGCCGAGGACGACGCCCGCGATGAGCACCGTGGCGATCAACCCGGCGAGCCAGGGCGAACGCCTGCGCAACGCGAACACCGCCATCGTCGCAAGACCGTAGAGGATTCCCGAGAAGCCGGCGAAGTCGGTACGCACCCATAGCACGACGCTTGCCAGGCTGATGGCGGAAGCGAGGATGATCACGCCCGCTGTGATCGTCTTCCACGACATGGAGTCGCGCAGCACCGTCAGCACGAGTCCACAGCCGACGGCGTTCAGCAGCGCGTGCTGATGGTCGAGGTGGGTCAGGTGGCAGGTGGCGAGGCGCCAGAACTCGCCGCGTAGCACGGCCGTGCGATCGAAGGCGAAGAAGGGCAGCCAGTAGGCGGACACCATGAACAACGCGGCGGCCGATGCGGTTGTCACGAGCAGACCCGCGGCACGAGCTCGACGTGCGCTCCGGCGTCGCGAGGATCCTCGCCGGGGTCGCCGGGAAGCACTCCTCGAAGCGGGTCGTCGTCGCGCGCGCCGAGCCATCCGTTCGCCTTGCCTCCAGTACCCGTCCACCGCCCGCCGTCGAGACGCGCCGTGATGGTGTCGGTGGCGTGCGCAAAGCTCAAGTCGTTCCGATGCGACTGCTACACTTGCGGTTCGAACAACGAACGAGCGGGTGTCGACAGTGAGCGAAAGGCAGGATCCCTTCGTTGGCAAGCAACTCACGGAGCGGACCTTCGAGGTCACCGACGCCATGCTCGCCGACTACTACGGCGGCCTTGCGCTGACCCCGCGCGGCGACGGCCGGGTGCCGACCATGCTGGCGAGCGATGCCGAGAACGGCTTCTTCGGCGAGATCGCCTTCTCGAACCACATCGGCCATCTCTGGATGCGCCAGGGCTGGGAGTGCTTTGGAACCCTGGTCCAGGGTGAGACCTACGCGGCGAGTGGCCGTATCCGCGACATCTATCCCCACCGCGACCGTTCGGTGGTCTACTACGAGGTGGATGTCCGGGACTCGGACGGGACCCTCACGTTCCGCACCCATCATCACCAGAGCTTTCTGCGCGAGGCGCCCGCCGATGGCAAGGTGTCGTTCCGGGACCCGTCGAGAAAGCCCGGCGCGCGCAAATTCATCATTCCCGACGGCGAACGGTTCGGCGGACTGACGCGGGCCATCACGCTTCAGATGTGCGGCGAGTTCTTCCACGGCGACGCCAACTACCACACCGACAAGCAGCAGTCCGAGGCACTCGGGTTCCAGGACGTGGTCGTCGGCGGGCGCATGACGCTCGCCTATACGGCCCACCTCCTCGAGGACTTTTTCGGTGAAACCTGGTGGCACAGCGGGCGGTTGGACCTGAAGTTCACCAACCCGACATGGCCCAACGACACCCTCACCGCACGTGGCGTGGATACCGGACCGGAGAACGACTCCGGGCGGCGCGGGGCCTTCGTCTGGCTGGAGAAGGAGGACGGCACCGTCGTGCTGGTCGCGCAGGCGAGTGTCGCGGCCTGACCCTGTAGCACAGGACACACTGGTCTACGGTCGCGCCGACGACCGGGATCTGCTGGCCGAGTGCTACCGACCGGACGGGGGCGATGAGACTCCCGCCAAGGCCATCGTCATGGTCCACGGTGGCGCCTGGACCTCCAACGACCGGCTGACACCGGCGGTGCTCTGCCGGGAGCTGGCGGCATCGGGCTACACGGTCTTCTCATTGGACTTCCGGGACGGCCGCAACGGCAAGCACCCGTGCGCGGTGCAGGACATCACCGCCGGCATCCGCTGCATACGCTCCCGGGCGGACGAGTTCGGCATCGACCCGGCACGGATCGGACTGATCGGCAGCAGTTCCGGCGGCCACCTGGCATTGCTCGCGGCGACTCAACCCGATATCGAGGTCCACCGCGGCACGGCGGTCGTGGCGGACGCCGATGCGGAACGAACATCCGCTGCCGTGAACTGCGTGGTGGCGCTGTGGCCAGTGTCGGATCCGCTATACCGCTTCAACTATGCCCGACGCATCGGTCGGGAAGAACTCGTCGCCGCGCACCGACGCTACTACCGCGACGAGGAACACATGCGCGAGGCCAGCGTGCAGCGGGCTCTGGACGACGGCGAGGCTGAGCGGTTGCCTCCACTATTGGTCGTGCAACCGGGCGAGGACGCCAACGTACCCCGGGTAATGACCCTCGAACTGCTGCGCGCGTACCAGGACGCGGGTGGGCCGGTGAACTATCTCTTCTACCCCGGTCTGCCCCACGCCTTCGCGTACCAGGCATCCGCCGCGACCACCCGCCTGGCGGCAGACATACGGACGTTTCTGGCGCGACACGTCTACTGATTCTCCGACGCGGGCGGGACTTGGGTCGACCACTAGGCGCCACCTTGCCGAGCGACGATCCGGCACCGCGTTTCCCACCGCCTGCCCACCGCCGCTTTGGTGACTGAGGGGATCGCGTCCGTGGACAGCCCGTGGACCCCGGACCGTTTGAAACGGGCGATGTTCTGGGCCCTACGCTTCGCGCCCGCCGTTGGCTTTGGCGGACCGGGCGGCGTCGATCTTCTTCTTCATCTGGAAGATGGTCAGTCCGTCCTTGATCTCCTCGGGCACGGGAGAGTCCATGGCCCGGATTCGCCGGTACTCGCCCTTCTCCATCGCCAGCCGTGTGCCGACCGTGGTCTTCGGACCGGAATAGGTGCCGATCTCGATGAGGCAGTAGCCCATGCGTGCGAGCAGCTTGTCCGAGGCGTTCGCGAGCACTTCCGGGTCGATGGAGAGCTGCCAGTTCTCCTGCTGGCGCATCCAGGGCTTGACGTTGGAGTTGGTCATGATGTAGCGCCACTCGTCGGTGTGGTTGACGCCGGTGCCGTGCAGCAGTCGGCCGTCCATCAACACCACCGTGCCGCCCTTCGCCTCGACGTTGACCGCGGGCGGCAGGGGGCCGACCTCCTCGCCGGGCGGGATCCGGGACACCAGCCGATGGCTGGTCGGGATCACCAGCGTGCCGCCGTTCACCTCGTTCATGTCCTGCATGATGTACACGGTGTTCACCAGCACCGGTGCATGGGGTGTCTGGATCGGGTGGATGGCGCCTGAGTCCTGGTGCAGGTTCTGCGGATAGCTGCCGGGTCGCGCGATGTTGGAGGCGAACGAGTAGGCGTAGTTCCCGGCACCCAGAAGTTCCGTGTTGAGCTGCTCGATCATCGGTCCGCCCTGGACCCACTCCGGGTCGAACTCGATGCACTTGGCGAAGCACTCGCCCTTGTTCACCAGCGTCCACATGATGTGGAAATGCGGCGTCATGTCGGCGAGGCCGCACTCGCGTTCGGCTTCGGCCTGCCGCTCCAGGCGGTCGCGCATGTAGGCGCGCTGGTATTCGCTCATGGCGTCCTCGATCAGGCAAAAGCCGTACTTGCGAAGATCGCGCCGGGCCTTGTTGATGTCCTTGGTCTCGCGGGGCAGGTCGTCGAACTGCTTCCAGTAGTCGTGCTTGCGCGCCACCGTCGTGTCGTAGTACGGCGTGCCGTTGAGGCCCCCGCCCTCGGCGCTGCGACCGGCCTCGAACAGGGGACAGCGGAACGACTCGGTGAGCGAACCGTCCGGGCGCATCGCGGGCACGCCGTTGCCGCCCACGGGAGGTTTCAGCCAGGGGTTGTTCCTGTGCATCGAGCGGAACGGTTCGCCGGAGCGGAACCATTGCGCATCCTTGAGCTGCGCCGCCTCGTCGGACAGCGCCGCCACGTTCTCCGGGAGGAACTCGGGGGGTGGGGTGGATTCCGGGGTTGCCGCTCCGCCCATGTGAATCACCTGTCTACGGGGACACCCAAGTATAGGACGCGGGCGCTCGGCGCGCCTCGCTCGCGCCGTGAAGGCCGACAGTCTGCTCGGGGACCGAACGGTCGACGTTCAGTCGGCCTTGGCTGGAGGAGGCGAAGGATCGGGGAAACGCGTCGCTGCTTGCTGCTGCCCGGCGGAACGGTTCGCGGCCGAATCGTCCAGATGCTCCGACACCAGGCTGTAGCCCTCGAGGCCCACGAGCAGCGAGAAGCCCAACGGCTAGCCGATCCGTGCGAGTTCGCTGAGATTCGTGTGCCTCGTCGGCGCCAACCCGTCCGACGGTCAACTACGGGATGCCGCGAAGTCCCACTCGCTCCAGTGGTCGCACATCTTGTCGACGGACGTCTTGAACGGATCGTAGGCGTCCGGGTAGTCGAGGAAGTCGCCGTTGAGGGCGCGGTCGGGGTGGTCCGAGACGCCCCAGCCGATGCGCTTGACGCCCTCGTAGGGGTTTTCGGGACGCAACCGTCGTATGCGGAAGAACACGTTCATCCGCGGGTCGTCGCTCATGTTCGGAGTGGCGGTGTGCGGCAGGGCGTGCAGCGCGATCACCGCGTCGCCTTCGTCCATCAGCACCGGGGTAAGTTCCGGCCATGGCCAGTCGTGGTGGTCGAACCGGGTGTCGGGGTAGGTCGCCACCATGGCCGGCGGCATGATGCCGGCGTACGCCTCGTCCTCCCCCAACGGCAGCAGTCTCGGCCAGTCCGGACCGCCGCCGCCGATCGGACCGCCGAGGTCCCGCTGGTGGCGGAAGAAGGCTTCGACGGCCTCGTGGGCACCCCGGCGCACCGCGAACTGGCCCTTGCCCGGCCGGCGTTGATCGTTGAGGCAGACGCCCACCAGGGCCGTGTAGCTGCCGATGGCGACGGTGCGTTCTCGGTTCTGCCAGAGCGGCGCGCCGCCGGCGGGGCCCATGGACTGGGGATCGCCGTCGCTGCCCCAGGTTTCGAGACGTTGTCCCGTAGCCAGGATCGCGCTGCGTTTGACCGGACACAGGCCGGCCCAACCTCCATCCACATGCGCTCCCGGCCGGTAGGCGGGATTGGCCTTGCGGCGCACCACCGCGTCGGCGAAGTGGGGCATGGTGACGGCGACCTGGGCGTTGACCGGTGCGGTGTGGGGTCCCATGGCGTCGAGCATGAGCTCGCGCAGCACGGAGTCGTTGTAGAGCCCGTTGATGGCGGGTTCGTCGCCGTGGACGATGCGCTTGGGATCTTGGTTGATGAGCGCCTTGGCGCGACTGGTCGCCGCGGGGGGAATCGCGTTCTTGACGACCACGAAACCGTCCCGCCTGAGGCTGCATTGCTCATAGTCTGACAACCGACCGGGGTGCAGTGACGTCATCGGGCTGATGGGAGTCTGCCGAGGTGACCATCAAGCATAGCAGCGTTGTCGCCGTCGGGTCGGTCGCCGGTTATGCGCTACAGTTCAACGCCAAAAAGGGGGATGGGAGCCGGAGTGCCGATCACGCAGGAGGATCTAGAGGCCGCCTTGCCGGATCTCGAGTCCGCGATTCGGGCACCGGGTCTCGACCAACCTGTCGAGGTCTTCCGCGACCGGTGGGGTGTCCCGCACGTCCGAGCAGCGACGGCGCACGATGCCTTCTTCGCCCAGGGTTTCGTCACCGCCCAGGATCGACTGTGGCATATGGACTACGACCGCCATCGCGCGCTTGGGCGTTGGGCGGAGTTCGCGGGCGAACGCGGGCTCGGCGAGGACCGGCTGATGCGCACGTTCGGCGTCGAGTCTGCGGCCAAGGCCGACTACTCGGTGTCGAGCGATGCCGCCAAGGCGATGCTGGACGCCTATGCGGCGGGCGTGAACGCGTTCATCGAGACGACGAAATCGCTGCCCGTCGAGTACCGCCTCGTGGACGCGATTCCGGAGACCTGGCAGCCGTGGCACTCGCTCGCCGTCTACAAGGTCCGCAACATGCTGATGGGAACCTACGAGGTGAAGCTTTGGCGGGCACGGCTGGCGCTTGCCTTGGGGGCGGAACGGGCCGCGGCCCTATTCCGAAGTTGCCCTGACGACAGTCTCGTCGCGGTGCCGCCGGGAGCGACCTACGGGACGTTCGACGCCGAGTGTCTCGATGATCTCGCCGGCACCGCCGGGGAGCTCACGTGGCTCGGCGGGGACGAGGGCGGCAGCAACGCCTGGGTCATCGCCGGCGAACGCACGGCGTCGGGGTTACCGCTTCTGGCCGGCGATTCGCATCGAGCCCTCGACACGCCGAACGTCTACTACCAGGTCCACCTCAGCTGTCCCGCGTTCCGCTGCAGCGGCTACGCACTTCCCGGCGTACCGGGAATGCCGCACTTCAGCCACACCGAGTACGTCGCCTGGGGGATGACGCACGGCGTAGCGGACTACCAGGATCTCTACATCGAGCGCTTCCGGAGACGCGACGGCCGACTGGAATACGCCTACCGGGACGCCTGGCATCCGGCGGACGTGACCGCCGAGACCCTGGCCGTGCGCGATGCTGAATCCCAAACGCTCAGGGTCGTACGCACGCGCCACGGTCCCATCGTCGCGGGCGACCCCGACGCGGGGCATGGCCTGGCGTTCAGCCACCCCGGGACGAACAGCGGCACGCCCTGGGCCGACACGCTCTACGGCTTGCTCGTGGCCCGGTCCGCGGACGAGGCGGAGGAGGCGCTCCGTGGCTGGACCGAGCCGGTCAACAACTTCGTCTACGCGGATGTCCACGGCGAGTTCGGCTATCGCTACCGGGGACGGATTCCGATCCGGTCGATGGCGAACGCCTGGGTGCCGGTGCCCGGCTGGACGGGCGAACACGAGTGGCGGGGCAGGATTCCTTTCGAGGAACTGCCCAGCGCCCGCAACCCGGCCGCCGGTTTCGTGGTCACCTGCAACAACGCCCCGACGACGGCGGACTATCCGCACTACATCAACACCTTCTTCGCCCCGGACTGGCGGGCCCGCCGCATCACCGCGCGGCTCGCGGAGCTACCCGGGGGTACGGCGACGGTGGACGACATGGCTGCCATTCACGCCGACCGGGAGTCGATCCCGGCCCGGATCCTGCTCGGGATTGCCGAACGGATGCCGCCGGCGGACGACGACGTGCGCCGGGCGTGCGAAGCCCTGCTGGCGTGGGACTGCCGGATGGACCGAGACTGCGCCGCTGCGGCGACGCATCTCCTGCGCGACGTGGTCGACGCGGCGTTCGGTCGGATGACCGACGAGGTTCTCGATGCGGCTAGTACGTTCGGCCGGGGCGCCGGCACCCACATCGGCTCGCTGTACGCCGACGCCGTCAGGGCGATGGCGAAGGACGACCGCTCCTGCCTGGCGCCCGGCAAGACCTGGGAAGCGGTGCTCGAGTCGGCGCTAGCCCGAACGATGGCCGAACTGCGCGGCAGGTTGGGCGACAACGTGGACGCGTGGTCCTGGGGCGCGGTCCACCACACCCGGCCGCGGCATCCGTTGTCGCGGATCTTCCCG
>JAGWBN010000117.1:0-6094 GCA_021295875.1 Pseudomonadales bacterium
CGAGTGCCTGCTCCGCACCGTGGCGCTCGGCATTGAAGAACACGTGGGTGAAGGTGACCGTCGGTTCGATGGCGTAGCGGTCGCGGTTCGCCTGGTAGTACGCCTCCAGGTCCGCATCGGTGACCTCGGTCAGGCGCAGGGCGAGATCGTCGGTGATGAACTCGATCGACTGCACCAGGCGGTGCTTGATGACGTGGTCCGTCTTGTCCATGCCGAGCGCCAGGGCTTCCCGGTAGAGGGCTTCCTCGCGCACGAAGGCATCGACCAGGCGTTCGAGTTCTTCCGCCGACAAGGCATCGAAGTGTTGCGCGGCGGCCTCCGGCGAGAACGCCTGGGCGTGGTACTGGATGTACGCGAGGAGCGCTTCACGGTCCACTTCGATGACGCTGTCGTCGACCGGCGGCTCGTTCTTCGACACCCAGGCGAAGAGCACGAACAGGCCCAACCCCAACAACAGGAAGTGTCCGAGCGGATCCTTCAGCAGGCGCTTCATCGCCGACCCCAAGACAAAGCCGGGGTAGTTTGCCATCTGGGGTAACTCCCGATCACGCAGGATCTAGCATGGGCTACAGTGATCCGCACGAAACCAAGGATCTCCTCATATGCCGTTCCTCGCGCGAGCCACTCGATACGCCACCTTGGTCGCGATCCTGATGGCCACGGCCGGCGCTTGGGCCGACCAAGCCTACGCGCCCACCGTTGGCGATGCCTTTCCGGACACGGTGTACTGGGGAGACACCCATGTGCACACGTATCTCTCCGCCGATGCGTTCGGCATGGGCAATCGGACAACCCCCGACCAGGCCTACCGGTTCGCCAAGGGCGAAGAGGTCACCAGTACCGGTGGCGAACGCGTCCGCCTGCGGCGACCGCTGGACTTCATCATGGTCTCCGACCACGCCGAGAACATCGGCGTCCTACCCCGGCTCATCGCCGGCGACGAGTACTTGCAGGCGAGCCCGGACGGTCCTGCGATCATCGCTCTGTTCGCCGAGGCGCCACCGCTGGACCGGGTGCTGAACGCCCGCGACCTCGAAGCCTTCAAGACCTTGTCGGCGACGCTCATGGAAGGCAAGTCGGCCTGGAGCGGCGACTACGACCTCGACGAAACCTTCAGGCGGCAGGTCTGGCATGCGGTCATCGATGTGGCCGAGCTGCACAACGACCCCGGCACATTCACCACCTTCGCGGGCTACGAGTACAGCAGCAATCCGCCCATGCTGCACCGCAACGTGCTGTTCGCCGGCGATCCCGAAAGCACCCGCCAGACGATGCCGTTCTCGAAGTACGACAGCGCCAATCCAGAGGATCTGTGGGCGTTTCTCGCCGAGTACGAAGCGCGCACGGGCAGCGGCGTGATCGCCATTCCGCACAACAGCAACCTGAGTCGCGGCGAGATGTTCAGGAGCCGGACCCATGCCGGTGATCCGATGACCGCCGACTACGCGGCGCTGCGCGTCGAGCGTGAACCGGTGATCGAGGTGACGCAGATAAAGGGCGACAGCGAGACGCATCCGCTCGCCTCCCCCGACGATCCGTACGCCGGCTTCGAGAGCTGGGGCGGCGCGAACTTCGACAAGAGCGACAAGTCGGACGCCTGGGTGTCCGGTTCGTACGCCCGCCCGGCGTTGAAAAGCGGCCTCGGCCTTGCGGCCGAACTCGGCGCAAACCCCTTCAAGTTCGGCATGATCGGCAGCACCGATAGCCACAACGGCCTCGCCACCGCCGACAGCGTCAACTTCTGGGGCAAGATGGCGGGCAACGAACCGAGTCCCTTCCGGGCCCTGACCAATACGATCTACGTCGCCTCCGGCTACGCCGCGGTGTGGGCCGAAGCCAACACTCGCGAGGCGCTGTTCGACGCGTTCAAGCGGCGCGAGGTCTATGCGACCACCGGTCCGCGCATCGTGCTGCGCTTCTTCGGCGGCTGGGACTACACCGCCTCCGACGCCGCCCGGCCCGACTTCGCGGCGTTGGGGTACAGCTTGGGGGTGCCGATGGGAGGCGACCTCGCGCAGACGGAATCGGGCGAGTCACCACGTTTCCTGATCCGCGCGGTCAAGGACCCCGACGGGGCCAATCTGGACCGCGTGCAGGTGGTCAAGGGGTGGCGCACCAGCGACGGCGAGTTGTTCGAACGGGTCTACGACGTCGCCTGGGCCGGTGACCGGGTGATCGAAGACGGGAGGCTCGAGGACATCGGATCCACCGTCGACGTCGAGGCCGCGACCTATCTGAACACGATCGGCGCCCCCGAACTCGCGGTCACCTGGAGCGATCCCGACTTCGATGGTCGGCATGCCGCGTTCTACTACGTTCGCGTCCTCGAGATCCCCACGCCTCGCTGGACGACCTACGACGTCGTTCGTTTCGGTGCGGCCTCGCCCCAGGACGGTACGCCCTTGGTCATCCAGGAGCGCGCCTACTCCTCGCCGATCTGGTACTCCCCGTAGCGCCCCGCGGGCGCGGTAGGGTCGCCCATACGATGGTATGGTTCGGCGTTCCCAAAGGGTGCGGGGGACATCCATGGCTGAAGCCGCGCTGGCGCAGCGCAACGTCTTGACGGAACAGCAGGTCGACTTCTACGACCAGCACGGCTACCTGCATCTACCCGGCCTGTTCTCGACCGATGAGATCGCCCGGATGGCGAACGAACTCGACTGGCAGATCGACACCTGGGCGGGCAAGAGTCCCGGCTGGAGCGGTCCCTGGCGGCGGGTGTACATGGCCGCCGAGGTGGAGCGGCGGTCCAAGCTGATCGCCCTGCACGATCTGCACCGCTACTCGAAGGCGTGGTGCGACGCGGTCACCCATCCGGTTCTCACCGGTGCCATCGCCGACCTGATCGGGCCCAACGTCGAACTGCACCACACGACCCTGCACGCCAAGCCCCCGGAGACGGGGCATCCGTTTCCAATGCACCAGGACTGGGCGTTCTACCAGCATGCCAACGGCCGCTACGTCGATTGCCTGGTCCACCTGGACGACACCGACGACAGCAACGGCTGCATCCGCTTTCTGGACGGTTCCCATCGCGGCGGCGCGCGGCAACACGTCGTCCGCAACCCCGACGGCTCACCGTGCACGCCGCATCTGCCGACCGACGACTGGAACCTCGAGGACACCGTTCCGGTACCGGCGAAACGGGGCGACGTCGTCGCCTTCAGCATCCACATGATCCACGGCTCGCGCATCAACACCACGGACGCGGTGCGCCGCATCGTGCGTGTCGGCTACCGGGATCCCGAGAACCCCCAGACGGCGGGTCAGTCCCACGGGCGCCCCGGGTTGATGGTCTGGGGCCGGCGACCCCGTACCGATGGACAGCCCGTGTTCGGCACCAACGTCTGACACGTCGTCTGACACGTAAAGGGAGGGGACAATGAAAGTAACCGGGGTCGAGACGATCCTCCTCGACAACATCGCGCCGTTCCGCGGCGGCCGGCAGTGGTTGTTCATCAGGCTCTTCACCGATGAAGGCATCACCGGTCTCGGCGAACGTCCCACCGGCCACACCCCCGACCTCACCTCCCAGATCGCACTGCTGCACGACCTGGTCGGCCGCTTCGTCGTCGGCCACAGCCCGTTCGAGATCGAGGCCATCTGGCAGCGGGTCTACGCCTCGAACCACGACTACCGGCACCCAAGCCTGTACGGCACCCCCGCGTTGTCGGCCATCGAGATGGCGCTTTGGGACATCGTCGGCAAGGCCGCCGGGCAGCCGGTCTACAACCTGCTGGGCGGACGCTGCCACGACAAGCTGCGCGCCTACGCCTACATGCCCACCGAAGGCGTCTGGGATGACCCCACCAAGGCCGGCGAAATCGCCCAGAAGCTCGTCGAGGAAGGCAACACCGCCTGCAAGATCGACCCCTTCATGCCCTACTTCCCGCTACCCCGCGACTTTCCGCTGAAGACCATCAAGCACGCCGCGAAGATCTTCGCGGCGATCCGCGACGCGGTGGGCGACGAGCTGGAGATCGGCATCGGCACCCATGGTCAGTTCAGCACGGCGGGGGCGATCCGGGTGGCCAAGGTCTTCGAGGAGTACCACCCGTTCTGGTTCGAGGAGCCGGTACCGCCGGAGAACGTCGACGAGATGGCGCGGGTGGCGGCGCACACCAGCATTCCCATCGCCACCGGCGAGCGCCTGGTCACCATCTACGAATTCGCCGAACTGCTCGAGAAGCAGGCGGCGCAGATCATCCAGCTCGACGTCGGTCAATGCGGGGGCATCCTGGAGTCGAAGAAGATCGCCAGCATCGCCGAGGCCCACTACGCCATGATCGCGCCGCACATGTACGTCGGGCCGGTGGCCGCCGCGGCCGCGGTGCAGGTGGACACCTGCTCACCCAACTTCCTGATCCAGGAGTACAACGGCGACACCCTGCACAACGACATCTTCGTCGAGCCCGTGCGCTTCGAGAACGGCTTCATCGAGCCGCCGACCACGCCGGGACTCGGCATCGAACTCGACGACGACGTGGTCGCCCGGCAGCTCGTGTCGCGCCAGTCCTCGTAGGGGCTTGCCCCGTGCCGGTCTCATCCAATAGGCGACGACAACCAGGCGAAACCGAGGTGGTTGTCCACTCTTCATCCAAAACGCCGACCCCGGCGGGGGAGTCACGCATACCGAACCTGAGCGACAACTCCCATCCTGTTCCTCAGGCGGCGTCGCCACCCTGGCGAGACCGCGCGCTGCGGAAGCGCCATCCGTACATCATGCGCCCGTAGAAGTTGAACCACTTCCGCGATTCCGGGTCCCGGAATGGATAGCCCGCCCCGAGCTGCCTTGCCGTCACCAGGCCGGACACGAAACAGGTCTCCTGGCTGTTCACCAGCGTGTGCGCCCCGCAATGCCAGGTCCGTCTCCTGCCCTGAATCAGCCGGAACAAGGGGACCAGGACAACGATGTGGCGGACATCGTGTACGACGTGCTGGAACCACCACCTCTTGACGACCTTGTCTCCGTCGATGCGGCTGATCGGGTTGTAGGTCACCAGGCAGGGCTTGTCGGATCGATTCGCCCACGGCTGCTGGTTGTGCATGATGTAGGTGATTTCGTAGTTGTCAGGCCGGGAACCGTACTGTTCGATATGGTTGCTTCGGGTCTCGAGCGGCAACGCCGCGTTATCCGGCAGCACCGAGGCGTCCGAGTGCACGACGGCGTGGTTGTGAAGTTCGCTCTCGTAGCGAATCGACGCCAGCAGCCAGCTCTCGAGAAAGCTCGGCCTGTCCAGCGCCATCAGCGTCTGGTTCGCATTGCAGGCGAAGACGACGTCGTCGAAGGTCTCCTCGACACCATGCGCATCCTTCACGAGCACCGTTGATCCGCACCGGACGACCTTGCTGACCCGTCTTCCGAGGTGGATCTTTTCGCGAAACGCTGCCGTCAGCTTCTCGTAGATCCGCCTCGTCCCGCCCTCCCAAGTCTGCATCGGCGTGGCGGTGATGATGTCGAAAAACTCCAGATACCGGGAAAAGAGCGAGGCGGGCATGTCGAAGACATTGGTCGCCATCAGAAAGTTGACGAACATGGGCTTCAGCACCTTGTACCTGAAGTCACCGGAATACCGGCCGAAGTTGAGGACGGTCCCCATGCTCACGTAGTTGAAGGGGTTGAGAGCGTTCAGGAGCCTAGACCTCGATCCGTTGAGTCGGCCAAACCAATGGAGGCGCTTCAGCAGCCGCTGGAACTGCCCGATCTCCGTTCGGAGCTCCCGACCGATATCGCAGTCCAGGTCGTGTGCGTAGATCCCGCCACGGTACCCGACGCTGTAGCTGAATCGGGTGTCAACGAGTTCGACGCCGAGTTGCTGCGCCACGAGCCGAATGTGGTGATACACCGACGGAATGCACGCGGTAACGGAGATGTCGAACGGGATCGACGTGCCGTCGTCCTGAGGCATGTCGGCGGTAACCGCGTTGCCGCCGAGGTGCGCCTCGGCCTCGAACACGCGGAAGTCGAACCGCTCGGGATGTCGATGTAGCGCCCACGCCGTTCCTAGGCCTGCGACCCCACCGCCGACGATCGCAACTCTCCTTGGCATCCTGGCCCCTCCTGTTAACGCTGCGTTTGGCCTAGTCAAGCCCG
>JAGWBN010000117.1:6388-6749 GCA_021295875.1 Pseudomonadales bacterium
GACGGAGCGCGACGGTGTCGCCGTGCTCGGGGACGGGCGGCCACAAAGGTCGCCCCTACGCGGCGAATTCCCTCAAGGTGCGCAGAATCTCTTGCGCCAGCGCCCGGTCGATCGGCTCCTCGCCTTCGCCGCGGACGCTCACCTCGATGCCCGTTGCGGTCGCCGCCAGTTCGATGGACACCGATGGCCCCAGGTCGCCCCCCCCGCCCGGAATGATGCGAGCGAACAATCCCTCCTTCGGTTTCTGGCCTAGGACCACGCGGAACAGGCGCCGGTCCCGATCCGCCTCGACCGCTCCCAGTTCGGCGCGATTGATTGCTTGCTCAATGGTGGCGTAGGCGCGTTCGAAATCGACGTTTAG
>JAGWBN010000117.1:6996-8617 GCA_021295875.1 Pseudomonadales bacterium
GCGGTCTCCGCAGGTTCATCGGCTTCGACGTCGCCTTGCCGATTCGCGAGTCCCTCGCGGATGGCCTCGCGGACCGCGTCGTCACCCTCGGCTAGGCGTAGCCACGAGGTTTCCACGACGCCCGAGGGCGGATTCTCCACGTCGATGCCTACTCGGCTGTCGAGGAGGAACTGCTTTATCTGCGGCCACACTTGGCTTGGCGCATTTCCGGAAACGATCCACGAGCGCGTTCCCAGGCGTTGAATCCGTACGGCGTCGAGGTTGCGACCAACGAGCATCTTCGGCCGCGGCGGATCGTTCGGAAAGGTCTTGGCGACCGGCTGGCCGACGATCTCCGGGATCGGCCAGCTGTCCTGTATGCGAACCGAAGCCATGTTTTCCGGAACGACAAGAGGCGTACTGGGCACGGCATCGAGATAGTCGTCACGGGGGTCGACGAAGATGCCCTTGTCGTCCCTGAACGTATGGCAACCGGCGATGCCCACCAGCAACGCCGCCCAAGCCGTCGCCCTTTGGACTCGTAAGGCCCGATGGCGATTCATGAAGCGTTCACCCTCCTTGCCCGGCCCGACATCGGCATGCCGACGGTCGACCGTGTTGCAAGCATCCTCTGATCAAGCCCATCTACGGGCTTGATCAGACACATCCTTGCGCCGCCGCCGTCAACGCCTCGAGTCGACGACGTACTTCGACCTGTGCGGTCGCCGTTAGTTCCACCAACGGCAGACGAATGCCCGAATCGATCCGACCCATGGCGCTGAGCGCCCACTTGGTGGGAATCGGGCTGGTCTCGACGAACAGGATCTCGTGGATGGGTTGCAACTTGGCGTCCAGAGCGCTCGCCTTGGCCTCGTCGCCGGCGAGGAACGCTTCGCAGAATTCCGCCATCAAGCCCGGCAGGACGTTCGCCGTCACTGAAATCGCCCCGACGGCACCGTAGCCCGCCATCGTCATGGTCTGCCCATCCTCGCCCGAGAGAAGAATGAAGTCGTCCGGGACGAGGGCACGGATTTCGGCTACGCGTTTGGCGTCCCCACAGGCTTCCTTGATGCCGACGATGCTGTCGACGCCAGCCAGTCTCGCCACCGTCTCGGCCTGCATATCGCAGGCGGTTCGCGGCGGCACGTTGTAGAGCACCATCGGTAGGTCCGCCGCCTCGGCGATGGCGCAGTAGTGCCGGTAGAGGCCCTCCTGGGTGGGCTTGTTGTAGTACGGGGTGACGGACAGGCAGTAGTCGGCACCGTCAAGCTGGGCCGCGCGGGTGAACTCGATGGCCTCCGCGGTGGCGTTCGCGCCGGCACCCGCGACCACGGGCAACCGCCCGTCCACCCGGCGCACAACGGCGGCCACGACCTGTTTGTGTTCCGTGGGCGTCAGGGTCGCGCTTTCGCCGGTGGTGCCCACTGGCACGATGCCGTGGGTACCGGATTCCACGTGCCAGTCCACAAGGCGGTCGAGCGCCGCCCAGTCCACGCCGCCGTTGTTCTTCATCGGTGTGACCAAGGCCACGAGGCTGCCTCTCAGGCCCTTGTTGTCGGCGGTCATGGCACCCTCGCACTCGGGAGCGGCGTAGACGGCAGGCATGGTACTGGCGGCAGGTGCGGACCACAACCTGCGTGCC
>JAGWBN010000117.1:8715-11715 GCA_021295875.1 Pseudomonadales bacterium
GGGCGCGACAGCGTCGCCCCTGCGGATCACCCGGCCGCCGGCTCGGTTGCGTCCTGCTTCGGCCAGGCGTTGAACACCGCCTTCACGAGGGTCGCCAGGGGGATGGCGAAGAACACGCCCCAGAAGCCCCAGATGGCGCCGAACACCAGGACGGCGACGATGATGGCGATGGGATGCAGATCCACGGCCTCTGAGAACAAGAGCGGCACCAGCACGTTGCCGTCGAGTCCCTGGATGATCACGTAGGCGACCACCAGCACCAGGAAGTCCACGCTCCAGCCGAACTGAACCAAGCCCACGGCGGCCACGGGAATGGTCACCACGATCGCCCCCACGAACGGAACCACGACGGAGAGTCCGACGAGCAGAGCGAGAAGCGCCGCGTAGTTGACGTCGAGAATCCAGAACGTGAGGTAGCTGACCACGCCGACGACGAGAATTTCGATGATCTTGCCGCGGACGTAGTTCGCGATCTGGCGGCTCATCTCGCGCCCCACTTCGTTCAGCAGGCGACGCTCGCGGGGCAGGAGGGCCGCGAAGGCCGCCTGGATTCGGTGGCCGTCCTTGAGGAAGAAGAACAGCGCCACGGGCACCAGGACGACGAAGATCATTACGCCGAGCACGTTGGAGAGCTGCGTGAACACGCCCTGCACGAGGTCGCCGCCAAGTCCCGTCACCTGTTCGCCGAGGTTGGCCACCCAATCGGCAACCGCGGTCTCGGAAAAGAACTCCGGGTAGCGGGTGGTGATGTCGACGGCGAGGTCGCTCAGGCGATCGAGAAAACTCGGTAGTGCCTCCACGAGATCGAGCAGCTGCCTCCAGACCAACGGCAGGATACCGACGACCATGGCGATCAACAGACCGAGGAAGACCAGTTCGACCAGGCCGACCGCCACCAGCCGCGGCACCCGCCAGGCGACCAACCGGTCGACGACGCCGTGCAGCAGGAAGGCGAACGCGAGGCCCGTGAGGATGGGTGCCAGCACCCCGCCGAGGAAGATCAGCACAAGGAGTGCGGCGATCAGGAAGACCACCAGGAAGATGGCCTCCTCGTTGGAGAAGTAGCGGTTGATCCAGCCGCTGATGACCTCGACGAATTTCATCGCCGGCGGGCCGTCAATCCCCCGTCGTCGCGGGACGACGCTTCTCTAGCAGATAGTAGTAGCGGCCCTGTTGCTCGCGGGACTGCAGCAACGGGTGTCCGCTCTGCTCGGAGAAGACCTGGAAGTCCCTAACGGAGCCCGGGTCCGTCGCGATCACCTGCAGCCGCTCACCCGGCACCATGCGGTTGAGCGCCTGCTTGGCCTTGAGCAGCGGCATGGGGCAGTTGAGTCCGGTGGCGTCGACGCGGGTGGGCTGTTTGGGTTCGTCCGACATGCGACGATTATGGCATAGCGGTCGCTCTACCCCGGTCGCACGCAACGCCGCACCGCCGTGAACCCAAGCCATCGGAGCAGGTCTATGGCGTATGATCCCCGCCATGTCGCGACGTTGCTTGGAGTCCCCGTCTTGAGGCGAGCGCTACTCATCATCGTACTCGTCGCCGCCAACGTTCGGGCTGCCGAATTACCCGAACTCGGGGACCGCTCCTCGGCCCATGTCTCACCGACGGTCGAGCGCCAGCTCGGGGAAATTGCGCTCAAGCAGATCCGTGCGAGCGTGGACACCGTGCCCGACCCCATCCTCAAGTACTACGCGCACGTCAATATCCACCGGCTCGCCGAGCACTCGGACTGGAGCGAACCCAACCTGGTCACGGTTCTCGTGGACAACCCGCAGATCAATGCCTTCGCCGTACCGGGCGGCATCATCGGCGTCAACTTGGGACTGTTTCTCTACGCCGAGGACGAGAGCGAGTACTCCGCCGTGATCGCCCACGAGCTCGCCCACCTGGGTCAGCGTCACTACGCGCGCAGTCTGGAGGAGCAGCGCTCCATGACCCCTTGGATGCTCGCCGGCATGATCGCGTCCATCGCCATCGCCGCAGCCGGCGGCAGCGGCGACGGCGCGCTGGCGACCATGTTCGGCACACAGGCGCTGGTGGAGGACCGGGCGTTGCGCTTCAGTCGAACCCGCGAACAGGAAGCCGACCGCATCGGGTTGAACACCCTGGCGAAGGCTGGGTTGGACCCCCACGGCGTGTCGCGGATGTTCGAACGCATGCAGATGGCCTTCCGCTTCGTCGACAAGCCGCCGGAGTTCATGCTGACCCATCCGCTGACGGAGTCGCGCATCACCGATGCCCGCAGCCAGGCCCAGCGCTTCGAGCCGCGTGAAGTCGCGGCTTCCCTCGACTACCAGTGCATGCGCGCCCGCGCCCAGGTCCATTTCGCCGAGTCCGCGGGGCGGGCGTTGGCGGCAGCCCAAGACCGCCGAGGCGGTGGCGATGCCGACGTGTACGCCGTCGCCTTGGCCCTCGCCCGCGACCGCCAGCACGACCAAGCGGTGGAAACCATGCGACCACTGCACCAGGAGCACCCCGACAGCCTGATCATGACCGCTTCCTTCGCCGAGGTGCTGATCGGCGCCAA
This sequence comes from Pseudomonadales bacterium, assembly GCA_021295875.1. Classification (GTDB taxonomy): domain Bacteria; phylum Pseudomonadota; class Gammaproteobacteria; order Pseudomonadales; family Azotimanducaceae; genus VXYL01. The sequence goes on from JAGWBN010000117.1 coordinate 11,247, forward strand.
GCGAACCGAGGAAGCCCTGGCGTTGCTAAGCCGCGAACTCCAGATCAACCCGGACAACGAACCACTCACGTATCTATACGCCGAGGCCCTAAACGCCGCCGAGCGCCACGACGAAGCGGCTGCCGCACTCTGGCGACACACCCGGGTCAACGACAACGATATCGACGTCTGGGAGCTACTCGCCGAAACGGCCGGACTCGCCGGCGACACCATCGGCGTGCACCGGGCACGGGCGGAGTATTTCGCCCGCGTCGGTGCCTATCGGCAAGCCATCCAGCACATCGACTATGCCCGACGGCTTGTGAACGACAACGACCGTCAAATGATCGCCCGCCTTGACCAGCGCATCCTCGACCTGCGCACGGAATTCGAGGCGATCCGGTCGCAGAACTAGTGCGTCTCCCTTCGGGAGCCGTCCAAGAGCGACTCGTAGCGCCCGTCAGTGAAATGCAACCTGACCGTAAACATT
>JAGWBN010000118.1 GCA_021295875.1 Pseudomonadales bacterium
CCGATGTCGTCATGGAGTTCGCCTGGGGCACGGACATGACCAACACGGCGGTCGAGGTGCGCGAGAAGCTCGACCTCGTGCAGCTGCCCCTGGACATCGAGCGACCGTCGATCCTGCGCCTGAATCCCAATCTCGACCCCATCGTCCGCGCCGCCATCGTGCTGAAGGCCTTACCCGACGGCGAGGGACCCGAGGACGCCGGCCGTGTCGCCGCCAGACTCCAGGAACTCCGGCGCTTCGCCGAAGACGTGGTGAAGAAGCGCCTCGATCCCGTCCTCGGCGTCGCCGCCGTGCTCGTCAGCGGCGGTTTCGAGGACGAGATCGCGGTCGACGTCGACCAGGAGCGCCTCGCCCAGCTCGACATCAACGTGCAACAGCTCGGCGGGCGTCTGCAGGCCGCCAACATCAATCTCTCGGGCGGGCGGCTTACCGCACGCGGCCAGGAGTTCCTGGTGCGCACGGTGAACGAATTCGAGACGGTGGCCGACATCGCCGAGACCATCGTCTTCCAGCAGCAGGGCCGGGTGCTGCGCCTGAAGGACGTGGCCACCGTCTCCGAAAGCCACAAGGAACGCGACAGCGTCATGCGCGTCGACGGCAATGAGGCCATCGAGATCGCCATGTACAAGGAAGGCGATGCCAACACCGTGACGGTCTCGGCCGCCATCGACGAGCGCATGGCCGCCATCGCGGCCGAACTCCCCGGCGACTACGACCTGGTGAAGATCTACGACCAGGCCGAGTTCATCACCGCCGCCATCGACGAGGTGCGCTTCGCGGCTCTCATCGGCGCGCTGTTCGCGGTGATCGTGCTGTATCTCTTCCTGAAGCACGTACGCAGCACGCTGATCGTCACCGCCACGATCCCCGTCTCCGTGCTCGCCACGTTCGTGTTGATGGACGTCTTCGACATCACCTTGAACATCATGAGCCTCGGTGGCATCGCCCTGGCCGTGGGCATGCTGATGGACAACGCCATCGTGGTGCTGGAGAACATCGCCCGGCACCGCAACGACCCGCGCAAGTCGCTGGCCGACGCCGCCCGGCTGGGCACCGGAGAGATGGGTGGCGCCGTGCTCGCCTCCACCATGACGACCGTCGCGGTGTTCCTGCCGCTGGCGTTCGTCGAGGGCATCGCCGGGCAGTTGTTCCGCGACCAGGCACTCACCGTGACCTTCGCGCTGCTCGCGTCGCTGGTGCTCGCGTTCACGCTCATCCCCATGCTGGCCGCTCTCCGGTCCATGCGTGGGGGCCAAGCCGACCAGACCGAGAGGCCCGCGGATTCGGCGCCCGTTTGGCGTAGCGCACTCGGCGCGCCGTTCCGCGCGGCGACGTGGGGCGTCGTGATGGCATGGCGTTGGCTTGGCCGGGCGCTGACCCTCCTGCTGCGCCCCGTCGAGTGGGCATTCGACCAGGTGTACGACCGGGTGTTCGCGGGATTCGACGTCCTGCTGCGCACGGCGCTGCGGTTCCGGGCACTGACCCTCACGGTCGCCTTCGCCGGCCTCGGCGGCGCGGCGGCGTTGGCACCGTCGCTGCCCCTCGAACTGATCCCGCCGCTCTCCCAGGGCGAATTCCGCATCGACATGGAACTCGACCCGGGCACCCGGCTGGAAGTCACCGATGGCGTGCTCGCCGACGTGCAGCAGGCGCTGCTCACCTTCCCGGGGGTGCACACCACCTATTCCGTAGCCGGTACCGGCGGCAAGCTCGACGCCAGCGCGACACGCGGCGGCGAGCAGGTGGGGGAATTGAGCGTTGTCCTGGTCGACGGCGCGACTGCCGGGGACGAGGCCGAGGTCATGTCGCTGGCACGTCGCCGCCTCGACAACGTGCCGGCGGCGCAATTCATGATCGAGCGCCCGCAACTGTTCACCTTCGCGACGCCCCTGGAGGTCGAGGTGGCAGGCAACGATCTCAAGGCCATCGAGGATGTCGCCAACAGCCTGGTCGCGGCCATGGCGGCATCGCCGGCGTTCAGCGACGTGGAGTCCAGCATCCGCCCGGGCTACCCCGAACTGCAGATCGAATTCGACCAGGAACGCACCGCGGCGGCCGGCCTGTTCGTGCCCGATGTGGCGAACCGGGTGGTGCGCAAGGTCCGCGGCGAAGTCCCCACCAGGTTCACCTGGGAGGACAAGCGCGTGGACATCCGCGTACGCCTCGACGAGGCGGAGCGCAACTCGAGGGCCGATGTCGAGAACCTCCTCGTGGACGCCGGAGGCCGCCAGGTCCGCCTCGGTGCGCTGGCCGAAGTGACCATGGCGACGGGGCCCGCCGACATCCAGCGCATCGGCCAGAAACGCGTCGCGGTGGTCAGCGCTCACGTCGAACACGGCGACCTCGCCGTCGGTGGCCAGGAAGTCCTGCAACTGCTCGCGGACATCCCCCATCCGCCCAACGTGACCAGCCGCATCAGCGGCCAGGCCGAGGAGATGGAGGCGTCGTTCCAGTCGCTGCAGCTGGCGTTGCTGCTGGCGCTGATTCTCGTCTATCTCGTCATGGCGTCGCTGTTCGAGTCGCTGCTGCACCCGTTCGTCATCATGTTCACCGCGCCGCTCGCCGCCATCGGCGCGGTGCTCGGCATCTACCTGGCGGGCATCTCCATCTCCGTGGTGGTGTTCATCGGCGCGATCCTGCTGGTCGGCATCGTCGTCAACAACGCCATCGTGCTCGTCGACCGCGTCAACCGGCTGCGGCTGGAGGGTCTGGACCGACGCACCGCCGTGATCGCCGGCGCGCGGCAGCGGTTCCGGCCGATCATGATGACCACCGCGACCACGGTGCTCGGGCTGCTGCCCATGGCCATCGGCATCGGCGAAGCGGCGGAGCTGCGCACACCCATGGCCATCACCGTGATCGGGGGGCTCTTGGGGGCGACGTTGCTGACCCTGGTCGTGATCCCCGTCGTCTACGACCTGGTGGACCGCAAGGCGATCCACGGCGACGTGTTCGAGGAGGCGCAATAGCATGGAGCGCATGACCTTGGCACCGGATTCGGGTTTGCACACCGCATCAACCACTCCTAAGCTGCACGGATGATCGTCTCGCGCGCCGCCATCCGTCGCCCGGTCACCGTGGCGATGGTGTTCATCGGCCTCGTCATCATCGGCGGGTTCGCAGGACTGCGGATGGCGGTCGAGCAGTATCCCGAACAGGAACGCCCCTACATCGGTGTCGGGATTCCCTACGGATCCACCTCCACCCAGGAGATCGAACGCAACGTCACCCGCCCGGTGGAGGAGATCCTGTCCACCATCGGCGGCATCGAGCGCATGTACTCGCGCACCCGCACCGGCATGGTGTGGATCTCGATGGACCTCGACGAGGGCGAAGACGCTTCCGCCAAGGGCATCGAGGCCAAGGAACTGGTGGAGAGCATCCGCCACCGCCTACCCGGCGACATCCGCCATATCCGGCTCGGCGGGCGGAGCGAGGACAACGCGCCAATCCTTTCGTTCGTCATCTCCGCACCCGATCTCGACCCCGAAGATATCTGGCGTCTCCTCGATGCGCGGGTGCGGGTGCCGCTGGAACGTGTACCGGGGGTGAACTCGGTGCTCCTCTTCGGCGCCGCCCAGCAGTACGTGCGCATCGCCCTGGACCCCGGCCGACTCGAAGCCCACGGACTCGACGTGCTCGACGTGCAGCGCCGCCTGGCCGAGGAGAACTTCTACCTGTCGGCGGGCAGCATCGAGCTCGCGCGACTCGAAACCCAGATCCGCCCGCTCGGCCGATTCGAAGGCCTCGAGGACATCCTCGACCTGCCCATCCGTCCCGGTCTCACCATCGCGGACATCGCCGAGGTCGAGTACGTCCCCCAGGACGAGGCGGACCAGCGCCGGCTCAACGGCGAAGACGCCCTGGGCGTGTCGGTCTACAAGAAGCCGGAAGCGAACCTCGTGGCCGTTGCCGACGATGTCCAGGGCGCCATGGACCAGGCGTTGAAGGACCCGGAACTCGCCGACGCTTCGTCCCTGACGGTGAGCAACCAGGCGGAATCGGTGCTGCGCTCGTTGGAGAACCTGATCCAAAACGGCATCATCGGCGGAACCCTCTCGGCGATCGTGCTGTTCGCGTTCATCCGCCGCGTGATCCCGGCCCTGCTGATCTCGGCGACCGTACCCCTTGCGCTGATCGCCACCCTCGGGGCGATGTACTTCGCCGGCCTCACCTTGAACGTACTTTCACTTGTAGGCCTGATGCTGGCCGTCGGCCTCTTGGTGGACAACTCCGTGGTGGTGTCCGAGTCCATCGCGCTGCGGCGCCGCAATCACGGCTTGAGTCCGTTCGAGGCCGCCGACCGCGGCGTCACCGAGGTGGGCCTCGCGATCACCGCCGGCACGCTCACCACGATCGTGGTGTTCGTGCCGACGCTGTTCATGGACGGCGTGAACACCACCACCGCGATGCGCAACGTGGCGGTGCCGCTGTGCGTGTCCATCGCCGCGTCGCTGGTCATCGCGACGACGCTGATCCCGGCCCTGCTGGCGCGCATGCCCGAGGGTCGGGGCGAACCGAAGCACCGCGTGTTCGACCGTTTGGGCAACGTCTACGAACGCGTCGTGCTGTTCACCCTGCACCATCGTTTCAGCGCTCTGCTCGTAGCCGCGCTGATCGCCGCTGCGGGCTGGTGGGGTTACACCCAGCTCGACGTCAACATGGAGCCGGAAGAGGACGACCAGGCGCTCGAACTGCGCTTCTGGGTGCGCGGCACCATCGCGCTGGAGCGCATGGAGGGCATCGTCGACGAAGTCGAGGCGTCCATCATGGGCAGTGCCGACGAACTCGGCCTGGCCGATGTGTCGACGACCTTCGACTACGACCGCGCCGACGTGCTTATCACCATGCGCGAGGACAGCCAGTTTGCCGCCGCCGTCGTCAAGGAACGCATCCTCGAGATGATGCCCTCGGTCCCCAACGTCAACTTCTACTTCCGCTCGAAAGGGCGTGGCGGCCGTTGGAACCGGGACGGCGACGGGGGCATGGGCGTACGCCTCGTCGGCGACTCGACGGCGCGGCTGATGGAGATTTCCGAGTCGGTGATCGCCGTCCTCCAGGAGCTGCCGTACCTGAACAACGTCCACACGCAGTCGGAATCGGGCCGCCAGGAGGTCGTGCTCCGGCTCAAACCGGAACAGGCGGGGCAACTCGGCGTCACCGCGCGGAACCTCGGACGCAGCGTCTCCACCGCCCTTGGCGGCATCCAGCTGCGCCGCGGTCTGGACCAGGGCGGCTGGGAGGACAGCATCCAACTGGAGATCGCCGACCGCGACGACATGCACCTCGAAGACCTCCTCCGGCTACCGATCTTCCTGCCCGGCGGCGGCACCGTGGCATTGGAAGCCCTCGCGGACTTGGAGTTCCGGCCGTCGATCGGCAGCGTACGGCGGGAGAACCGGGAGACCGCGGTGAGCGTCGAATTCGGCTTGAAGGACGTCACCCCGACCCAGGCGCGCGAGCGGGTCGAAGCCGTCATGCAGAACTTCCAGATGCCCACCGGCTACCGCTGGGAGATGGGCCGCGACTTCGACGATGAAGCCGAGCAGTTCCTCGACATGCTGATCATGATCGGCACCGCCATCATCCTCGTGTACATGCTCATGGCGGCGTTGTTCGAGTCCGCCCTGTTTCCAAGCGCGGTGCTGTTCTCCATCGCCTACTCGGTCGTCGGCGTGATGCTGTTCCTGTGGGCCACGGACACGCCGCTGACGATGATGGCGATGATCGGCATGGTGCTCCTCGCGGGCATCGTGGTGAACAACGGCATCGTGCTCTTAAACCGCGTCTTCCAGCTCATCCGCGAAGGCCGCCCCCGCGAAGAGGCCATCGTCCAGGCGGGCCGCGACCGGCTAAGGCCGATCCTGATGACCGCGGCCACCACCGTCGCCGGCCTCCTCCCGCTCGCGGTCGGCGACGTCCGCATCGGCGGCACCGGCGAGAGCTACATGCCCATGGCGCGCTCCATCATCGGCGGCCTGACCTTCGCCACCGCCGTGACGCTGCT
>JAGWBN010000119.1 GCA_021295875.1 Pseudomonadales bacterium
CGAAGAGGCGAAGCTCTACGTGCCCGTCACCGCGCTGCATCTCGTGTCGAGGTACGCCGGCGCCGACGAGGAAACGGCACCGCTGCACCGGCTGGGTTCCGACCAGTGGGCCAAGGCCAAGCGTCGCGCTGCCGAGAGGGCCCGGGATGCGGCCGCGGAGCTGCTCGACATCTATGCCCGTCGCGAAGCGTCGATGAGCTTCGCCTTCGACAAGCCGGACGACGACTATCGCCGCTTCGTGGAACAGTTCCCGTTCGAGGCGACCCCCGACCAGGACGCCGCCATCGACACCGTGATCGAGGATCTCACCGGCACCAAGGCCTGATCTGCGGCGACGTGGGTTTCGGCAAGACCGAGGTGGCGATGCGGGCGGCCTATCTGGCCGTCGCCAGCGGCCGCCAGGTCGCCATCCTCGCGCCCACCACCCTGCTCGCCCAACAGCACTTCGAGACCTTCGGCGACCGCTTCGCCGACTGGCCCGTGACCATCGAAGTGGTCTCGCGCCTGCGCGCCGACGGCGACGTCAACGCCGTGGCCGAGCGACTCGCCGAGGGCAAGGTGGACATCGCCATCGGCACCCATCGCCTGCTTGGCAAGGCGTTCAAGTTCAAGGACCTCGGCCTCGTGGTGATCGACGAGGAGCACCGCTTCGGGGTGCGGCAGAAGGAACAGCTGAAGAACCTGCGCGCCGAAGTGGATGTCCTGGCACTGACGGCAACGCCGATTCCACGCACGCTCAACCTGTCGTTGGCCGGCATCCGCGACCTGTCCGTCATTGCGACCCCGCCCGCCCGGCGACTGTCGATCAAGACCTTCGTCATGCAGAAGCGGCGTGCCGTCATCGCCGAGGCCGTCGCCCGTGAACTGGCCCGCGGCGGCCAGGTATTCTACGTCCACAACGAGGTGCGCAGCATCGAGCGCGCCGCCGACGAAGTCGCCGAACTCGCCCCGGGCGCGCGGATCGGGATCGGCCATGGCCAGATGCCGAAACGCGAACTCGGCGACGTCATGGCGGACTTCTACCATCGCCGCATCAACGTCCTCGTGTGCACGACCATCATCGAGAACGGCATCGACATTCCCAATGCCAATACCATGGTCATCGAACGGGCCGACAAGTTCGGGCTGGCGCAACTCCACCAGTTGCGCGGCCGCGTCGGTCGCTCGCACCGCCAAGCGTACGCCTACCTGATGACGCCGCACCCCAAGGCGATGACGGCCGACGCCGCCAAGCGCCTGGATGCGGTGCAGGCGGCCGGCGAGTTGGGCATCGGCTTCACCCTGGCGACCCACGACCTGGAGATCCGCGGCGCCGGCGAACTGCTCGGCGACGAACAGTCGGGACAGATCGCCAACATCGGCTTCTCGCTGTACATGGAGATGCTCGAACGGGCGGTCGCCGCCATCAAGGCCGGCAAGACCCCGAATCTCGATGCGCCCCTGCCCACGAGCCACGAGGTCAACCTGCACGTTCCGGCGCTGATCCCCGACGACTACCTGCCCGACGTGCACGCGCGGCTCATCATGTACAAGCGCATCGCCAATGCTGCGGACCAGGCTGAACTCGACGAACTCAAGGTCGAGATGATCGACCGGTTCGGACTCCACCCCGACTCGGTCAAGAATTTGTTCCGCACCACGGCCATCAAGCACCACGCGGCCGCCATCGGCATCGACCGGGTAGACATCGGTCCCCGGGGCGGGCGCATCGAGTTCAAGACCGAGACTCAGGTGGATCCGCTGACCATCGTCAAGCTGGTCCAGCAGGAGCCCGACACGTTCAGATACCGGGACGCCGAGGGGCCTACCGCGAACCGGCTGCTGGTCCGACGGGAGATGCCGCACGCGGACACGCGGTTCCAGTTCGTCGAGCAACTTCTGAAACGCTTCGCCGGGAACAACGCAGGCGCCCCTCGGCGCACCCGGGAGGCCCAACTCGCGTGACGCCCTACGGGTTCCTAGCCCTCGCCGTGGCCGCGGCGCTCGGAACCCGCACGGCAGGCGCCGCCGAATTCGAGGACCACCTGCGCTATCGCTGGTACCGCATCGAGGTCCTGGTCTTCGCCCAGGACGCGGCTTTCGCCGCCGAGCAGAACGTCGGCACCGACGGGATCGCCGTCCGACCCAAGCTGCTGGATGCCGTGCGCTATCCCCGTGCCGCGTTCGCGCTCGCCGAGGTCCCCGACGGCCGCCGGACCAACACCGTCGGGCGGTCGCCACCGGTGGACGACACCATGCCCCTGGTGGTCTCCAACCTCGTGCCACCGGTTTGGTTCGCCGGGGAGTGCGTGACCGCCACCTGGACGCTGCGCACATCCCGGCCTCCCGACATGCTGCCCGTCGCATCGCGGGACCCTTGCCTGCCGCCCAATCCCTGGACGGTGGAGTCCCAGGGCATCGAGATGGCGATGGACCCAGGCGTACCGGAATCCCCGCGGGTCGAGGCAGATGTTGAGCCGGAGGCGGATGCCGAAGCACCCCAGGACGCACCCGCCCGTCCCGCCCCGACCCTCGAACAGGTCAACACCGCGATCGCGGAGCACGAGAACGAACTGTTGCGGTCGAGCTACGTGTGGCACCGGGAGACCCCCGAGTTCGCCCGGGAGCTTGCCCAACTCCGCCGCCGCTACCCGGTGATCGCCGCCGGGAGCTGGCACCAGCCCGTGCCGCCCCGCGGGACGCCCCAGCCCCTGCTTCTGCAGGTTGGCTCGATGGATGCCGAGCGTGCCTATCCCCTCGAGGGTCTGGTCAGCGTCACCCTCGGCCGTTACGTCCACTTTCACGCGGTGCTGCGGTACCGCCTCGAAGACGGCGTCGCGCTGTTGTCCGAGCAGCGGCGCATGCGCAGCGACGAGCCCCACTACCTCGACCATCCGGCACTTGGCCTGCTGGTGCGTGTGGATCCGCTCGACGCGCCGGAAGCGCTACTCGGGATGATCGACCAGTACCAGGAATCTCGCCACAAGCCGCAATAGCCGGGGTCCCGCCGCCGCCACCACGGCGCGCATGTCGGCGAACTCGATGGCACCGGGGCCGCGCCCCGCGGCGGGATTGACCACCATGCAGAGGCCCGCGTAGGGCAGGCCGAGTTCGCGCGCGAGTGCCGCTTCGGGCATCGCGGTCATGCCCACCACGGTGCAGCCGTCACGCTCCATGCGGTCGATTTCCGCGGCGGTCTCCAAGCGCGGACCCTGAGTGCAGCCGTAGACGCCACCGGCGGATGCGTCCACACCCACCTCGGCGGCAGCCTGGGCCAGGGTGTCGCACAAGCCGGGATCGAACGGTGCGGTGAAGTCGCCATGCAGCAGGCTGCCGGCGTTCGCGAAGGTGTGTTCCCGTCCCCAGGTGTAGTCGATGATCTGACCCGGCAGCACGAAGTCGCCGTTGGCGAGTCCGCGCGAGATGCCCCCCACCGCGAACGCGGCGACCACGGCATCGACGCCCAGTTCGTTGAGCAGCCACAGGTTGGCCCGGTAGTTGATCTCGTGCGGCAGCAGCGAGTGGTCGTCGGCATGGCGATTCAGGAACACCGCCCCGGGCAGGGCGGCGGACCGGTACGGGATCGCCGAGGCGGAACCGTAGGGGGTCGCCGCCGAGTCCGCCGCCGGCACGGTCTCGCCGTCGAGCCCCTCGAGCCCGGTACCGCCGATCACGGCGACGGTCACGACGCCTCCCCGGACCAGCCCGCCGGCAGGGCGTAGATGCCCGACAACTGCCGGAACCAGCCGTCGCAGTCCATTCCCCGCCCCACCAGGAACTCGTCCGGCGCGACCAGGGCGGCATGGTCGACCCGGGCCACGCACGGCACTTCCTTGCGCACCAGCACCACGGTCACGAGCTCGGCGGGTGCCCTCTCGGCGACGACACCCTGCGCGGCGACCAGGGTCTCGCCTTCGTCGAGGACATCGTCGACGAGCAACACGGTGCGCCCCTCGAGGTCGCGTTCCAGGCCCCGCGTGAAGCGGATCTCGCCTCCCGTGGTGTGCCGATAACGCGTCAGGTGCATGTAGTCGAGTTCGAGGTCGAAGTGGAAACGTCTCAGCAGGTCGGCGGTGAACGGCAGTCCACCGTTCATCAGGCACACGACCACCGGCCGCTTCTGCCAAAGGCGCACCGCGAGTTCCACGGCGACCTTGTCCACCGCGCGGTCGACGGCCGCGGCGTCGAACAGGCAGCGGGCACCCGACGGCAGCTTGGCACTCACGGTTGCGTGTCCGATCCCGAGGCTACGGCGCGGGTCCGATTTCGGGTTCCGGATCGGGCTTGGAGGCGATATGCACAGTCTGGGTCGGAAAGGCCATTTCGGCACCGTGGGCCTCGACGATCCCGGCGATCCTGAACAGCACGTCTTCCTTGATGGTGTGGAACTCGGTCCAGACGTTGGTCTTGGTGAAGGTGTAGATCATGATGTCGAGGGACGACGGACCGAAGCTCAGCAGGTTGACCATGAGCGTGCGACTCGTGTCGATGGCCTCGTGGTTGACGAGCATGTCGCGGATGTCGTCGATCACGACCTTCAGGACGCCGATGTCGTCATAGCGCACGCCGATGATCTCGTAGATGCGCCGATTGAGCATGCGCTGCGGATTCTCCACCGTCAGTGTCGCGAAAGTGGCGTTGGGGACATACAGCGGTCGCTGGTCGAAGGTGCGGATTCGCGTCTGGCGCCAGCCGATCTCCTCCACGGTACCCTCGATCTCCTGGTCGGGAGACCGAATCCAGTCGCCCACGGCGAACGGCCGGTCGAGAAAGATCATCAAGGCTCCGAAGAAGTTCGCCAGGAGGTCGCGGGCGGCAAAGCCCACGGCGAGGCCGCCAAGGCCACCGAAGGCCAGAACCCCCGTCACCGAGAAGCCGAGCGAGGACAACGCCATCAGCAGGGCGGTGATCAACACGGACGCGCGGAGCAGCTTGCCGATCGCCGCCGCCGTGGTCTTGTCGACGGGTTCGCTGCGGTATTCGGGGTCGGCGACGTGCCCCTCGACGAAACGGATCATGCGGATGGCGAACCACGCCAGCAGGGCTATGGCGATGACATCGCGCAGGGGATCGGCATACGCGACGAGTTCGGATTCGGCATCCCTCAGCGCATATTCCGCCGCGAACAGTATGCCGAACGACCAGATCGCCCAGCCGATGGGTTTCCTGGCGGCGTCCAGCAACGCGTCGTCGTAGAGGTTGTTGGTGCGTTCGAGTTGCCTCGCCAGACGGTCGAACAGGAGCTTCGCCCCATAGCGAACGACCAGGGTGGCGAACACGATGGCGAACACGACCACCCATGCAATCGATCCATCGGCACCAAAGCCGAACATCTCCGCGGCACGCTCCATGGCGACTCCATCCCAAGCTGACCGGGCGATGATAGCGGAGGGAACCCGTCTCGAAGCGGTGATCCCCCAATGGAGGCTGATTTTGATGCTTCACATCTTCGAAAGACTGTATATAATCGCAGCCTTACTGGATGCATGGACAGCGCAATGAAAGGACTGACCGCACGCCAAGCCGAGGTCCTCGACCTCGTCCGGTCGCATATCAACGAGACCGGTTACCCGCCGACGCGGGCGGACATCGCCCGGGAACTCGGCTTCAAGTCCCCGAACGCGGCCGAAGAACACCTCAAGGCGCTGGCACGCAAGGGTGCCCTGGAGGTCGTTCCGGGAACCTCGCGGGGCATCCGCCTGCCCGCCGACGAAGGTCTTCCGGTGGTGGGTCGGGTCGCCGCGGGAAGCCCCATCCTCGCCCAGGAGCACATCGAGGAGATGTGCCAGGTTCCAGCCAACCTGTTCCGCCCGGCGGCGGATTTCCTCCTCCGGGTCGAGGGCGACAGCATGGTGGACGTCGGCATTCTCGACGGCGACCTACTTGCCGTGCGCAAGACGTCCGAAGCCGCCAACGGGGCCATCGTCGTGGCGCGCATAGACGACGACGTCACGGTCAAGCGATTCCGCCGCAAGTCCCGCAGCAAGGTGCTGCTGGAGGCGGAGAATCAGGACTACGAACCGATCGAAGTGGACCTCAAGAGCCAGGAACTGGTCATCGAGGGACTGAGCGTCGGCGTGATCCGTCGCAACTAGCCCGCCCATGGGCTCGATCAGGCACCTTGTGCCGCGCTAGGGAAGCTCTGGTTCAGAGCTTCCCTAGCCTCCAGCCGCAGCGGCGTACTCCCCACGTCGACGACGCCCATTTCGTAGTTGACGGCATCGGCCAGCGTGTACGTCCCCGTGTTGGGGAACGCGAACCTCGACCCGGTGGGGTCCCGGCACGACGCCGTGCGACGCCGGAATCTCGAACCTACCCTTCTCGGCGTGTGACGCACGCGCGCGCGCCGGGGGTGCGTTCGAATCCAGCGGCACGAACGTCACCCAGGCCATACCCATCGCTTCGCCGTTCAAGGTGACGCGACCCGAGACAGCGTGGCGCGCCTTGCCGGTCAGGAAGCCGCAACGGCGCAGCCAGTTGAGCATCAGTTGTGGCCACTCGCGGAAGTCCGGGTCGC
>JAGWBN010000120.1 GCA_021295875.1 Pseudomonadales bacterium
ACTTCCCCCGCGACCGGGATTGGGACACCCACCGTGAGGCTGCCGCGGACACGGTGTTCGCCGCCATCGACCGGTTCGCACCCAACTTCTCCGCATCCGTGATCGCCCGCCAGGTGCTGACCCCCGCCGATCTGGAGGAACGCTTCGGACTACCGGGAGGCGACATCTTCCACGGGGCCATGACCCTGGATCAGCTCTGGACCAACCGGCCCGTCATGGGCTACGCGGCGTACCGGGGGCCGATCAAGGGGCTCTACCACTGCGGTGCGGGCGCCCACCCCGGCGGCGGCGTCACCGGTCGGCCGGGCCGCAACGCGGCACGCGAGATTCTCCGCGACTTCCCGAGACGCCCGCGATGACGCCGCAGCCGCCAAGCGAGTAGCGTCACTCTCCCGAGAGGAACGACAGTACGGTTTTGTTGAAGGCTTCCGGGTACTCGTGGAGCATCAGATGTCCACCGAGGACCTCGGCCCGAGCCGCCGCCTGGTTCTCCCGAATCCACCGCAAAGCGGCCTCGGACCAGTCCTTGCGCAGGATCTGCAGAACGGGTGCCCGCTTCGCCGCCACGCGCGAAATGGCCCTGAAGTCATGCCGTGTGGCATCCTCCAGCAGCGCGGCAGCCCGATCAGCCGGGAGGGCGCCAGCACTGTCGGTCATGCGGTCCAGCAGTTCCTCGGGCGCCTCCCCTTCGAACCCCGCCGCCATGTATTCCCGGAAGAACGGCAGGTAGGCGGGACTGTTCACCGTGGCGACGAGACCGGCCACCTCTTCCGCGGTGCCTTCGCCCCAGTCATCGTCGGCGGTCTTGATGATCGTGGGCGATTCGTCGACCAGCACCAGCGACGTGATTCGGTCCAATCCGAATCGGTCCAGATAGGACAGCACATCGAACACACCGAGCGACCAGCCGAGCAACGCGGCTCGTTCCAAACCCAGCGCATCGAGCAGCTCGGCGAGGTCTTCGCCTCGCCGCCCATAGTCGTTTCCAACGGCGACTTGGTCGGATCGCCCTTGGGACCGCGGATCGTAGGCAATGACTCGATAGCGCTTCGAAAGCGCCGGTATGTTTCGCGCGAACACATCCGTCGAGCACGCCCAGCCGGGGATCAGGACCAATGGCTCGCCGTTCCCCGCCTCGAGCACGTTGAGTCGTGTTCCATCCCCGAGCCGGACAGCCAAACGGCGAGCCCCGGAAGTCAAAAGTCCACTCCGAGTTCCAAGCCGATGCTGCGCGGCCGGCTCACGACCCAGCGAGGCCGTCCCGGTGTTTCCGCCGCGATCGACCGGTTGTCTCCCAGATTGGCGATTTCGTTGGTGAGGTTGCGGGCGATGAAGGCCACCCGGTAGCGCTCGTTGGCAAAGCCCAAACGCACACCAACTTGCTGATAGGCGTCGCGCTGGCGCGGGATGGCGTTGACGCGCGACTGACTCTCGCCGACATGGTTCACGTCGACGCGCAGGAAGAAGTCCATGTCGAACATCGCATCCGGCCGCCAGTAGTCGGCCACGAGCGATGCCGTCAGCTCCGGCACGAACTGCAGCGGGTCGCCATCGCGGTTTATGCCCGCGACCGTCTCGGTGAATTGCGCATCCGTATAGCCGACGTTCAGCGCAAGCAGCAGGCCGTCGAATGGCTTGGCCGTGAACTCCAACTCCACGCCGCGGCTACGGGCCGCGCCGAAGTTGCCCCGGAACTGAAACCCGCACGTTAGCTGGATCCGCTGCTGTATGCCGTCGAAATCGATGTGGAAGACCGTCGTGTTCAACCGTGTCGCCGGGCCGAGATCCGCCTTCATCCCGGCCTCGTAGCTGACGAGGTTGTCCGACTCGTAGCGCGACGTATCGACCTCCGCCAGTCCCAAGGCGGCAAGGTCCTCGGGACAGCCGAGGGTGTTCGGTATGGTGCCGTTGGCGCCGCCCAGCCGGAATCCCTCGGCCACCAGGGCGTAGAGAAAGAGGCTATCGGTCGCCTGGTACTCAAGGGCGCCCTTGAAGATGAAGCCGTCTTCGTTCTGGCTGCCACCCTCGGGCGGGATGTTCGAAAGGCGTTCGTTCTCGCCCAAGGGCACGCCGGCCGCGAGTCCCGCTTGCCGCTCCGTGAACGTGACGCTCGTGTCGAACCAACGCGAACCCAAGACGACGCTGAACCGGTCATCCAGTGCCAGTTGTATCTCGCCGAATACCCCGGATTCCTCGACATCCGTCGGCCGACTGGAGGTGAACACAAGGTCCCCGAAGGGCCATATGGCTTCCAGCGGACCCGGGATTCCGAGGGTCTCCTTCAGCGCGGCGAAGTTGTCGTTCAAGCCACGCGCGTAATTGCGGGGCTGGAACGCCTCATCGTCGTCGGTGTCCTGGTAGAACACGCCGGCCACGTAGTTCCAGGAGCCGTCCAACTCCGAGGCGAACCGCAGTTCCTGCACGAACGTGTCGAAATTCAGGGTCTGAAAAATCGGCGAGGTGACGGGCCGTACACCGATGACGTCGAACAGTCCGAACCCGCCCGCCGCACCGGGCAGCGCCTGCAGGAAGTTGATGAACGAACCGCTCGCTTCGTACTCGAAGGTCTCACGCGTAAACCACGATGTCGCCGAGGTGAAGCGGCCGCGGTCGGTCGTGTAGTTGACGTTGAACGTCAGCAGTGACCATTCGTCCTCGCCGCCCTCTCCGACGTTGAAGTCGCGGTTCTGGTCGAAATTTTCCGGGTGAACGTCGGCCAAGGGGAATCCGTCGAGTTCCGTCTTCTGGCGCAGCACACGCGCATTGACTCCAATCCGATCCGTGGGTTCGACAAGCACGTGGACCTGGACCGCGCTGACCCCCTGCCCATCAACATTCTCGCTCACGGCAGTGGATCCTCCCGTCAACATTGCGGGAGCAGTGAGATGGTTGGAAATCGTGCCGACACGACGATCAAAGACACCGGCGCGGTCCTCGACGAGCCCCGAGAAGATGGCCGCAGCCCGTTCCCCCAACGGCAGGTTGACCGATCCGGATACCAGGTAGTTGGCCGCATCCGCCTCTCGGGTCGAGGAGAGTTCCGCACGCATCCATCCGCCCATGGCGTCGGTGGTCGGTTGTCGGGTGATCTGGCGGATGGTGCCACCCAGCGATCTCGCGCCGTAGAGGGTTCCCGAGGGTCCGCGCAGTACCTCGATACGTTCCAGATCCAGGACCCTGGGGTCGATGGTTTCGGTGATCGGCGTGTCGTCGATGTAGAAGCCCGTCGTGTTGGTCCCCTCGATACCCCGGAGCGAGATCGAACGATTCGACAGGATGCCGTCGGTGGCGGCACCGAAGGACAGGTTCGGGATCGTGACCGCATAGTCGAAGAATTCGGTCAGACCGCGCTCCCGCAGTTCCTCCCCCGGAATCGACGACACGCTTTGCGGCAGCGATTGGACCGACTCCGACCGCTTGGTCGCGGTGACGATGACCTCTTCGAGTACCGGTTGGGCACCGGCGGTCGTCGACAGCGTCGCGACGACAAGCCAGCCCGACAACCTTCCCGCTCCGCCGACTCTGCGGATCAACATGCACTTCTGGACTGGCGACATGGTCCCCTCCTCCCGTTGTCAAGCCGTCACGGAAGACGGCTCCAGCGATACCGTAACGGGTGGGACACCGGGTTGGCATAGGGAATTTCCCCCATGTGCCGGCACCCGGGCGCTCTACGCCGACAGCCGATAGATCAACGCCGTCCGATTGTGTGTTCCCGTCTTCCGGAAGATGTGGTCCAAGTGGTGCTCGACGGTCTTCCGGCTGATCCGAAGCTGGTCTGCGATTTGGGTCGTCGTCAGTCCGCAGCTCGCCTTGCGCGCGACCTCCCGCTCTCTTGGCGTGAGGCCAAAATCGGCAAACTTGGATTCCGACAGGGCGCCGTGGCGTTCATCGAGCAAGGCGACCAGCAGCAAGGGGGGCGAAGCGTCGAGCGCAAGCACGTCCACGAGGACGCGCGGCCAGCCGGGAATGTCGTCGAAGACGCGCGGCTGGTCTGAAGATGCGGGCGTCACCGCTGGGCCATCCGAATATCTTGCTACCAGATCCTCGAGGTGCTGTTTGACGTAGCCGGGTAGGTACGACAGCACCCGACCGCCCGACTCCCCAACAATGCGAACGCCGCCTGACAGCCCGAGCAGTCGTTGGACGGCATCGCCGCTGCTGTCCACCAGGGTCCAGCGGGTGTCCATCACTACGTAGTCGACGATGCCGGCGCGTTCCATCAGCTTCTTGGCCAGCGCCCGGGTGCGGAGGTGCCTGTCGTTCTCAGACCGTATGCGCAGCGCACTCGCGATCTGCGAACCGAACAGCCGCGCCTTGAGATGCTCGTCGGCCCCGTATGCCGGCTTCCCCGCCGCACGGTGAAATCCGAACAGACCGAGCATCCCGTAGCGGTCGTTCACCGCGAAGATGATGCTGTTGTGAATATGCTGGGGGAGCAGGAAGTCGCGGTAGTAGCCGGAGTCGACGTAGCTCCGCTCGTTCGTGGCCACCTGGTCGGTGGAAACGATCAAGGGACCACCGGTGGCCGCTCGGTGCCGAAGGCCCGCGAAACAAGGGTCGAGGGCACGGTAGTGGTCCTCGTACTCCTGAACCCGCTTGCCGTTCAGGTTGTAGCCTACGCCGTCCCAGATCGGGTGGTTGTCGAGGTCCGCGCTCATCGAGTAGTAGACGCAACTCTTCGAACCGAAGAGTTCGGTCATCTGCCCGAACAGGGCGGGAGGAAACTCGGTTTCGACCGTGCACTCGACCGCCATGCCGGAGATTCTCAAGATGCTGTCGATGTCGGTCTCGGAGACCGTCGGCATCCGATTCTCCAACCGCTACCAATATCGCTGCGGATCTGGAGTGGGTCGAGCCCGACGACACCTCCAGCCGCAGGACGATTCCAATCGTACACCAACTCCCTTGGCACGATATCCTGATGTCCTTCGAGCCGCCCCAATCCCCGACTCGTCGTAATATGCTGTGTCGTTTAGACGCGCAGGAGGGTTGGTCGTGAGCGAATTCCTGGAACGACGCGAGATCGGAAAGACAGGCTTGATGTCCAGTCGACTCGGCATCGGCTCGACCTTCAACGCGCCGACGCAGGTCATCGAGGACGCGTTCCATCGGGGCATCAACTACCTCTATTGGGGCACGGTTCGCCAGCCGACTTTCGCCCAGGCGATGGTCAATCTGGCCAACAAGCACCGTGACGACATGATCCTGACGATCCAGTCCTATTCGCGGCACGCGGGCACCATCGAGGGCGAGGTCGAAGAGGCGTTGAAGGCTTCCGGCGTCGACCGTTTCGACTTCCTGCTGCTGGGCAACTGGCCCGCCGCGCCGTCGTTGGCCTTCGTCGAAGTCTTCGAACGACTGCGCGACCGCGGCATCGTGCGGTTCATGTCCTTGAGCAGCCACAACCGGCCGATGCTGCCCGATCTGATCGACCGCTGCTCGCGGGGCGAGAGTCCCTACCAACTTCTGATGTTGCGCTACAACGGCGTGCATCGCGGTGCCGAAAGAGATGTCTTTCCGTACGTCCCGGCGTCCGGACCGAAACCCTCGATCATGACCTACACGGCGACGCGTTGGGGCCACCTGGTGGATGCCGACAAGATGCCCGACGGCGAACAGCCGGTCAGCGCCCGGGATTGCTACCGGTACTCGTTGTCGCACCCGGCCGTGGACATGGTGCTGTGCGGACCCGCCAACGCCGAGCAGATGGATCAAGCCATCGCGGCCATGGAAAAGGGACCGTTGGAAGCCGACGAGCGCGAGCGCATCGAGCGGATCGGGGCGTACCTCTACGGCAAATACTCGCCGGCCTATCCCGACCAGGGCGATGCCGAGGATGTCGCGTCGGGACAGGCCGCCCAGTGACCTGCACAAGCTCGGAGAAACGACGCCGTATTCGATGCGGTGGGCATCGGGACGCCTTGGCCGGGCCCCCATATGCAAGAACCGCTTCGTAGTTGCGGACCGCCCGACGTGCGTTCAGCGGC
>JAGWBN010000121.1:0-1628 GCA_021295875.1 Pseudomonadales bacterium
GGCTGCGGGTACGAGTCCGCCTGGTCGACGTTGGCAACGAAGGCCGCTGCGCTATAGTCGAGCCAATGGTACTTCAAGCCCCCGCAGCCGCCGCCACCGCGCGCGGGAAACTCTCCGGTCTTCCTCGCGCCCTGCGGGACGATGTGCGACTGCTCGGCCAACTTCTGGGACGCGTGATCGCCGCACACCGGGGCGGCGACTTCGTCGACCGCATCGAGACCATTCGGGCGTTGGCCAAGCGTGCCAGGCGGGGAACCGGGGCGGACTGGGACGCCTTGAGCACCTACCTCGCCGAGTTGCCCGTCGATGCGCTAGCCGACATCGCCCGCGCCTTCAACCAGTTCCTGAACCTGGCCAACATCGCCGACCAGCGGCAAGCGGCCCGCGATGTCGTCTGGCCCGACACGGTCGAAGCCGACAGGCTGCGCGCCGTGCGCATCGAACTGGTTCTAACCGCGCATCCGACGGAGATCCTGCGCCGGACCCTGATCCAGAAGTACGACGCCATCGCCGGGCTGCTCGAAACCCGCGCCCGGGCGCCACGGGTCGAGAGACCCGGAGTCGAGGAACACCTCGAACGCCTGATCGCCGAAGCCTGGCACACCGACGAGATCCGCCACGAACGTCCGCTGCCGCAGGACGAGGCCAAGTGGGGATTCGCGGTCATCGAGAACTCGCTGTGGGAAGCCGTTCCCGCCGCGATGCGGGAACTGGACCGTCGCAGCGGCGCGACCCTGCCCATCGACGTGATGCCCTTCGCATTCGCCTCGTGGATGGGCGGCGACCGCGACGGCAACCCCCGCGTGACCGCCGGTGTAACCCGGGAGGTCCTGCTCTTGGCACGCCGGATGGCCGCCGAGTTGTTCTTGCGCGATGTGACCAGTCTGAGTGCTTCGCTGTCCATGGCCACCGGCAACAAGACCATCGTCGAATACACCGATGGTGCCGCCGAGCCGTATCGGGCCGTGTTGACCGAACTTCGCGGCCGGCTCGAAGACACCCGCCGTTGGGCGGAGACCGGTGGCCCGCCGGGACCCCTCGTCATCCTTGACGATGCCGAACTGATGGAGCCGCTGCGCCTGTGCTACGACTCGCTCGCCTCCGCAGGCATGGCGCGCATCGCCGACGGACCGCTGCTCGACACCCTGCGCCGGGCGGCCTGCTTCGGTGTCCACCTCGCCCATGTCGACATTCGCCAACACGCGGAGCGCCACGCCGCGGTGATGGACGAGCTCACCGCCTATCTGTACGGCGCGGAGAGCTACGCATCGTGGCCCGAGAATCGTCGGTGCGCGTGGCTGGTCGAGGAACTCGCCAGTCGCCGGCCCCTGTTCCCGCCCGCCTGGCGAGGCAGCGACGACGCCAAGGAAGCCATGGACACCTGCCGGGTCATCGCCGAGCACGATGCTGCGGGGGTATCCGCCTACGTCGTGTCCATGGCGTCGCGGCCCAGCGACGTCCTCGCGGTGGCGCTGATGCTGAAGGAGGCGGGCGTCCGTGCGAGCCTGCCCATCGTGCCCTTGTTCGAGACCCTGGACGATCTTGACCGCGCCGCGGACACGGTCGACTCGCTGCTGTCGATCCCCGGGTACCGGGAGTATGTCGGCGACCGCGTTCAGGTGATGATC
>JAGWBN010000121.1:1775-4881 GCA_021295875.1 Pseudomonadales bacterium
GCGGACCCTCCGCCCAGGCCATCGCCTCGCAACCCCCGGGCAGTGTCGCCGGTTCCTTCCGGGTCACCGAGCAGGGCGAAATGATCCGCTTCAAACTCGGCACCCCGGCGATCGCCAAGGCGACTCTGAGCCACTACCTGACCGCGACGCTGAACGCCACCCTCGATCCACCCCCCGTACCCACCGCCAAGATGCGCAAGACGATGGACCAACTCGCCGCCGCGTCGCGGACGGCCTACCGTCGCGCCGTTCGTGACCCATCGTTCGTGTCGTTCTTCGAGGCGCTGACCCCGGAGTCCGAACTCGCCGATCTGGCGCTCGGCAGCCGGCCCGCGCGGCGGGTGCCGGATCGCGACCTCGCGAGCCTGCGCGCGATCCCCTGGGTGTTTGCCTGGACCCAGGTGCGCCTGATGCTGCCCGCGTGGCTCGGCACGGATCGCGCGGTGGCCAAGCTGCGGGCGCTTTCGACATGCTGCGCGCCTGGCCGTTCTTCGCCATGCAGGCGGACATGCTGGAGATGGTGGTCGCCAAGGCCGACGCCACCCTCGCCCGCTACTACTCCCGCCGACTCACGACGCCCGGCCAACAGGCCGACGCCGAGGCGTTGTTCGCGCGCCTCGGTTCCCTCGCCGACCACCTGCTCGAGCTCACCCAGACCCCCGAGCTGCTCGCCAACGCACGCCAGGTCCGCGACTCGATCACGGTGCGCGACACCTACCTCGATCCACTGCACCTGCTGCAGGTCGAACTGCTCGCCAGACG
The DNA here is from genome assembly GCA_021295875.1 of Pseudomonadales bacterium. Lineage (GTDB taxonomy): Bacteria > Pseudomonadota > Gammaproteobacteria > Pseudomonadales > Azotimanducaceae > VXYL01. Next base: position 2,538 of record JAGWBN010000121.1, read on the forward strand.
CCGGGCCGGCAACGACTCCGAACCGGTCAGCCAGGCCTTGAAGGTGACCATGGCGGGGATCGCCAGCGGGCTCCGGAACACGGGGTGACGATGCGGTTCCCGGCGGTGGGTGTCGTGGCCAGTCTCGCCGGCATCGCCGCAGTCGCGGACGACAACTGCCCGCCCCTCTTCGACCACGAAACCCTGGCGAGAACCGCCATCGAGGAAGTCGTCGGCAGGCCTCTGGACGCCGGGACCCGTTACCGGATCCGGAACATCACCGTGATTCGCCAGAACGTCTTCAATCCGGACGACCCAGCCGAAAACAACGCCGCGTTCCGCCTCGCCAATCGCTGGCACGCCAATACGCGCGAAGGCGTCATCCGCGAACTGCTGCTGTTCCGCGAGGGCGATGCGGCGTCCGGTGACGTCGTTGCCGAAAGTGAACGCCTGCTACGCGCCAAGTCCTACCTCTACGACGCCCGGGTCGTCGCCGACCGGCTGTGCGAGGTAGCGAACGCAACCGGCGATGGGCTGACCGAAGTCGATCTGGTAGTCGTCACCCGCGACGTCTGGTCGCTCTCACCGGAATTGAGCGTCACCCGTACCGGCGGCGAACACCGCGTGCAGGTCGGCGTCTCGGAGATCAACCTGGCGGGTTCCGGTGCCCACTTCGACTTCACGGTGTTCGACAACCCCGACCGCGAGGGCGTCAGCCTGAGCTACGAGGATGCGAACCTCGGCACCAGCCGCGTCGGCTACAAGCTCCGCTACGACGACACCGACGACGGCGACCGGGTCGAAGCCCGCATCGGCCAACCGTTCTACGCCTTCGATGCCCGCCGCGCCTGGCATGCGAGCTATCACCGCGCGAAGACGCTGCAGGGCCTCTACGATGCCGGCGAGCGGGTCATCGAGTACGGGCGGGACTATCGCCTGGCGCAGCTCTGGACGGGTTGGTCGAAGGGTCGCCAGGACGGCTGGGTCAACCGGCTGAGCACCGGCGTCACCCTGGACGACTGGCGCCTGCTGCCGGCGGCGGACTCGGACCTCGTCCTGACCAGCCGCCGGTTTCTCTACCCCTGGATCGCCTTCCAGCGAATCCAGGACGATTACGCCCAAGCCAGGAACGTGGACCGCGTGCAGACCACGGAGGATGTCTATCTCGGCCGCCAGTACGACGCGCTGTTCGGCTACTCCCCCCGGGGAGACGGCCACGTCGTCGCCAGCGCGGAGTTCCGCGACGGGCTGCAACGCGGCGACGACGGCATTCTCCGCTACGGCGTGCGCGCCTCGGGCTATTGGAACACCACGGACCGACATGCTGAGAACGTGGTCGCCCGTGCGTGGGCGCGCTACCGGCACCGACAGTCGCCCCGGCTGGCGATGATCCTCGACGCCGAGACCACGCTGACCGACGGCCTGTCGGCCGACCAGCAGGTGTTGATCGGGGGGAGTTCGGGGCTTCGCGGCTATCCCAACCGCTATCAAGCCGGCACGCGCCAGTTCCGCCTCAGCGCCGAGGAACGCTACTACACGAATCTCTACCCGTTACGTGTCCTGCGCGTTGCCTTCGCCGGTTTCGTCGACGTCGGTCGAGCCTGGAGTTCCGCGAATGACAACGACACGCTCGTCAATGCGGGGGTGGGCCTCAGGTTGGAATCCACGCGCACGAACCGAAATCTCGTCTACCACATCGACGTCGCGTTCCCCGTGGTGGACGGCCCGGGCGTACGCGGCATCGAGGTGACCTTGACCAGCAAACGGAGCCTGTAGGGGCAGCTTCGACGCCGTTGACAACCGATCGGCAGCGGTTCAGATTCCAAGGACCACGGTGAACGTCAACCGCCAGGCAGGATCTCGACGATGAACGGCCAATGGGTAGTTCCGGTTTTCGCCCTAGGGCTCGCCGCCTTTTCGATGGCGGCGCACGGAGAGTCAACCACCGAACCGCCAAGTCAGGCCGAGGAAGCCGGTGCGGAACCGCTTTCCGACGACGCCTACTCGCCACCCCGGTTCGACAAGAGATCGTCGCCTTTCTACCCCCGCCGGCACGCGAAACATCGCCGGGCTGGCTGGGTCGAGTTGGATTTTCGGGTTGACGTCGAAGGCACGCCCCACGACATCACCGTCGCCGCTTCCGAGGGCGGCGTCTCGTTCGAGTTTGCCTCGATCAAGGCTTTGCGCCGCTCGACGTTCGAGCCCGCGCGAATCGATCAACAACCCGTTGAAGCCGCCCTCACGGCAGTCTGCGAGTTTGGGTTCGAAGAGGCCGACCTCATCACGAACTACATCCCACCCGGCGCACGGCAGAGGGTCGGCGGTCCTTCGTCCGAGCTTCGTGTGCGGAGAAACTTCGAACGGG
>JAGWBN010000121.1:4930-10881 GCA_021295875.1 Pseudomonadales bacterium
CCGCGGATTGTTCGCTAAAGTAGCCTATGCTTGTCTTGCGGATTTCCGTGAGGACACAAGGCAAGCGATGTACGAAGAGATCATCTACGACGTCGACGACTCCGTCGCCGTCATCACCATGAACCGGCCGGAGACGCTGAACGCGTTGACCGACCGCACCCAGGCCGAGATCCGGCACGCCCTCGACCAGGCCGAACGCGACGAGACCGTGATCGGCACGGTGCTCACCGGCGCCGGCCGCGGCTTCTGCTCGGGTGTGGACATGAACGCCCTGGGCGCCATGAGCGAGGCGGGACGGCGGCTCGGCAGCGCCCATGCCGACCTCGCCGCCGACCCGGGCAATCCCGATGGCGATGCCAACTTCCAACTCGGCCCGACCTATCTCCTCGGCCTGCGCAAGCCGCTGATCGCCGCGATCAACGGAGCCTGCGCCGGCCTCGGATTCAGCTACGCGGTGTTCTGCGACCTGCGCTTCGTCGATCGAACCGCCAAGTTCGTCACCTCCTTTTCCCAACGAGGACTCATCGCGGAACACGGCACGAGCTGGATACTGCCCCGGCTGATCGGCCCCGCCAACGCCCTCGACCTGTTCTGGACGGGACGCCGGGTCGATGGTGAAGAGGCCGGGCGCATCGGCCTCGCCAACCGCGTGTGCGAACCCGGCGAGTGCGTCGCGGACGCGGTCGGCTATCTGCGCGGAATCGCCGAGAACGCGGCGCCGCATTCGCTGATGATGATGAAGCGGCAGGTCTACCGTCATCTCAACGCCGAACTTCGCCAGGCGATGGACGAGTCGACGGTCTGGATGGACGAGAGCCTGGCACGCGGCGACTTCAAGGAAGGCGTGGATTCGTTCGTCGAACGCCGGCCGCCCCGGTTTGCCCCGTTGAAGGTCGACTGAGACGCGACCGCTCTTCGCTTTAGGCGCCTCCCGCGATAGCCGCGCGTCGTAGGGATGGGCAAAACGCCGGCGAAGCCGCCGTTCCAGGAGTGCTACGGCCGCTGGGCAATGATCGCCGGGGCGTCGGAGGGGCTCGGCGCGGCGTTCTTGCCGGGCGCGGGTATTGACCGAACACCTCACGGGCTTCTTCGCGCCCTGGCTGATCTGCGCGGCCATCCTCGGCCTGCATCTCGTCCTGCCCGCCAAGGGGATCGACGGCTATGTCCGCAACGAGGAGACCGGCGCGATGTTGCGCTATCGCCTGAACGGACCGGTGGTGTTCATCGCCACCGTGGAGTCCGGGCTGCTAGCGCCGCCCAGACGCCTCGCGCGCTCGGCGTCCGGCCCCAGCCCCCACCTGCCAGCCCCCACCTGCCTAACACCCCGTCGGACTTTCGACGCTGGCGCGGCGAAGTCCGATGGGCTGCTAGAATTCAGGGTCGCTTGGCGGAGAGGGGGATTCATGGAGATCGGCGACTGGAAGTCCACCGGGTCGGTGGCGCTTCTGCACCGCGAACTGCGGCAACTCGGCCTCGAGTCCAACATCGCCGAACTTACCTCGTTCGGTTTCACGGTGGTGCCGCCGGAGAAGGTCGGCCCGCCGGAACTCGTCGAAGAAGTGCGCGAGGCGCTCGAGAAGACCATGCTGCGCCGCTACGGACCCGACGGGCTGGCGCCGGAACGTTGGGCCGATGTCAACGACATCCAGCGCTTCATGCTGTGGGAGGATCCAGTCTTCGAGCGGCTGTCCTACAACCCGGCGGGCCTCGGGCTCGCGCAGTACCTGCTCGGCACGGACTGCGTCCTGAGCCTGTGCGCGGCGTGGGTGAAGGGACCCGGCGAGGTGCGCACCGGACTCCACGGCGACTATCTCGACCCGGCCATCAACGCCCAGCCCGAGCGGGTCATCAACTGCAACATGCACTTCATGGTGACCGACTACACCAAGGACGACGGCGCCATCTCGTTCGTCCCCGGCAGCCACCAGTGGCGTCGGCAGATCACGGCGGCGGAGGGCGAGAAATGGGCCGACCAGGCGGTTGCCGTGGAGGCGCCCGCCGGTTCCATGGTCATCTGGGGGAACCACACCTGGCACGGTTCGTATCCTAAGAAGACGCCGGGCCTCCGGATGACGCTGCAGTGCGAGTACATGCGCCGGCGCTACCAGCCGGAGGAGGCCTACCGCGAGACCGTCACCCAGGAAGCGCTGGACCGCAACCCGGTCCGCTTCGCCGGCTTGATGGACGTCTACAGCCTGTTTCCGTTCGGCAAGAGCGACTGGGACCTCGAACGCCAGGCCGGTGCCGAGCGCGGCGCCAAGGGCGGGCAGTCCATCAACGCCTACCGCAGCCTGTTCGACATGGAACCCGCCGACGGACGAACCACGATCCGACCGCGCTACGACTACCTGCACCACGACGGCAAGATGACCTCCGAACGAAACGCCGAACGGGCCAAGCGGATGAAGATCGGCCAGTACGTCAAGTACACGCGGAAAGCCGACGACAACGGTGAGGAAGCTCCACGGGCGAAACGGTCGTGAGCGAAGCCGCGGAGGTCGTCGAGGACCTCATCGTCGACGGCTTGAACGTCACCGAGCGCGTCGCCGAGATCGAGGATCAGGGCTACACCCTGGTCCCCGACTTCATCACGCCGGATGAGGTCGCGCGCATCCGCCACGCCTTCGACACCGAGGTCCACATCACCGAGATGCGCGCCATCGGCACCAAGACCGGCAAGACCTGGCGAGCGCACAATCTGCTGGCCAAGACCCGTGCCGTGGACTACCTGTTCCTCGACTCCCGCATCCGGGCGTTGATCGAAGGCGTGCTCGGCAAGTACACCCAGATCAACGTCACCACGCTGTTCAACGTCTTGCCGGGGGAGACGCGCCAGTTCCTGCACCAGGACGACGGCCTGTGGCCCATCAAGCGGCCGCACCCGCATTTCGTCTGCAACGCGCTCATCGCGCTGGACGACTTCGACCTCGAGAACGGCGCCACCCACATCGTTCCCTACAGCCACAAGTGGCACGACCGGCCGGTCGACCAGAGCGTCGAGACCATGCGCGTCGTGATGAAGGCGGGAACGATGCTCATGTGGGAAGGCGGCCTGTGGCACGGCGGCGGCGCCAACACCTCCAAGGACCGCGAGCGCCTGGGCTTCTTCATGAGCCACAACGTCGCCTACCTGCGCCCACAGGAGATCCAACTGCTCGCCGTGCCCCCAGAAGTCGTGCGGGAGCTGCCCGAGAAGCTGCAGCGCCTGCTCGGCTACCACCGCTTCGGCCTCGGCGTCGACGGACGCGACCCGATCGACGTCTTGAAGGACGGCATCGTCGTACACCCCACGGCCAGGCTGGCCGCAGAACACAGGAACTGAAGAAATGTCGGCAATCACCCCCAACGACGGTCCCGTGGCAGTCACGGGCTGCTCGGGCTTCACCGGCGGCCACATGGTCCGCGAACTCGTCATCCACGGCTACCAGGTCCGCGCGTGCATCCGCGATGCCAGTTCCTGGCGCGGCAAGGACTGCGTGGACTACCTGAGCCGCCTGCCCCGGGTCGAGATCGTCGACGGCTGCGACCTGTTCACGTCCGGCTCCTACGACGACGCCTTCAAGGACTGCGCCGGGGTGTTCCACGTTGCCGCCGTGCTCGGCAATTCCGCGGACGGCAAGTCCCAGCCGCTCGGCAGTGGCGACGTGTCGCTGGATGTCTACGACGGCGGCATGACCGGTACCCGGAACGTCATCGACGCCATCAACGCCAGCGGCAGCGTCAAGCGGCTCGTCTACACGAGCTCCATGGCCGCGGTCTCGGGCGCGAGGGGCGCGACCATGCCCAAGGGCTACGAGTGGACGGAAACCGACTGGGCGTCCGACGGCGTGGATCCCGAACGCTGGCAGGGACCGCGCAACGCCTACGCCCGGAGCAAGGTAGACACCGAGCACCTCATCAACCGCGCCGCGGACGAGAGCGGTGGCCGCTGGGACGCGATCACCATGAACCCGGCGATGATCTGCGGGCCGATCCTCTTCAAGGCCCAGGTCGGCCAGTGGATCGAGCAGATCGGTCGCCTGGCCGGTGGCCTGGAACCCAGCTGGCCGTCGCGCTACGACATGTACTACAACATCATCGACGTGCGCGACCTCGTCAAAGCCCACCGCCTGGCGGCGGAATCACCCGTCGACCACCGGGCGAGCCACGGCGGCCCCCGCTACATCATGCATGGCACCGGCGGTCGCTCGGCCATCCGTTTCGGTACGGAACTCGCGGCCATCGTCCACGAGTACTTCCCGTCCTTCGTCCTCGGCGAACCGGCAACCGTGACCAGCCGGGGCGAGCCCATCACCGTGGCGTCCAACATGGTGAACGACTGCAAGAAAGCCAAGGAAGTTCTCGGCGCGACCATACGGCCCGTGGACGACACGATCCGCGCGGTCGTGGAGACTTCGGTGGAGTTGGGCGTCATCGAACCGCGGCTGGCCGAACCGGCGTAATGCCGCACCCACCGGTCACAGCCTGCCCAAGGTCGATCTGGCCGCCGGTTCTCGGTGCGTTGCTGGTCTTGCCGACACTGGCGGAAGAGACTGCCCGGTCGCCGTCCAACGCAAAGGGCGACTCCGAGAAAGATCCCGACGCGGTGGCGCTGGAACTCTACACGCCACCACACAGTCTCTCTCGGGCAGTCCCCAGATATCCTGGCTCCGCGGTGAGGAGGGGCCACGAGGGCTGGGTACGGCTTCACTTCATGGTCGACCCCGATGGCAAGCCCTACGAGATCGCGGTCACCGAATCAGCAGGCGACGACGTGTTCCATGGAGCCGCGTTGCGCGCACTGGAGAAGTCCACCTTCGAGCCTGCCCGACTCGATGGGCAGCCATTGGACGCGGGGCACTTTTTCTTCTACCACTTCGAGCTCAACAGCGGCGTAGGTGTCCGTAGTCGGTTTGCCGAGTTCTACAAGTCGCTCCTGAATGCCATAGAGAAAGATGATCGCGAGACAGCGGACACGCGTCTCGGTCAACTCGCAGCGGGAAAGTCCCTGAACCTCTCCGAGGACGCCTACTTGCACGTGGCGAAATTCAGCTACTACGCCAAGTGGGGTGACAAGCAACAGCAACTTGAGGCCTTGGATCGCGCCGTGGGGCACAAGACGGCGGAAACGCGCTTGCCCGAGGAACTCTACCTCTCGCTCCAAAGGGCAAGGTTTCTATTGCTGGTCGAGACCCAGGACTTTCACCGGGCGCTCAAGGCTTTCGAGACCTTGACGGAGTACGACCTCGAAGCATCCGTACTCGCCGCGCTGCGAACGATCGTGGACAAGGTCGAAGCCGTGCGCCTCGATGACAGTGCCTACGCCGTGCCCGGCGACTTCGGCGATCACTTTGCGTGGAGCTACCATCTGTTCAAGGACGAGTTCCTCTTCGAGGATGTGGAAGGCGAGATCGAGGAGATCAAGCTGCGCTGCGCCAGGGACTACGTGTTCTTTCGCTTCGACCCGGACATCCAGTACAAGACCGGGCGTGACCAGCAGCCCTGCCACCTTCAACTCATCGGCGATCCGGGAACGACCTTCAACCTCATCCAGCTGTAGCCAGCCCTGTTCGACCGAGGTGGGACGCCGCAAAGGTGTCCCCCACTCAAAGAAGATCCCAGTTGACCTCCATGAAGAGCACCTGGCCGCGAGCGTCGTAGCGAGTGAGATCGTAGGGCCGACCTCCCCACCAAGTAGCCGGCGGGTCTGCATCCAGCACGTTGCGTCCGCCGCCGCGCAACCGCAGTCCATTGTCGAACCGATAGCTCGCGGTGAGATCCACGGAGACGAAGGAGTCGACCGTCATGGTCGGTCGAGGACTGAAACGCGCTTCGCATCGGCCAACCACCGTTTGGCAGGTACCGGTCCGATCGTTCTCGTAGCTGGGCGTAAAGCGCACGAATACATCCGCTCCGTATTTGCCGGCCGTCCACTCCACCGACCCCACGAGTCCGTATTCGTTGCTGCCCCA
>JAGWBN010000122.1:0-7715 GCA_021295875.1 Pseudomonadales bacterium
CGACACGCTCCAAGGCGGTATCGGCGAGTTGCTCGGCCTGGCCGCGGGGGAACCCATGCACCTGGAGCAGGCTCGTGAGCAATCGCCGCCCGGACATCCCGGCGGGAAACGCGTCGTACTGCGTGCAGTAGCCGACGCGCCGGTAGAACGTCTCGACCGCCGACGGTTCCACGCCGCGCACCCGGATCCGTCCCCGGCTGGGGCGCACCAGGCCGGTGACGAGATTCATGAGCGTCGACTTGCCCGCACCGTTGGGACCGACCAGGCCGGTGATGCCGGGCTCCAGTTCGAGGTCGACCCGATTGACGCCCAGCACGTCGCCGTAGAAACGGGAGACGTCCTCGAAACGGATCGTGCTCATCGCACCACCTCGAAGGCACGAATGCGGTGCAGCCCGTGGTAGCCAACAGCGTAGCCCATGCCCAGGGCAACGGCATCAAATCCGACGGTTCGGCGCCGAAGAGACTCCGACCCACCACGTCGATGGCATGCCACGGATTGATCAGACTGCCAAACCAGTCGTCGCCGATGCCCCGCATGAGGCCCCCGATCGACGAGCCGATGACGAACAACCCAAGGAAGCCCAGGGTGGCGGCGGGACGCCAGCGCACCCACGCCGAGATGGCCAACGCGATGATCGCGAGGCACGCCGACCACAACAGGCAAGTGGCGACGAGCCCCATCGGGATCTGCAGATTGTCCATCAACCATCCTGCTTCGGCGTAGTACGCGTTGGTGAACACCAGCAGCAGTCCGGGAATCCACGTGACCGCAGCGGTCAACCAGATGAGAACCAGCAGCTTGCCGATCAGGTATTGAAGCTTGGTCACCGGCCTTGAGAGGTACAGGGGCATGGCGTTGTCCTTGAGGTCCGGCGTCAGGAGCGCAGGACCCACCACCAGGACGATCCCAAAGGCGACCCACTCGGCGGGCATGACGATCCCGTAGTAGAGCCAGTCACCAAAAAGGCCCGTTCCGATGTTCACTTCCGCGCTCTGGAACCCAATGAACCCTGTCACCGCGTCGAGTTTGTAGCGCAGGTAGATCGACACGAGAAAGAGGCACGACGGCAGGTAGCAGGCCACGTAGAAGATCGTGAACAGGCGCGAGGCGAATACCCTCGACAGGGTGTAGCGCGCGATAACCAGCGGTCGGTGAAACGGGCGCGTCCACGGGCCGCCATACCTCCTGAACCCGTGCTGGCGAAGGCTCACCACGCGCTCGCCGGTTCCGGGGTTGCCGCGTCGTCCATGGCGCGTAGGAAGATGTCCTCCAAGGAGTCGCGCTTGTGGTCGAGTTGGCGGATCTGCACCGTCAGCTTGTCGGCCAGCGCGTAGAGATCGGCTATCTCGACGTGGGCCGGCAGCACCGCACGCAACCGACGCCGGTTCGGCATGCCCACTTCGCAACCCAACGCGACAAGCCCCTCGACAAACCGTTCCTGGTCGCCCTTGATCTGCAGAAACAAAAACTTGCGGTTGGATCGCCGTTCGCTTTCGAGGTCGCATATGGAGGCGATCCGACCGTCCTTCAGGATGAGCACCTCGTCGCAGCACTCCTCGACATCACGAAGCAGGTGGGACGAGACGACCAATCGGGTCTCACCGGTGTCGCGGATGCCGCGGACGAGTTGCAGCATGCGACTGCGAGCCGGCGGGTCGAGGCCGTTGGTGGGCTCGTCGAGGAACAGCAGCCGCGGCCCATGGACAATCGCCTGGGCGAGCTTGGCGAGTTGCTTCATGCCCTGGGAATAGGTCTCGACCTTGCGGTAGCGGGCCTCTCCCTGGCCGACGTGGAAGAACGCTTCGTGGGCACGGTCGAGGGCATCCTCCCGAGGGAGTCCCGACAACTCCGCCATCATGCGCACGAACCGCACGCCCGTCATGCCGCCGACGAAGCTGTCGCGCTCCGGCATGTAGCCGATCAACCGGCGGACCACGTCCCGGTCGAAGATGCGAGCGGATCCCCGCGACGGCTTGAAAAACCCGAGAAGCGCGTTGAGGAGCGTCGTCTTGCCTGCACCATTCGGCCCGAGCAGTCCGATGCAGCGCCCGCGCAGCCTCGCGTTCAGATCGTTCAGGACCACGCGGCCCCCCAGGCGAACGCTCAATCCCTGGAACTCGGCCCATGCCGCCCGCGTGTCCGGTGGGCTCCCTGAACGCCCAATCCACCCGTCTGGGGCGCTTGCGGATGAGGCGATCTCCGTCAAGTACCGTCCTCCTGTCCCGGTTCATCGCCGACATCGACGCCGGTTTGGACACGCCATTCGATCCCCGTGTCCGAAACGCCCGCACCGAGGGCGGGAAGCATCGGCAAGCCGTAGAACGGTGCGATGTTGGTGCCATTGGCCACCAACCGGATGCGGTCAGGCTCGTTGTAGACACCGAACATCGCGGCACCACCCGCCAACACGCCCTGCAGCTGGTCCAGAATCTGACTGCTGTTACCGTCGGATGCCGACGTTGCCAACCTCAGGACGGGCAACACGAGCGAGTCGTCCAACCGCGCATAGGTCACGGCGGAGAAATTCAGGTAGCTGTCGAGCGGGAACAACTCCTGGAACTTTGCCGCATCGAGCAGCGTGGTGCCGGATTCGTAGGTGAATCGGGCGCGATCCAGCACCGCCCGGTTGCCCGCCACCACCAGATAACCGTCGATATAGGCGTAGTGTATGTTCAATCCCCCCGCCGTTAGACGGTAGATGGATTCATGCGGTGCCGTTCCTTCCACGGCCACCACCCCGAACTCCTCGTCGCCGGACAATACCCGGACGAGACCTAGCCAGGATTCGATCGACTGTTGCAACCCGAACGGATCATAGACCTCCACCACCGCCTTCCATGACGGCCGGGGAAGTATCGGTCCATCGAGGGCGATGGCGATTTCGCCGCCGAGCATCCCGACAAGGCCATCGACGATCTCCGAAATGTCCGGTTGCTCCGCCTGGGTGGGACGAAGATCAAGCCAAGTGTCCAAGGCGGCCATCAACCTCTCCGAGTCGGGCAGAACCACGGCGCTGACGAGCGTCGCGTCGGGAGAAAAGAACCTGAGCGCCCCCATCGGCCCCGGTTGGTCCAGAATAGCCACTCGATCAGGATTGTCCTCGTCGAAACGGACCTCCAAGGCCGCGACGCCGACCTGATCGTCAAGACGATACTCGGCAACCGCGGTACGGGCACCGCGCAGGTCGAACAGAGGACTCTGAAACCCGTCCAGTCCGAGTTTCGCCATGTCCGCTCCCGCCACGTATTCGGCACCCCTGTCGTATACCTCCACCAGCCGAGCATATAGGTCGGTTTTCCGGAAAGGGTTCGACACATCATCCATCGTCGCGTGAAGTTGAACAAGCGCCGCCGGTGATGCCGACGCCGCGAACAGGCCATCGTGGATCCAGATCGACAGTCGGCCTTCTTGTGCCTTGTCAGGATCGTCGACGATCTCGAACCCGAGGTGTTGGTTGCCGACAGCGAGGGCAAGATCGAGCAGTTTGTCCTCGATCACATTCCGCAACCCCTTCCGGGCTTCCGCCAGGAGCAGCAGCACGACGTTGTCGGCGTCGTCCCGATGGAGCGCAAGTACCGTTTCGGGGCCGAGGTGGTCGCCCACTTCGCCAAGCCAGCCGACCATCTCCCCGACCTCGGCGGATGATTCGAGTGTCGAAAACTCGCCCGCCGGCAGACGGTCGTGGAAGGCAACCACGGCTGCGTAGGCTTCCGCAATGGTGGCAGGCGCGTTGGGTACCGCGACGTAGACCGACGTTTCGGTCGGTACCAGGTCCAGCAAGCGCGTCGAGTGGCGGTTCTCGGCGGTCAGGGCTTCCCCGATGTCGCGTTGGAAATCCGCGTAGGCACGCAGCAGTTCGGAATAGCGTTCGGCATCGCGGCTCCAGGCGACGGTTTTCTTCAACGCCGTCGCGGTGGTCTTGCGCGTGCGGTACTGATCGCCGGCCTGGAGACTGGTCGTCTTGCCGTCGTGTCGTACTTCGACCTCGCCTTCGATCACGGACACGCGGGAACCCTTGGTGCCGTGGCCGACCCCGAGCGTGGTTCCCACCACCGCGACGAGGAGATCGTCGGTCACGACATCGAACGTCCCGTCGCGTTGCGGCGCCACCTGCACGATCACCCTGCCCTGATCGACGCGGATGCGGTTTCCGCGTCGTTCGCGTGTCAGGCGCAATTGCGATCGCGGTGCGACTTCCACCTTCGACCCGTCCTCGAACTCGAGCATGGCGGAACCGTTTTGCTTGGTCGCCAGCCTCTGTCCGTCGTCGATCCATTCGCCCTGCGCCAGCGGTAGCCACTGGGTGCCAACCTGGCGCAGCGACATCCCGTCGACATTCTCGGCCCGCGCCAACCGCACCGGATCGGGTTCGCTCAAGGTGGGCAGAACCACCGCGGCGCCGATGGCCACGACGATGGAGGCGGCAAGCGCGTACCCCCAACGTCGGGCGTTTCGCGCCGAGCGCGGATCCGGTCGAGGGCCTCCCGTCGCCACGGCGGTCGGCGAGCCATGGTCGGCACCCTCCCCGCCGCGAGCCGCCGCCAACGCGCGGCGCAGCGGGATCGACGTGCGAAGCTCTTCTTCGAAGAGCATTCCCTGGGCGTCGTTGAGTCTTCCGGCCAGGTAGTCGGGGATCAGCGTCTGGTAGTCGGTCAGCTGGACAAGGGAGCCCGGGAGACCCAGCGACCGCGCGACGCGCCCGGCCGCCGCCGTCTCGCTCCCGACCGGCGGCATCTCCTCGCGAGCCGCGGCAAGTGCCCGGTCAAGCGCTCTCTCCCGGCTCGCGTCGTCGGCGTCGAGGACCGGCCTGGACTTCGTTTCGTCCGTCTCGTTCATGGTCCCACCTCGTGAAGTTCGGCCTTCAATCGTTGCCGAGCCCGATGCAGCGTCACGGCGATCGAGGATGCGGAGGTACCGAGGATCGTGGCGATCTCCGCGTTGCCGTAGCCCTCGAAGAAGCGCAGCGCGACGATGCACGCCGCCCGCGGCGACAACCCCGACAGGGCGGCGCGAAGCCGGCGGCGCAGCTCCCGGCGCGTGACTTCCGCATCGGCGCCCGGCGTCTCCTGCGGCGGCTCCACCTCCGGCTCGATGGCCGTCTTGCGCTTTCGGCTGCGCAATACGTCCACGGCGGCGTTGACGGCCGCCCGGCAGAGGTAGCTCTTGGGATCGTCGCCCAAGTCGACGCCGGCGCTGGTCTCGCGTTTCATCATGTTCAGGAAAACGGTTTGCAGGACATCCTCGGCATCGTCGATGCTGCCGGTAACGCGGAAGGCGGCGCGGAATACCCGCCGATGATGCTCCTCGAACGCGGCGGCGAGCGCCCGCGAGGGGGTGCCGTTCGTCACCTGCTCGGTTCGTTGCATCGTTTCTCGCCGTCGATTTTCAGCGTCTCGGCTACCAACAAAGACGGCCGGTGGCGTGATCCATTAACGACCCGCTGGTACGACCTCACGGTCGCGTTGAGGGTTTCGCCTACCGCGAAACGCCTACGGCACAAGCTCCCAGCACCACCAAACGTCCCGCCCGCCTCGGCGTCTGGCCCGTCATTTCCGCACACAACGGGCTCTTGAACCGCTGTTATCCGCATGAAACTGTATATATCCACCATTTATTTGCGCATACAAACGTCAGACTCCGACGATACGCCCGTTTCGCAGATCGGCCTGTCTCGCCTCGCCTACAACCGTCTCGTCGAATGGGAACGACGCACAGTGCGCAAGCCCATTCTGATCGACGGTGCCCGACAGGTCGGGAAATCTTGGCTGATTGGTAAGTCCTTCGGGCCGAGAGAGTTCCGCAAGGTCCACTGGTTGGACAAGAGTCCTTGATTACAACTAAACAGCGAATATATTGTTGTTCTCCACTTTCAGAGCAAGTTACCATGGAGACGCCGAAAAACACACGCGTCCTCTACCCAATGCCGGGCGAGGGCACCCGGACGCGCCGCGTGTGGGAAATCGCCGACGCGGTCACCCGGGAAACCGGTCACCGTGCCGCCCGGCGCGATGTCGTTGAACGGTTCGTCGCCGAAAACGGCAATCCCAACACGGCGAATACCCAGTATCAACACTGGAAGGCGGCGTTCGATACCCGCCGCCGCTCCGGCGAGACGCCAGCGGGGCCGGAGGACGGCCACGTCGGCCCCCAGGCGCTCAAAGTGGCGGCGGATGGCCGTGTCGCCATTCCCCAGCCGATGCGGGCGGCCATGTTCCTCGGCGAGGACGGCCACGTCACCGCCCGGGTGGTGGACGGCGAGCTTCGCCTCCTGGCCCGCGGCGCCGCCATACGACGGATGCAGAACGAGGCAAAGGCATACAAGAGTCCCGACGAAAGCGTGGTGGACGAGTTCCTTCGAGACCGACGGGCCCTTTGGGGCGAGCGGGGCGAGCAGTGATGGCCTGCGTGTTCGACAGTTCCGCGCTGCTGGCCATCACCTTCCAGGAAGCCGGCGCCGACATCGCCGCCGAGTCGCTGGCCGGCGGGATGGTGTCCGCCGTGAATGTCGCCGAGGTCGTTACCCGCTACATCGACCGGGGCGCGAGCCGCGACGAAGCGCGCCGTTGGCTACAAGATCTCGGACTCGCCGTCCGCCCGTTCGACGAAGCCTCGGCGCTCGAAGCCGGCTTGCTTCGCGAGCAAACCCGGGACCAGGGACTCTCGCTGGGCGACCGCGCCTGCCTTGCGTTGGGGATGCGGGAAGACGTTCCGGTACTGACCGCGGACCGAGCCTGGGCCCAACTCGATCTCGACGTGTCCGTTCGCCTGATCCGCTGACCGGAATCGCGAACCGTCCGGTCGCCGGCGCGAGTACGGCGTCAGTCTGTCGTCTGAGCAGAATCCAGTTCGGCCCTGATCCTCGCCGCATGCTCGCGGAGCTGCGCTGGAGCCGCGACCGAACGGGCGTGCAGCGTCAATCCCTCGCCGGGATAGCGCGGAATCACGTGGAAGTGGATGTGGAACACGGTCTGGCCGGCATCGGCGCCGTTGAGCTGCAGGATCATCATCCCGGCCGGTTCGAATGCCGCTTTCACGGCGCGCGCGACCCGCCGGGTCGTGGCGACCAGCACCGCCAAGGTCTCCGCGCTCAAGTCGAAGATGCTCTCCGCGGGTTCGCGCGGAATGATCAGCGTGTGCCCCGAGCTCTGCGGCATCAGGTCCATGAACCCGAGGCAGTGCTCTTCGTCCAGTACCACGTGAGCATCGGCTTCGCCGCGCAGGATCTTGGCGAAGATGTTGTTCGGGTCGTACGCCATGACGGGATCCTCAGCTTGCGACGTCGGCGGGCATCTCCAGGCCGCGGGGAACCCCGGGGTTCTCCAGGGCCTGCACCCGCCCCATGATGTCCCGATAACGATCCTGCTGCTCCGGTGTCGCCCTCGGCAGTCCAAGCCCCGTACGCGTCGCGTACTCCCGGTGTTCGGCGAGGAACTCGGGCAGACCGTCGTAGCTGCACGTTTGCGCAAGGGCCAGAATGTCGTCGACCGTGACCGTATCGCGCATCTCGTCCCAGCGACCCCTTAGCGACAACGCATGCAGTTTGAGGCCCAACTCCTCGAAACCGTGGAGCGCCAGCACCTTGTGGTAGGTGCGCGTCGAACCGTAGAACGACAACGCCCGCCGCATGCCGAGTGCCTTCTGTTCGATCTCGCTGTCGCTGTCGCCGAGGATCAGGTAGCCGCTCTCGGCGATCTCCAAATCGGACCACGTAC
>JAGWBN010000122.1:7725-8266 GCA_021295875.1 Pseudomonadales bacterium
GAAGCAGCACCTCGCGCATGTACTTGTCCGACATGATGCCGCCGTGGGGCATCACCACGTCGGCCACCTCCCCCGCCGTGCGCGCCATGCCCGGTCCGACCATGGCGAGCCCGACCTTGGGCCGAGGATGTTCGATCGGCCCCGGATTGAAGTTGGGCGTCATCAACGTGTAGGTGTACTGCTTGCCGAGAAACTCCGCGCGTTTGCCGTCCTGCCAGGTGTCCCAGATGGCGTGCATCATGCGGATGTACTCGCGCATCCGCGGTGCGGGTGGCGACCACGTGCCGCCGAAACGTCGTTCGTTGTGGCCCTTCACCTGGCTGCCCAGACCCAGGCAGAACCGTCCCCCGGACAGGTGCTGCAGATCCCACGCTTCCATGGCCAGCACCATGGGGCTTCGCGGAAACGCGATGGTCACGGAGGTCTGCAGGCCGATGCGCTCGGTCGCCGTCGCGGCAACGGTCATGGTGAGCATCGAGTCGTGGGACAACTCGCCGCAGGTGATGCAGTCGAAGCCGGCGGCTTCAGCCGCACGGGCCTG
>JAGWBN010000123.1:0-1091 GCA_021295875.1 Pseudomonadales bacterium
TCGCGGCGGTGCTGCTGGTGGTCGAATCCATGGCCGCAAACATCGGCCGCTTCAAGGTACCATCTTGGCTGCCCCTTCCCGGGCGTGCGACCACATGACGGGCGAGAACAACGTTTCCGACGCCGGCGCCAACAGCGCCAACAGCGCGTTAGGGCGATACGTCGAGCGCTGCCGAAAACGCCTCGCGTGGATCGCCCGGGCCCGAATCGCCGCCGCCGGGGTCGGCGTCGTCACCCTGCTGACCCTCGCGCTCGCCGCCGGTGCCGCCTACCTGGTCCCATCCCAGGGATGGATCGTCGCGGCCCGCGTACTGCTGTACGCGGCGTGCGGCGCGACGATCCTGGCCTGCCTATTGCGTCGCATCAGCGCCAAGCGCGCGGCCCGAGGCGCCGAACGACGGGTCACGGCATTCGACGGGCAGTTGGTCACCTGGCTCGATGCTTCGCGTCGTCGGCAACGCCCCGCCCTGCTGCCCCAGTTGGCGCGTTCGACACTGCGCATCGTCGACGGCAACCCGCCGCGACGGGTGGCGCCGGGTTGGCTTTTCGCACCGCCGTTGGTCGTCGTGACCGCCGCCGCGATCGTTCTCCTGTGGTCGTACCAGGCCGCGCCCCAGAGTTGGCGGTTGCCCGCCGAGCGGCTCTGGCTCGGCGACCTGTTCGCCGACACCCGTCCGCAGATCGTCGTCGAACCGGGCGACACGGTGGTGCCCCGCGGCGCCGATGTGCTGGTGCGCGCTCGAGCACACGGTTTCGCCGCGGCATCCCTCGACGTCAACGCCTCCTTCGCCGGCTCGGGGCGTTGGGAACGCGCCGGCATGATGCCGTCGTCGCGGGACGAATTCCGCGAGTTCGTGCTGGTGGGCGTGAGCGACCCGGTGGACTACTACGTGAGCGGCGCGGGAATCAACTCGGACCGATTCCGCATCGAGGTCGCCGACCTGCCGGTCATCACCAAACTCGACGTGGCGCTCACGTTTCCCGCCTGGACCCGGCTCGAGGAACGAACCCAGGACCACGGCGACGTGGCCGGCGTCGAGGGTACCGAAGTCGCCATCGCCGTCGAGGCGAACCGACCACTCGGCAATGCCC